>JAGQPS010000479.1 GCA_020426595.1 Planctomycetales bacterium
CGACATTTAACGTCCTCGAGCTTGGACGTGGCCCAATCCAGAACGCCAGCTTAGCCACACGTCGGCCTGCCGCCAAAGCCGAGTCCACGCCGCCTTCTCCTTGACCTAAGCATTGAGTCCCTGCGACATTAGTCCCTTGAGATGGCTTGGCGACCAGCAGAACGACCGTGTGAACATCAACGCTTCAGGGCAGTGCCACGAAGAAGCGACCGAGCCGAGCAATCGAGACCAGTCTCCAAAGTTGATCACATTGGCCAGGTCCTGCATTTTGACGAGCCAGACCTCGCATCGCTGTTTTGTACATCGCGGGAACGCCTGCTTGCATCTTCATGTACCGCGTGAGTGTTTCCGAAGACTGCCGAGTTCCGGGAGCCTTCTTGGTAAGGCCTTTTCTAGGCGGTGAAATCGAATGCTTCGCAATGCGTTAGACCAAGTTCCAGACAAACCTGACTTTGTCGAAATGCCTATAACTTGTATCGAATTCCTACATCGACACGAGATCCCAGCAGACATTATCGAGGACCTAGCGAAGTGCGCGATGCCTGAATGGACTCGGATCGGCAACCTCACGCTAGTGCCAATGACCGAACTCATTGAACAGAACACGTATTCCATTCAGGATTGCATCAACAACGGGTATTTGGCGCTTGCAGGTGGGGCCAACGGTGATCCCGTGGTGGTCGATAGGCGCGACCGGAGAATGTACTACGTTTCCCACGAATTGCTATGGAGCGATGACTGGACGGAGCTTAACGAATGTCTTCATTCCACGCCATACGTTTACGATGATTTCTGGTTGGCTCTAGTTGGCGATCCCGAATTCCCGTGGGATTTCGACGAGGCGCTAAGGCGTTGGCCGCTCGAGACAAAGTGACTGAACAGGGTTTCGGCTGGCGGAATCCGGGGTCAAAACAGCTTGAGGGCGGTTGAAAACAGAGCTCGGATCGTCGGTCACCTACGGCGGTAGGCAAATGAGGCCGGTCCAACGACGACAAGTTGATTGCCCCTAAGGCAAGGCGATCGCGGCGTCGACGGCGCAGTACCCAACAGCTGTCAAAGTATCAAATCTAACCAGGAGATACCAACCGTGTCTGTAGTCAAAACGTGGCCCAATTTCGACCCAATCCCACCCGGGCACGAGTACTTCCTGCCGGTTAGCAGCAAGGATTGCTCATGTCGATTCATGGAAGTTGGAGAGTTGAGTCAAAACGCGATCCAAGCGTTCCTATCACGAAAGTGGAACATAGGACAAATTTGCGTAGATGTGCTAGGACGCTGCCTCGGGCGATTTAAACCGCGATCAGTATACCATCTACCGTATGATAATGGCGGACCACAGTACTGGATCCTCCTCGAACACGCTGGCAAAATACTGTTCGTACCAGAGTCAACGCAGTGCGAGGTATCAGTAGATGCCCACCCTGACGCATTGGCATTACTCGGAGCATTTGCCGGGTGCAAGTTCTGCTATAGCCCGCCTGAGGGCTACGACTTCCTTGCTTCGGACAGTGGATTCTTTCGGATTGATGAACTCAAACCCCTTGATCCTTCCGATCCCGAGTACCTCTGGGAATCGGACCCTTCAGTTATTGGCGGAATCAATCTCTTCTCGACTAGCAGTGGCGACAGGTTCTTGTGTCGCAACGATGGGTCAATTGCATTCTGGAGCATGGACACGTGCGATATCGCCCCGGCCTTTGATAGTGTCGAGGAATTCTCGCGAGAGCTAAGTGCCTTTTTCGCGTCAGAAATCGAAGCCTACGACGGGCCAATTGAATGATAAGACTGCGGGGTGGGCGGCAGCGCGCAGTCGCGCGGCACAAAATGACTGACCAGGGTTTCGTCCGGCAGATTCCATGGTCAATGCAGCAGATCAACAGTTGAAAGCCGACCTCCAACCTTCGATCGCCTGTCGCGAGAGGCCAAGGCAGAGGCTTGATGCGGGCCACAACGCTTTGACTTTCACAGTTGCCGCGTACCGCGACAGATTGAGAGCAGCCGTTCCGAGATTGGCGGTGGCGCTTGGCCGGGGCGGATTCTGTTTGCCTTGGCCCTAGAGAACCAGTGACACTAGCCCCTCAACTAAGCAGTAGCGAGCATTGGCTTGGTCCACCTTGAAGCCTCATCGACTGGCCCGTTGGGTCAGCAATTCCGACTCGACGCAGATCTTAAACTCGAACGGCGTATGCAGTCGTCCCTTACCGCACGCAGCAACCTAATTCCTATTCCACCCAACTAGACCGCCATCCGCAACAAGGCCTGAGATGCCACCAAAAACCGGACCAGCGCTAAGAGTCTCAGGCTGCGCTGACTAGTCACCTCTAACTGACCACCAAGCCTCAACTAATGCGGGAGTCTCGAAATGACACAACAACGCAAAGGCACTGCCCTTGCCTTAGCAGGACTTTTCCTTATCAGCGGCTGCGGTCGCGACAATGCATCATCAACACAGATCCCCGTGTCACCAGATACGATTCCCAACATATCAACTGCCGTCGATAAGGGCTCCATCATACTCGGCGACGATCTACAGGCAATTCTGATGGCGACGCCCATTTCTCGAGTATCCAACGAAAGCGAAGAGGACCTCTTAAGTCACATATTCTACAGTCGCCTGATGCTAATACGGGCAGAAGAGCGAGACGAGGACGGAACACTTTTAAAGTGCATTGAAGAGTCGGCCTCATTCCCCAACCTTCGGTCTCTAACAATCGACAACGGCAGCCGAAGTCTCACCAGCCAGGAACTTCGAAGCATGTTTTCTCTAACGCAGATTGAACGAATATGCATAGGCAATTCCTCCGGCATCGCAAAGGCGATCAACTTAAGTGATCTTGCAAACATTGAAATGCTCGAGCTAGGAAATCCAACCGACGCAGACATTGCGTTCTTGGCGAACATCGGCGAGCCGATCCCAGAGCTATGCCTATACTTTTCAGATTTCGGTGACGGGAGCGATGCAAGTGACGTGAGCCTCGAACGGCTTCTTCGAGCCAACGTCGTTGAATCACTATCCATTTCTGACGGCCGAAATGACGGCCTGACTGGCGAGTTCCTCAGCGGGATTGAAGACGCCACGAACTTACATTCGATTAGCATCCAAAGCCAATCCCTTGCCTCGGGTTCACTCGCAGCGATCAAGAACGCTCCCTCACTGCGACTACTCTGGATTGCTGGCAGGAACATCACTGTGAACAGAGTCAAGG
>JAGQPS010000047.1 GCA_020426595.1 Planctomycetales bacterium
GACCATCCGCGCGATCTGCTCGCTCACCGCCGCGTCAAGGAAGGTCTTGAAGAGCTTCACCTTGAAGCTCATCGGAACGACCTCCTCGAGAATCGAAGCGGGGCTCGGCACGAACTCATACAGCGACTGCCCCTTGGCCTCGTCGGCGGAGTCGCTCGACTTGCCACCAATCGATCCGAGTGGCAGCAAGGTTTCAATCACCGCGTTCTGGCGGGCGACCGACTGGAACTGGGTGTAGACCACATCCAAACGGTCGATCTGTCCCGAAACGAACGCCTCGAGGTAACCTTCGGCGATCTTGGAAACGCCCTCGAGGGCCGGTTGATCATCGAACTCGGTGTACGAATCGCCGATCGGGACCTTGCGAAACTTGAGTCCGCTGATGCCCCGTTTGCCCGACACGTCGACGCGGACATTCATCCCCGCCTCTTGCATCTCGAGCCGATGACGAGTCGCGACTCGCATCACGTTGCCGTTGTAGCCGCCGCACAATCCGCGATTCGCGGTCAGCACCAACAACACCGCGTTCTTGGTCTCCGGCCGCGATTCGAGCAGCGGGTGGGAAACCTCCAGGCCCGAGGCGGCCAGATCGGCCACGAGTCGAGCGATGCGGGCGGTGTAGTCGGTCGCGGCGGTGGCGCGGTCCATCGCCTTCTTGAAACGCGCGGTCGCGATCAACTCCATCGTCCGCGTGATCTTGCGGATGTTGCGAATCGATCGTCGGCGTTTATCGAGGGCTCTTGCGTTAGCCATGACTCTACGATCCGAGATGCGAAAGGGACGAGTCGTGCATTGGGATTCGCGAAGGCGGGTCAAGTGCGGCGAACCGATCGAGCCGGTCCACCGCGCTTCCTACTCCGACGAGCCCACTAAATCTTGTGCGACGCCTTGAACTCGGTCAGCGCCTCGATCAAGCCCTTGGTCGTGGCATGATCGGCCTTCTTGAGCGCGTCCTTGTCGTCCTTGCTCGAGTCGAGCAGGTTCCAGAAGTCTTGCTTCTTGGAATGAACGAACGAGAGGAACGCCTCTTCCCACGCGCCGACCTTGTCGACCGGCACGTCATCGAGGTACCCCTTGGTACCCGCGAAGATCATCATGACTTGGTCGACCACGTGCATCGGCGTGAACTGGCGTTGCTTGAGCAACTCCACCATGCGATAGCCACGATCGAGACGAGCTTGAGTGGCGGGATCGAGGTCGGTACCGAGCTGGGCGAACGCCTCGAGTTCGCGGAAGGCCGCTAGGTCGAGCCGCAAGCTACCGGCCACGTTTCGCATCGCCTTGACCTGGGCCGCACCACCCACGCGAGACACCGAAATACCGGCGTTCATGGCGGGACGGACACCCTTGAAGAACAAGTCCGGCTGCAGGTAGATCTGACCGTCGGTGATCGAGATCACGTTGGTCGGAATGTAGGCCGACACTTCGCCTTCCAGGGTCTCGATGACAGGCAAGCTCGTGATCGAACCACCGCCGAGCTCGGCCGACAACTTGGCCGATCGTTCGAGCAAGCGGCTGTGACAGTAGAACACGTCACCCGGGAACGCTTCACGACCCGGCGGACGTCGCATCAGCAGCGACAATTCGCGATAGGCGGCGGCTTGCTTCGAGAGATCGTCGTAAACGATCAAGCAGTGCTCACCCTTGTACATGAAGTACTCGGCCATCGAGGTACCCGAGTACGGAGCGATGTATTGCAACGGAGCCGGAGCACTGGCACCCGACACGATCACGGTGGTGTAATCCATCGCGCCGCGTTGTTCGAGCTCTCGGATGACGTTGGCGACCGAGGAGTCCTTCTGGCCGATGGCGACGTAGAAGCACTTCACTCCGGTGTTCTTCTGGTTGATGATCGCGTCGATCGCGATCGCCGTCTTACCCGTCTTGCGGTCACCAATGACCAGCTCCCGCTGACCACGACCGATCGGAGTCATGGCGTCGATCGCCTTGAGTCCGGTCTGCATCGGCTCGTGCACCGGCTGACGACCAGCCACGCCCGGCGCGATCGTTTCGACGTTGCGGCGTTCGGTGAAGCTCACCGGGCCCTTGCCGTCGAGCGGATTGCCGAGCGGATCGAGAATACGGCCGAGCACGCCCTCGCCGACGGGGACGCTGAGCAGCTGTCCCATCGCTCGGACTTCGTCACCTTCGTTGATCGCCAGGTAGTCACCCAAGATGATGACACCGACGCTGTTTTCCTCGAGGTTGAACGCGAGACCGATGATGCCACCGGGAAACTCGACCATTTCGCCCGCGGCGACTCCGGTCAAACCATGGATGCGGGCGATACCATCACCCACCTCCAACACGGTACCGACTTCGCGGACATCGATTTGACGCCCATACTGCTCGATCTCGTGTTGGATCACCGACGCGATTTCGTCAGCGTTGAACTTCATCGAAATCCTCGCACCTTGTTAAGCCAGAAACGCGTTCGTCGCGCTCACCTACCGCTTCGCCGTCAACGCCGTGGCTCGCTCCGCTCTTTCTTCCCGGCGGGAAGGGAACAAGTCGAACTCGACGCGGGTCTTGGGTCTGGAGGCGATTTCCCCTGGCAGATGGAACGTGAGTGGATGACAGCTTTGATCGAGGCCCACGAACCGTGAGCCTGGATCGACGGGGTTCCGCTACGACGCGTCGACCAGGAAGCGGTCGAGCGTTTGGCGGATCTGTTGAACGGCTCGGTCAGTCGCCGTTCGACGAATGTTTTCTAGTTGCGAAGCAAGCGAGGCGTCATAGACGCGATCGCCGACTCGGACCATCAAGCCGCCGAGAATACCGGGGTCGACGGTGTACTTAAGCTCGACTTCGCGACCGAGCATCTGGGCCAAGGCGGCGACCAGAGCGGGACGGTCGGCGTCGGGGATGGCTTCGGCACTGACCACCGTGCCTTCCACCAACCCTCGTTGTTCGCGGAGCAATTGGCGAGCGGTGCTGCTGACGATCTTGAGGCAATCAAATCGCCCGTGGGCGCAGACCACCTTGAGGAATCGTCGCAGCGAGTCGGTGCCAGCACC
Organism: Planctomycetales bacterium; assembly: GCA_020426595.1. GTDB lineage: Bacteria > Planctomycetota > Planctomycetia > Pirellulales > Pirellulaceae > UBA11682. Next base: position 3,018 of record JAGQPS010000047.1, read on the forward strand.
AAACGCCTTGTCGATCACCTCTTCCTTCACCGGCAGCGGGACCCGCGGACTCTCAAGCAGCGTGCGTAACTGAGGCACTTGGGGGAGCAACTCACCCACGAGTGACTCGAGCTCCGACACCACTTCCTCGCCGTTACCCGTTGCAGCCAACGCGCCGAGCAATCCCTTGGCATACACGGTGCCCAGGTATTGCCGTTCGGTGTCGTAAGCCAAGTTGCCGTCGTTGGCGGACATCAAAAACCTCGGTGAGATCGTGCGACCAGTCGAATTCGTTCGCGGATCGGTTTCACGCCCAAGCGATCAGCCTCGCTCGCCCAGCCGCCAAAGCCACGCGATACGCGACTCGCCGGCATGCCAGGCCCGTGCAACCATCACCCGCGTTCGTCGAACCAGTCGCGATTCGACACGATCAGTTCCGACCAGAGAAACGAGTCATGGAGTCTTGGATCAGAGCTTGGTGGCTCTGCCCGTCGATCTCCTTGCGAATCAACGAACCGGCCAGCGAGACGGCACTGTCCACATGGAGACGAGCCAATTCGCGGACAGCTTGTTCCTTCGCGGCCTCGATCTCGGCCAACGCTCGTTGCTTCGCCGCTTCCGCTTCATCGCGGGCAGCCGCGACGATGCGTTCCTTGTCGGCTTCGCCCTCGCTCTTGGCCTGGGCAATGATCCGCGACGCCTCGTCGGCGGCGGCGGACAGCTTTGCCTCATAGCCCTTGAGCGTCTCGGCCGCCTTCAGCGCGTCAGCCTTCGCCTGCTCGATCGAGTCGGCGATTCCCTTCTCGCGTCGATCCAGCCCTTCGGCGATCGGCTTCCAGGCGAAAAGCCACAACACGAGAAACGTCAAGGCGAACACGATAACCGTGAAGAACGCCAAGTCAGGATCAAAGACGGTTGGCGGAGCGACTTCCTCGGCCAGCATCGTAACCCAAGTCATGCTTCCATCCTCAATGGGATTCGGCACCTAACCCATCAACCGCGCGCCCGCCAAAACCGAGCTCGATTCGCGCCGCTGTCTCGCACGAGCCCCTGACCCTCCGCGACGTCTCGGCCCCATCGGGTCCAGCATCGCATCGAGAACAGAGCGTTGCCTGGCGACCGACTGGACTGCTCGAGCCCGTTACGGTTGCTAGGCGGATCTCGTGACGAGGAAATCGAACTCACCAACCCACCAGTGCGGCGTTCGCCCGAGCCCGCTCATGAGGAACGGGCCCGGCGACCGACCAGGCACCGGCGGGTACCTCGAGTCGATTCCACAGCGAGCAAACTCGCTCGCGACGAGCGCGAACTTAACCGAGCACCGGCAGGATACAAACGATCAGACCGAACAACGCGGCACCTTCGATAAGGGCGGCCGCGATGATCATGGCGGTCTGAATGTTTCCAGCCACTTCCGGTTGACGAGCGATACTCTCGGTCGCCGAACCACCGATGCGACCAATGCCCAAGCCGGCGCCGATCACGACCAAACCCGCGCCAACGGCGGCGAGAGGAGCCAGATCGGTGGAGGCCGCGGCGGCAACTCCATTCTCACCATCTTGTGCCATCGCCGGGGTCGCCACCAAGCACAGTGCAACCGCCACCACCAGCATGCCCAACCACTTAGCCATCGAAACGATCTCCCAAAAACATCGCGTAAATCGAGTGGAATCGACACCCATCAAAACAGCTACTTCAGCACCCGCTTCCTCCAACCCAGGCGACAAGGCATTCCCGAGGGAACCACCGAGCGACCGAGCCGAGAGGCGACCATTCCTTAGTGAGGATGAGCCGCCGCTCCGATGAACAGAGCCGACAGGAACGTGAAGATATAGGCTTGCAAAAAGGCCACGAACAACTCGAGCAAGTTCACAGCCACCATGGCTCCGATACTCGCTGGACCCACCGCGTAAACGATCGAGGAGGCCCAAGTTTCACCGACAAACGCCAACAGCACCGCCAGCACCAAGTGGCCCGCGAACATGTTGGCGAACAATCGAATGGACAACACCGCGTGCTTGATGCACAAGCCCGCGATTTCAAGCACGAAGATCAACGGAAAGATGAAGATCGCCATGAACCAAGGCAGGTCCATGTGAGGCACTTGAGCCTTCAGGAAGCCGATCACTCCCATCTTCTTGATTCCGGTCGCCAACACAACCAGGAAGGTCGCCAAGGCGAGGACAACCGTGGTTCCCAAGGCTCCCGTCGGCGAACCCAGGAACGGCACGAGGCCGCAGAGATTGCCAAACAGGATGAAGAAGAACACGGTCCACAGATAAGGCAGGAACTTGTCCGCGTCGTGATGACCGATCGACGGACGAGCCACTTGATCGCGCACATACACGATCAACGTTTCCATCAAGTTCCACCAACGTCCCTTGGGTGGCTGCCCCGTTCGGATTCGACGGGCCAACGGCACGAAGACCGCGACCAAGGCGACCGCGACCAGGACCTCCAACACCATGAACTTGGTGATCTTGAAATCCCATGGCTGCAAAATGCCGGTCGGCGTTCCCACGATCGGCTGAGCCGGCGCGACACCCTCGGGCAACTGAGGCACACCGATATGAATCGGAGTCCCACCTTCGTTGCGAGCTCGCCCCGTCAACCAAAACGAGAACTCGAACTTATCCGAGTCTTGAACGTGCCCCATGAGATGGCCGGGCGACAGGAAGCTGTGCGATCCATGATGCTCGTCCGCATCATGTCCCGGAGCATCCCCTTCGCCATGCACATGGCCCGGCTCGTCATGCCCAGGGTCCGTATGACCCGGCTCATCGTGACCTGGCTCTTCGTGGCCCGGCTCGCCGTGGCCTGGCTCATCGTGGCCGTCCTGACCCGCGGGGCCGTCGACGTGAGCGTCCGTCCCGGCCTGAGCGCCATCTTCCGCCGCTTGGGGCTCGGTGGGAGCCGATGCGTTTTCCCCCGCGGTCGACTCGGTTTGAGCCTCGACCTCGGCGGACGGCTCGCCTCCCTCCGTCTCCACGGCGGTCACGGGCGACTCCTGAGCATCGGGAGCAGCGGTTTCGTCTTGGGAATCGTCGAGCAGTAAGGTTTTCACCATTCCGCGATTCTCTCCCGTCTCCAAAAACACACTCGGCTAATCCCCGCCGAGCCGTTGGGGACGTTGTCGATTATCGAACCACACGATTCATTCACCGATTCTCTCGGCCCGACTGTCAATTCAGTCCGGCTCATGCCCCAAGCAGGCTTGCCACGCCGGGGCGTCGATCATTGAACGTGCCGCGAACGGCCTCGCAGAACCAACGACCAAACCGTCGTATCAACGGCCAAGACGATGACATAGAGCGAGGCAAGCAGCAGCAACTGAGACTGACTCCGAAACGGAGACATCACAGTCACAACGACCGCGAGAGCGACTCCGCCGGTCCGGATGCCGATGGAAGCGAGCGCGGCGGATGCTTGCCCGGGAGCGATTCGGCCAATGCCGTACTCCACCCAAGCCGCCAGCGCGAAGCTTCCCATCACCACCAACAACGCGACGGTCAATTCGATCGTCGACCTCTCATGCCAGGGGACGAACCCCAACATTCCCAGCACACGAATCAGAACCGCACTCACCAGCGAAGCCGCCAGTACGGAAATGACGCGTATCCGAAGAAGGGAGGAGCTCCCGTCACTCACCGGGCTTGCTCCTACGAGAGCGAGAGGGCGCGATCAAAGCGACCACCGACATCAACTGCTGGAGAAACACCGCGAATCCCAGAAGAACTCCCAGGATCAACAATGGCCCCCGCCAGCCAAGCTGCTTATCAAGCCAATGACCTCCCCAAGCGAGGAGACCGATTGAGAGCGCCGCGGAGAAAACTCTCGACGAAATGTCGAACGCCTTGGCCTCCGAGGAGCGATCGTCAGTTGAACCAGGCTCGGGATCGGAATCCGATGTCATGGGGAAACAGGCCGTAAAACAACCTCTCCCTCTCACGAAAAATCGGCGTCCCATAGCGAGCGGCAAAGCTAACGAGCTCGATAGGTTGGCTACTCTATCCAAGCCTCCACAGGTGGTCAACGTACCCGCGCGAGGCTTCGTGGGATTTTTCACAAAGTCCTCCCGACCCAGCGCGACTCGCCTCTTTTCCCAAGGTTTTCGAACGGTTCGCAAGCTCACGAACAACGTCTGGAACGCGGCATTGAACGATTGTCTCGGGCAGAGCGAAACTCCGACGATTAGCGTCCATCGCTTGACGAGAGAGGTGCCGCACCGACCGTCTGACTTGGCAACGCTCATCACCACGATTCGGCCCAGTGAGCCCCGAGGCTAGCCCTGCGCGACCAAGCGACTCGTGGCGATCGATGCCGTGATGCCACCCCGCGTCACACCGTTGAAATCCTCGTCGGCGCGAGCCGCCGCCGACCACTCACAGGAGGCAGCGCACAAACGGCCACTGCCGAAAGAAGACTCCACACCAAGGGGAAGTGACTCAACGCTGCTTGGCGAACAACGACCGAATCCGAGCCTTTAATGAAACCCGCCCCCTCGTCTCACCAGCCATGGGGGCGTTGCATGTCGCCGATACCGTAAGTAGCATGGATCACGCACGGAAAGCACTAAGTGGGATGTGCTGAATCGTGGGACCGAGAAGCTGGAATGAGGGTCGCCGCCTCGTCCAATTCACCTACGGCAAATCAGTGGCAACGGCTGCCGGTAGCAGCTCCAAGTTCAACGACCGAACGCTGAAACCTCCTGCATGGGGGATTCGCGGTAAGACGTGGCACTTTGGGAGCTTGGGAGCGAGCCTGGATGGGCTTCGTTTCCCCAGCATCGGCTTTTGTGACGCGGCAAGTTCGACTGTGATCAGCTGAGCGGGCTCGGTAACGACCCTCGATGATGACTCGACTTGATCGCGCTTCCCTCCTGCGGACATGGAGCGGTTCGGGTGTCTCCCGATCGTGCGTCCACTCCGAAGCGACAGATGGTCGTTTTCGGGCACCTGCATTCAATTGAGTGCCGCCCTCGAGTCGCGCGTGGTTCGTTATCGGACTTGCGCCGCGGATTTGGGCCGGGAGGTAATGACCTTTGATCACCGCGGCGGATTTGCGAACTCGCACCTCGAAAGATTTGGCTGCCCTTGCCAAGCGCAAAGGCATTGCTGGCTGGAACTCCATGCGTAAGGACGAGCTCGTGAAAGCGCTCGTCAAGACGGAGACCAAGGGAGGCAAAGCGGCCTCCAAGCCGGCGTCTTCCGCCAAGTCAGCCTCCACCAAAAAGGCGACTCCGGCGAAACGTGGGGCCTCCGCCGTTCCTGCTCCTAAGGGAAATGTCGCGAAGGTCGCCGCAAAGAAAAAGGCTGCATCTAAGGGAGCGTCCAAGGCCAAGGAGCCCGCCAAGTCGAGCGCGCGAACCGCCGCCAAGAGCTCCACCTCGAAACCAGCGGCCAAAAGCGCGGCGACCAAGGTGTCGACGACCAAGGCAGCGAGCAGCGCCGCCAAGTCTCGTTCGGCCGGGCCCAAGACCGCCGCCGTTGAAGCTCAAAAGCCAGCGGCGAAAGCCAAGCCAACCAAGGCCGCCGCCGCGAAAGCCGCGGCCCCGAAGCCCGCCGCCGCCAAAAGCTCCACGCCAGCTAAGAGCCCCGCCGCCGCCAAACCAGCGGCCGCGAAAGCCTCGGCCAAGTCGAGCACGGTCAAAATCGCCAAGAGCCCCAAGCCGGCTCCTCCCAAGTCAAAAACCAACCCTCGCGTGATCCGCAAGATCCAAGAGGCTCATGAGCGGATGGATCGTCGCCGGGACTTGGCGGGCGACTCCAACGGCAGCTCGAGCCGCCATACCAAGGATCGCTGTGCGCTGCTGGTTCGCGACCCTTATTGGTTGCAAGCCTACTGGGAGATCTCCCGCGAGACGGTTGAACGAGCCAAGGTCGCCCTCGCGGCTCAATGGCACACGGTACAGCCGATGCTGCGTCTCGCCGAGATCGATGATGCGGGGACGACGAGCACCGCCGAACGAATCGTGCGCGAGATTCCCGTGCATGGTGGCGTTTGCAATTGGTACATCGATGTTGTCGAACCGCCCAAGACGTACCGCGTGACCCTCGGCTACAAGGCCTCGACCGGCAAGTTCCACACGCTGGCTCGTAGCAACAAGGTCACCACGCCGACGCCCGGTGCGTCGGACATGATGGATGGCAATTGGCTCGATATCGCCGAGGACTGCGAGAAGTTCTACGCGATGAGCGGCGGGTACGCTCCCGAGAATTCGGACCAACAGCTCCGCGAGCTGTTCGAGGACCGTCTGCGTCGCCCGATGGGTTCACCTTCGGTGACTCAGTACGGAGCGGGAGCGGATGTGTCGCTCGGTCGGTTGCGCGAGTTCCAATTCTCGGTCGACGCCGAGATGATCGTGTTCGGGCAAACCGACGCGACCGCCTACGTCACGCTCGGCGGTGAGCCGATCAAGCTGCGGGGTGATGGCACGTTCTCGGTCCGCCTACCGCTGCCCGATCGCCGTCAGGTGCTTCCGATCGTCGCGAGCAGTGCCGACGGAGTCGAGCAACGCACGACCGTGTTGGCCGTCGAACGCAACACCAAGGTGATGGAACCGTTGATCCGCGAGAACGGCGACGACTAGTTCGGCGTGTCTTGCGACTGGGCAAGTCGAGCCAGTCAAAACGGGACCTGCCCGTCGCCAGCCTAAATAGAAAGCCAAGAAGCCGCTTCGTTTCCGAAGCGGCTTCCGCTTTTTATGCTCGATCCGACGATCGCCTGAAACTCAGGGCGAGTCGGTCGACTACTTTTCGACGACCCAGATGTTGCGGAACACGACCGGGTTGCCGTGATCTTGCAAGAAGAGACCTTCCGGACCGACTCCGTCCGGCTTGCCACCAGGCGTGCCGTTGGGCAGTTCCACGTTGTCGTGGATCAACACGCCGTTGTGTCGTACGGTGATCCGGGCATTGGCCGTCTTGTTGCCAGCATCATCGTAGCGAGCGGCCGTGAAGTCGATGTCGTAGGTCTGCCACGAAAGCGGCGGGAGGCACATATTGACGGCCGGTTCGCCGACGCTGTAGATGCCGCCACATTCGTTGTTCTTGCCGTCGAGACCAAACGAATCGAGCACTTGCACCTCGAATCGTCCCTGCACGTAGACTCCGCTATTTCCACGGCCCTGACCACGGCTCTTGGGCATGAATGGCGTGCGAAATTCGATGTGCAGATGATGATCGGTCAGTTTGAGCTTCGAGGTGACATTCGTCGCGCCGAGATACTTTTCCTCGACGAGCCGACCGTTTTCGAACTCGTCGGCGCTCGATCCGTCGAACAGCACGACAGCGCCGTCCGCGGGACGCTCGCCAAGCGTCGGGCTCTCACGCTTGACCTTGTTCAGCGTGGCGATGTGATTGCCGTCGTTGTCCCAGACCTTCATCTCGCCGTTCTTGATTTCGGCTCGGCCCTCATCCGAGGTGAAGACCGCCTTGTCGCCATCCAGTTCGCCGGTCGCCTTGATCGTCTCGTCACCACGGCTCCAGCCAGCTCCGGGCAATCCACCGTGATAGGCGACGAGATCGAACTTGCCCTCGCCCAAGGCGATCACCTGGACACCGATCTTGAAGTTCGGGTCCTCGACCGGTGAGCCGAGATACTCGCCTTGGAAACGAAAATCGACCGGCGCTTCATCGGCGCTGGTGTAAGCCGGATTGCCGTCATCGGCTCGGCCGGTCGTCGAATTCAAAGTGGGAACAATCAGAGCCAGGGCTCCGACCGTCAACCATGCGGTCCATTTCATGCGATCAATCTCCATTTGCGGGTCGTAGGGAGGCGCCCAGCGAGCCAGTCATCAGACATGACTCCGCGCTCAGCGGCGTGAGGCACGGACCGGCGCGCTCGGCCATCGTCACTCGGGGAAACATCAACGTAGGCAAGCTCCGCGACACGCGTCGCGAAACCTCAAGCGGTGACGAACGAAAGGCGGAAGCTATTGTCGTGAGGCGGATGGCCCAGGGCAAGCAGCGGCCGCGACTCCCTTCGGCGATGCCTTCGGTTCGACCCGACCGCCCCCCTCTCCAACTCGACCCTCGGCAGCGTGCTGGCATAACCGTCGCGCCCAGGAGCCAAGCGGTCTCCGTTACTCCGCTTAGCGGGTCTCGCTGGCCCCGCTTCTTGGTACACTGATTCTGGAGGGGCCTTGTTCGGTCGCTTCGCGGTGATTTCGCGTCTCTTTCGATCCACCGCGGGGTGACGATCGTAGGAAACGGTTTGAGCCCGGATCGGACGTGATCGCTCGGACGTAGCCGACTCGCGCCCCGGCCCCGTCGCGGCTTCGTCGTCGCGGCCTCACATCGTCCGCCGTCCACGCCGTGTTACTAGTCCCGACCGCAGCCTTCACTTTCACGCCACATGTCCAGCTCAACCGCACGCTCCAGCTCGATTTCGCAACGTGGCCCCAAGGCGTCGCCCCGTAGTTCGGCGGCTCGTCTCGTGTGGCCTCTGGCGATCGTCGTCGGCATCGCCGCCGTGGTGGCCGGAGGCATTGGCACGATCCTCTGGATCCAGGATCGCCCGCTCCGCCAGGCCGAGGAATTGCTGGAGTCGGGTTTGCAGGCTCGCACCCAAGCCTTGATCGATGGCACGACCGCCAGCGACGACGAGATCAAACGGTCTTATCACATCGTGACGGAGTACCTCGAGCGATTTCCCAATAGCTCACAGGGACTCGCGTTGCAGGCTCGCATCTTGGTGCACATGGAGCGACCCGAGGAAGCGCTGCGTCTCTTTAGCGAAGCCCAGGCGGCGACCCCGGCGGAGCTTCAAGACCAAGCTCGAGCCCACATGATGTTGGGCAACTTCGATTCGGCACTTCCGATCATCCAACAAGTGCTGGCGATGGAGCCGCAGAACGAAGACGCGATTTATGAACTCACCACTTGCCGCATCCAACTAGGCCTCTTCCAGGAAGCCTTGGAGAGCGCCAAGCAATTCACGCAGTTGCCCGACAACGCGGCGCGAGGCCATTTGTTGCAGGCGACGGTGCACGGCGAACTCGGCAACGCGGTCGCCGAGGTGGAGGAGCTAGAGAAGGCTCTCGAGCTGGACCCCGACGCCAAACGACTGCGCACGAATCCAGCCGACCTGTTTTACACCTACGGGTCGGGGTTGCTCGAAGTGGGGCGAGCCGAGGATGCGCTCGTGGCGTTCAATCGGAGTCTCGAGTTGGGAAGGAACCCCAACACTTATGTCGCGGTCGGCAATGCCCAAGTGGAGCTCGGACATCCCGAGCTGGCGGAGCGGGCTTGGCGTCAAGCACTCGAGATCGCCGCGGATCATCCCGCCGCTCGTGAAAAGCTGGCTCAAGTCGCCATCGAGAACGAACAGCCGCGGGATGCCATCGATCTGCTGCTCCCGCTGACCGAATCCGATTTCGTTTCGTCGAGCACATCGTTTCTGCTGCAACGAGCCTACGCGTTGGCGGGTGATGAAGAGAAAGCCAAGGAATGGTCGGAATACACGGCCGAGATTCGCAAACGCGAGAACTTGATGAATGTCGTGAATAGCGTGCTCCGCAGCGCTCCGACCTCGATGTGGGGCCGCGCGATCCGCGCTCACATGGCCCTGAGCTTCCAGCGGTACGAGGACGCCGAGCAATTGGTGGCGACGCTTCCCGCCGAGGCCCAACAGCAGCCCTTCATCGCGCGTTTGGTCGAGGCGGTCGAGGAACACAATCCCGAGAAGCTCCCGCGATTCGACGAGCTGCCCGTGGACCTCTATCAGTAAGCCAACTCCGTCACGGCCGCGTTGCCCCTACAGGAAAACGGTCCCGAGTCGCATGGGGCTCGTCGGCACGTTTCGATCGCCGGCCCGCCAGGACGAGGAAAGTGCTCATGTCACGCCTGATGAAACGCGTCGCCTCGCCGTTGCCGCGGCGCAAGCCTAACCGCCTCCTTCGTTCGGCGCGTCGGCTCTCGGTTGAATCACGATCGGTCACGGCTGGCTTGAACACGCTGAACAGCCAGAAGCGATGCGCGGACGGTGCATGGCTGATGACGTTGGCACTCGTGATTCTCCTCTCCGGCTGTGGGCCGAAGCCCAACCGACTCGGCCCCCTCACGACCAGCTCGAATAGCGGTGACCAGGCGTCGGGCGAAATCACGCCCCCTGGCGACTCGGGCACTTCCTCGGACCCGGCGTGGTTTCGCAAGGTAGTCGACTCCGGCATCTCGTTCGTGCATGACTCGGGGGTCTCGAGCGAGAAGGAGTTTCCGGCGGCCAATGGAAGTGGGATCGGCGCGCTCGACTACGACCTCGACGGGCGAGCCGATTTGTACTTCGCCACGGGCTGTGACTTTCCCATCGATCTCGTGCAAACCGTCCAGGTCGATCGAGCCTACCGCAACCTCGGCGGAATGAAGTTCACCGAGATTACTCAGTCGGCTCGGCTGGGCTTCGGCGGATACAGCGCGGGAGTCGCGGTGGGTGACTACGACTCGGATGGTTTTCCCGATGTCTACGTCGCTTGCTACGGAGCCAACGTGCTGTATCACAACCAGGGAGATGGTTCCTTCATCCGCCGTGAGATCGAGGCGGGAGTCGCCGAAACGAGTTGGGCGACGGGAGCCGGCTTCTTTGACGCCGACAATGACGGAGACCTTGATCTCTACGTTTGCAATTACGGCCTGTGGTCGCTCGAGACCAATGGCTATTGTCACGCCGATGGCAATCGAGCGGTGCGTCTCTTTTGCAGCCCCAAGTCGATTGAACCGGCCAACGACGTCTACTTTGAGAATCAAGGTGACGGGACGTTCGCCGATCGCTCGCAAGCCGCCGGCTTCCAGCAGCGGGCGGGTCGCGGGCAGGGCGTCGTCATGGCCGACTTGGATGGCGACCACTATGTCGATGTTTATCTCGGCAATGACCTGAATGCCAACTCGCTCTTCATGAACAACCGCGACGGCACGTTTCGGGACGAGACCGAACTATCGGGTGTCGCATACAGCGCCGCGGGAGTGCCCCAAGCGGGCATGGGAGTCGATGCGGGAGACACCAATGGTGATGGCCGCATGGAGCTGATCGTCACGAATTTCAAGGGCGAGTACAGCACGCTTTATGAGAATCGGGGCCCCGGTCTGTTCCTCGATGTCAGCCTCAAGCGAGGCATCGGACGAGACACGATTCCCTATGTCTCGTGGGGCACCTCGTTCGCCGATTTCGACCTCGATGGTTGGCTCGATTTGCTCATCGTCAACGGGCACGTCGATCCGAATCGAGCCGATGCCGGCGAGGACGCTCCCTACCACAACCCAGCCTTGTTGTGGCGAAACGATTCCCAGGGGGGCACCAAGGGCTCGTTCACGTCGGTGCATGGAGCCGCCGGGGATTTCTTCCAGGAGATGCACTCGAGCCGCGGCTTGGTGGTGGCGGATCTCGACAACGACGGCGACTTCGATTTCGTCTCGGGCAATCAGGACGAGCCTCCCGTGCTGGTCGAAAATATTCACCCCCGGCATGACGCCCCCGAGAACGACGAACAAGAGGCCGAGCCCCGACGATCGGTGACCCTCAAGCTCGTCGGAACGTCGGCCAATCGAGACGCCATCGGCTCCGAAGTGGGCATGGAACTCGACGGTCACAAGTTCATCGACCAAATCACGGGCGGCGGTAGCTACTTGTCGAACAACGATTACCGAATGATCCTATCGGTTGGCACGTCCTCGACGGCGACCGACGGTACGGAGACCCAAGGCACGGTTTCCCAGGGCACGGTGCGATTCAATGGCACGAGCACCCCCTGGCTCTCCCTAGGGAATCTCGCTCCCGATGGCGAATACGTCGTCGTCGAGGCCCATGATCCGAACCAGCCGCCTACCGCGTGGCGCATCGATGATGTCGATTGAGTCGACCGCTTCACGAAAGCTGACTCGGCGCAAGCCCGGCGCATTGGCGTCCGCGAGCCAGTCGCGACAGGCGAGACGTTTCCAGGGGCGGGCAATCGCCCCGTCGATCCAACCTTTCCCCACATCCCATTTCCCACGAGATCTTGTCTTATGAACGCTTCGGCTCCGCAGCCCGCTCAATTCAACATCGGCCGCGTGTTCGCGGTGGCCGTTCCCTTCATCCTGATCGCACTCGGAATCGTGGCTTACAGCTACTACGGAACAGGCTTGGGCGGAAATCAGACCTATTCGTCTGACGATCTCGTGCCAATCAGTTTCAAGCTCACCTTTCGCGGCCAGCCTCTGAAGGGAGCCGAGGTCAACGTGCTTGGCGCGCCCGAGTTGCCGAGGTCGTTGGCGATCTCCAATGACGAGGGAGTCGCCCAACCGGACACCGATATTGGCAACGGTGTCCTAGCTCCGGGAGTCTTTAAAAAGGAGCTGCGAGTCACCGTCTCTGCTCGTTTGCCTGGGTCGGCCGTGCCGGGACCGGAATACACTCCCGAACAATATCGCACGCTCGAGTCGACGCCTCTCGTCTTCGATTTCACCAAGTACGAACCCGGTGAGGTGATCGAGATCTCGATCGAGGATGACGAGACCGCGATGACTCCCGAGGATATCGAGGCATACATGGCCAACATCGCGGCCGGCCAGGCGAATGCCGCGGCGATGTCGGCCGCGCGCGATCGCCAAAACTCCGGTGACTCTGGCGATGACTCGACGGAGAACGGGTCAACCGATGAGGGTGGAAGCAGCGATTCGAACGAAGGCGGAAACGACGAACCCGCGACGGAATCGAACGAGACGGAAGGTGGCAACGAAGCGAGCGGGACGACCGAGGGAGGCACCGAATCCAACGGCTCGTCGGATAACAGCGAATCCTGAGTCCAAGAGGCTGGTTACTAGAGAGTGGGTCGGTATCGCGAGTGGCGTTTCGTCTCACCACGTGGCACGGCGGTGGAGAGGCCCCTCGAGCCATCACGCGAGACCACTTCGATACCGCGTGGCGATGGGCCGAACGAGTCTGACGGCGTCCCCCAGGAGTTAACAGGATGAGCCGAGAACACTCATGCGTCGTCCCCGAACGACTCGCTGCTGCTCGGCCGCCGGTGTCCACGTCTCCTTGCTCGCACGAACCTGGTGACAGGACACCGCGATGTCGGTTCACTCTCCCGGTACTATTAACCGTCGCCGTCGTGACCGCGTGTCTCGTTGGCTCTTTGGTGACCGGCTGTCGACACGAGCCAACCGAATCTCCCGAGCAACCGATCGCGGTCTGGGCGCAGCGCGACTGGAGCGAATTCGTCGGCAGTGACTCGTGCCGTGAGTGTCATGCCGAGATTTGTGACCGCTATCAGGCTCACCCCATGGCCCAGGCCATGTGTCTCGCGAGCTCGGAAGCCGAAACGATCGAGGACTACGCGGCGGGCGAAGTCGGCTTCACGACGGCCGGACATTTGCGTTACGAGGTGCGACGCTCGGGTGACGACGTGTGGCACACGGAACAAAAACTCACGGACGATGACCAATCGGTGAAGTGGGAACAGAGCGAACCCGTCCTCTTTGCGATGGGTTCCGGAACCCGCGGTCGCTCCTACGTGCTGGTCGAGAATGGTCGCATGTTTGAATCGCCCATCTCGTGGTACACGGGGACCGATCAATGGGACCTCTCTCCGGGCTATCCGCCTCAGAGCCACAACCGATTCAATCGAGAAATCGCGGGGCGCTGTTTGCTATGCCATTGCGGGCTGCCGGCCGACACGATTGGGAACGGCCCCGATGTGTTCGCTTATGAGCCTCCTTTTATCCGTGAGTTCGGCATCTCGTGCGAGCGTTGCCATGGCCCGGCGGCATCGCATGTCGAGTACCACCGGCAGGGCGCGCGGGGAAGCGAGGACCCGATCGTCAATCCCGCGCGGCTCGATCCCGCGCGACGCGATGACGTATGCAATCAGTGTCATTTGCTCGGTGAGGACGCGGTGCTGCGGTACGGCCGCCGCTACGACGACTTTCGGCCGGGCGATCGATTGGGCGACGTGTGGGCTCTCTTCGTGCGGGGCACCGATGTCGATTCGCAAGGGCGAACGCAGGCGGTGAGCCACGTCCAGCAAACGCATTCGAGCGTTTGTTTCAAACAGAGCCAGGGGCGACTCGGCTGCGCCTCGTGCCACGATCCACATGGCGTCCCGAGCGACAAGGTCGCCCACTACCGAGATGCTTGCTTCAAGTGCCACGCGGGCCCAGAGACCTGCTCCGAGCCATTGGACCAGCGATTAGCCGTACAACCCGACGACAGTTGCGTCGCCTGCCACATGCCCTCGTTGGCGGCCAACGATATTCCTCACACGTCGCAAACCGATCATCGCATCTTGCGAAACCCCGATACCGCGCCTCGTCATGCGATCTCCGACATTGGATCGCTGGAGGATTGGGAGGTCTTTGGCGGAGAAGGTTTGGATTGGACTCCGCGAGAACAAGATCGGTGCCTCGGTATCGCGTGGGGAAACTTCGCGGCGGCATCGAAGGACGTCGTCGCGGCTCGACAAGCCATCGATCGGTTGACTCCGTTGCTCGAAACCTTCCATGACGACGCGATCATGCGGGACGTGTTGGCCTATTGCAGCTTCATGGTTGGAAATCGAGGCGAGGCGGAGCAATTTTGGCAAGACGCGATTCGCATCAACCCCGAACTTCCGACCGCTCGGATGTCACTCGGCTTGCTGAAATTCCAGCAAGGCTTGCTTGGGGAAGCCCGTGAACACCTGCTGGTGTACGTGGAACAGAAGCCGCGCCACGTCGCGATGCTGCAACAACTCGCCGAGATCGAGTCATTGTTGCTCAACGACGCCGAAGCCTTGAGATGGACAGAGCGAGCCTTGGAAATCGAGCCGGGCAATGCGGCGTTACAAGCGCGGCTCACTGAACTCAAAGGCTCGTCGCCAGCCGAATGAGACATCACGGCGAGCCGGCTCCATTAGGCCTTAGGGGGCTGCGCCTTTTTCTTTTTTTAGCCGCCAAGTTCAGTGACGGCATGAGGCGACGGCATCCAGCGGTATCGCGGAGCGGCCAAGATCGCGAACTGTCCCGGCCGGCTGACCACAGGATCGGCGCGAGCCCAACTGGGATCGTGATGGCACGAGAATCTTTCGGTCGTCCGCGAAATCGCCGCGTTTTTGAGCAACGACCGCTCTTCGAGGATCGCCAGTTGGCCGCACGGCTTGAGTCCGCCTTGCCTTCGAACATCCCTAACCGAGCGATGCGGTCTCGTCGACCTTGATCGGTCGTGGAGTGGTTGCGAGGCGACAATCCAATCGGGGGAATGACCCCGGTTGTGCGTTGGCCGGGAAGTACAAGTAGGTAAGTTGGCCTAATTACATCACAATGCACAACTGCGTCACGAGCAAACGTGTGGCAAGATTGAAGGCCTGCTCGGAAACAGTCGATGGTGGGTGAGTTTGAGGCTCGGCGATGGGAGCCCGCCAACCACTCGGATGGGCAAGGCCCGAGCTTCAATGGCCGAGTCTCGCCCATTGTCAGAGAGGTGAGGCAAGTATCGAGCCGGTGAATCATCGAAAATATTGACACAGGGTACGGACTGGCTACAATCCGGAATTGGCTTCTCGCGCTGAGTTGGGGGATTAACTCCGCGCGGAGGCGTCCGCTGCACGCCTTGGTGGCGGGCAGATTGAGCTCGGTCTCATTTTTTTTGTTCTCTTCTGGTTTCTGTGGAGGGTCTGATGGTCAAAGTCATTAGACGGCGAACCGGAGGTTTCACGCTCGTGGAACTCCTCGTGGTGATCGCCATCATCGGCATTCTGATCGCGCTGCTGTTGCCAGCGGTTCAGATGGCCCGTGAAGCTGCGCGTCGCTCGCAGTGCGGCAACAATCTCAAGCAAATTGTGCTCGCCACGCACAATTACCACGACACGCACGGGGCGTTCCCGACGTCGACGTCGTGGGCTCGAGACGGTTTGCCTGATCCGCGCGACATCATCAACTGCTGGAGCTCGAAGTTCCGGCTTCTGCCCTACATCGAGCAGAACAACTTGTACGAGCGTACGAACCTTCTCCAAGGTCCGTACACCAACGGTTGGGGCAACCAGTACAACGCTCACTTGTCGGTCCGTTTGCCGATCTTCAACTGCCCGAGCCAGCCGTACACGATCAATGGCGGACAAGCCAACTTCACGTACGCGATCAACCAGGGCACGTCGCACTACAACCCTGACAACACGACCCCGACTGCTACCGCGTCGTACAACCGCCACAACGGTTTCGCCGCTCAAAACAGCCAATCGGTCGGTTCCAGCGACGCCCCGGTCACCTTCGGCACCATGCCGGACGGTTCCTCGAACACGGCTGCCTTCTCGGAGTTCGTGCTCGACATCGGAACTCGCGACCTGAACTCGATCGTCTACAACTGGGCCGGTGGTAACTCGACCCTCGAAGTTCGCAACTCCTGCTTGGCTCAGAGTGCTTACTCGGAACGTCAGGAAATGCGTGGTCGTGGTTGGTCGTGGGGTGGTCACCTCGGTGGCGAGTTCTACTCGCACGTGATGCTGCCGAAAGAGAAGTCCTGCCATAGCTTCGCCGGCGACTGGGAAGCTGACGTCTGCATGGCCGCCAACAGCGGTCACCCGGACGGTGTCAACGTGGCCCGTGCCGACGGCTCGGTCACCTTCGTCTCGAAGACCGTTGACAAGTACTCGTGGTGGGCCTTCGGTACCCGCATCGGCCGCGAGCCGAACAAGACTCCGTGATCCACTGAGTCGATGCTGTTAACGAGCTGGTCGCTCCACAAGCGTGGGGCGACCACTTAGGAATCGATGGGATGACTCACGTTTCGCGGCTCTTGACCTTGGGTCTCTTGATCGCGAGCGTTGGTTGTCACAATTCAAGCAGGCCGGAGGACGGTGCTTCGCGAGAAGCGGATCCTCCGGCCTCTTCTATTGGCTCTTCGATCGGACGCCTCGGCGATCCGGTGCATTCCACGGAGCCTCTTACGGTTGTGCCGCTGCTCACCGACATCGCGGACTCGGTGGGGATCGAGTTCGACTTCTTCGCCGACATCGTCCCGGAGCGTTACTTCCTGCCCGAGATCATGGGAGGGGGTGTTGGCTGGATCGACTACGATCTTGATGGCCGACTCGATCTGTATGCGGCCAATGGAGCCGAGCTGATCCCTAGCTCCGACTCCACGATCCGGCCACTCGATGCGTTGTTTCGCCAATCCGCGGACCGCTTCATCGAGGTCGCGGGGCTCGCTGGAATCGAGGAGCCAGGGTACGGGCAAGGCATCGCGGTTGGCGACTATGACGCGGACGGCTTTCCAGATCTCTTCGTGGCGAACTACGGACGGAACCGTCTGTTCCATAACCAAGGCGACGGTTCGTTCATCGAGGTGGGTGATTCGGTTGGAATCACCGGAGAAACATGGAGCTCCAGCCCGCTCTGGCTAGATGTCGACGGCGACTTGAATCTCGACTTGGTCGTCGTCAACTACATGGATGTACGGGCGGACAACTATAAGGCTTGCCCCTACGGCGGCATCGTGGGCTACTGCGGACCGGGTGACTATCGAGGCATCGACGATCAAGTCTGGCTCAACAACGGGGCCGGTCGGTTCACGGAACAGGCGCGAAGTCTCGGTCTCGTCGGCAACGACGGCAAGGGACTCGCTTCGGTCGCGGTTGACTTGGACAACGATCTGAAGCCCGAGATCTACATCGCCAACGACATGGTGAACAACTTCCTGTTCACCCAGAGTCGAACCGAGGCGTCCGATCCGAACGTCTCGTCGACTCCCTTCTCGGACGTCGCGTTGTTGTCGGGGGTGGCGGCGGGAGAAACCGGTCAGCCCGAGGCCAGCATGGGCATCGCCCTGGGCGATCTCGACCGAGATGGCCAACAAGACCTGCTGTTAACGCATTACCACACGCACAAGAACACGCTCTACCGCAACCGCGGACAGCTCATGTTCAGCGACGACAGTAAGCGGTCGGGCATCGCCCGCATCAGCCTTCCCTTCTTGGGCTTTGGCACGGTGGCGATGGATTTCGATCGAGACATGGATCTTGATTTGTTCGTCGCGAACGGCCACGTACTGGGGCCTCACCACAATCCCGAGCGGATGACTCCGCAGATGCTGACCAACGACGGTCAGATGAAGTTCCAGGACATCAGCGGGCAGGCCGGGGATTACTTTCGGGGCCAGTACCTGGCTCGCTCCGTCGCATCGGCCGATTGGGATAGCGACGGCGATTTGGATCTCGCCGTTTCGCGCATTGGCGACCCGCTATCGCTGCTCGATAACCAAACCGATACGGATCGTCACTGGATTGGCTTGGAACTGTTTGATCCAGCCCGACGTGATTTGGTGGGGGGTCGGATCGAGGTTATGGTCGGGTCCGAGCGACAAGTCGTCGCGATCTCGACGGGGGGGAGCTATCTGGCCGCTCCCGACAAACGGCTATTGGTGGGGCTCGGTTCCTTTGACAACGCCGTCGCGAGCGGAGACGATGAAGTGTTGATCGTCATCCACTGGAACGATGGCTTGGTGGAACGCTGGCCTCTCCCCAACGTGGATCGCTATTGGCGACTCGAGCCGGGGCGGGCTCCGGTGGATCTCGAATCTCTTCCTAACTAGCGGTGCCATGGTTAAGAAGCTGTTGCTCGGCTTGCTCGGTATTCTTGTCGCGGTCGCCGCGTGGTTTTTCGCGCAGTACCGCCTGACCGATAACCGAGTGCAAGACGCCAAGTCGCTCTTGGTTCAAGGCCGATATCGTGAGATGCGGCAACAGCTGCGCAATGTGTTGTGGCTTCAGCCGCGACATCCCGAAGCCAACGTGCTGATGGCCCAGGCACTGACGATCGACGAGTCGCTGTCGCTCCCCGGCGACTTCGAGCGCAACCGCGAGCTAATCGAAGAGGCGTTGGCTCATCTGGCCCTGGTTCCCGACGACTCCCCGTTCGGCGCGACGGCTCACGAAAAGCGCGCGGCTCTTGAATTCAATTTTCAGTACCGTCCCAGCGCGGCGCTCGACGATCTGGCGCGCTCGATCGAACTCGACTCGCGACACGCCTCGGCTTATGAACTCCGCATGCGCGTCTACGCCATGCTGGGTCGGCCGAGATACGGGTACGAGGACATGTGGGCGTTGTATGAATTGCTCGACGATGCCGAGCGACCGTTGCTATTGCGACGTTGGTTCATGTACGAGTTCTTTCCGGACACATCGCTGACCGAGACCGACCGTCAGATGGGCTTCGCGGGCCCCGATCAAATGACCAACGTGTTGGTGGCCAATGCCCGCCTGCGCGCGTTCAAGGACGCGGAGCCTCATTCGGCCATTGGATACGCCGCGGTCGGCAACTGGCTCCTGAAACAAACCGATCCCACGACCGCCCAGGAACTCCTCAACATTTCGCTCGACCAAGCGACCGACATCGATGACTGCGAGTATTGGTTCGCGATCGCGGTCGATACGCTCGAGGACCTTGGTACGCTCGACGACGCGGTGGAATTGGTCAACCGTTGGCCCGCGCCGCAAGATAGTTATGACTACTGGCGAGCCAAGGCGATCGTTCAGCACCGCGTTGAGGAGGATCCCGAGGCGGCGCTGGAATCGTATGGCAAGGCGCTCGAGTACTGGCCCGGCCCGGTCGACTGGAGCGTCCGCAACATGATGGCCGCTTGCCTCCGTGAACTCGGTCGAACCGACGAATCGATCGAAATGACCGAGCGGGCCTCGGATGTCGAGAAGCAACTCCGGGACGATGTGTTGCAACCCATCCGGGACGCCCTGTTTACCATGGACGATCCCACCGAGTTGCAGCGGCTCGTCCAGTTCTATGACGAACTCGATTTGCCTCGAGAACGCGCAGCTTGGCAAGCGGTTGTCGATCAGTTAGAGTCGCAATCGCAAGAGACAGCGGACGAGTCCTCCGAGTCGGCAGGCGATCCTCCGGCCGAGTGACGCCCTTGCAGGATCTCATCGTTAGCTTTTGATCCCAACTTTTCCACCTGAGGAGACAGTGACATGTCGCGTTACTTTCTGATCGCCTGCTTGGCGTTTTGCGGCACCATGCCGATGATCGGCTGCGACGCTTCGGTCGAGCAAATCGAGGCCACCGACGGCGAAGCCGCGGCTCCAACGAACTACGATAAGGCTCGTGAGGATCAAATGAATCGCGGCCAGGAATCGCACGGCGAATAGTCGATTCGCATGCGTTCTTGGTTGACCGAGTCGACCTCCATCCGACCGCTCCACGGGTTCGGTCGCGCGAGGGGTTGAACTGGTGCGAACCATGGCCACTGGGCAAGCGCGGCGATCGGCCCGCTCGCCC
>JAGQPS010000480.1 GCA_020426595.1 Planctomycetales bacterium
CGAGATGCTGGGCGCCACACTGCCAAGTTGACTCCCTTGCAAGCAGCCATCGGTCTCATGATGAGAATTCGCTCGCACACTGAGCCCGGTGGAACGCGGTTTCAAACCAAGCGGCGCCATGGTTGTCCCGGCTCCCATCCCGGTCCACTCCGCGTCGCTCGGTTCGTTGACCAGGCTCGAAAGAGCCAAGCGATCCACGAAAGGACTCCCGCGGGCCGTTGACAATTGGGCAACTTAGGAGCAGGATTTTGGTTGGCCAAAAAAATGTTTTGGTCGTTCAAAATCTCGTGTCGATGTAACCCCCACGGGGACTGACGGGGAAATCGGTATTGGGATGAACCGGCGACTTCGTGGGACAACCGGTCGTCGTTTGTCGTTTATGGGGTGAGGCCAATCGTGGTTCGAGTCGAGCAAGATCGCTGGGCGCCTGGTCTAGGCCACCTAGTCCGTCTCGGTTTATTCGTGCTTTTGTTGGGGTGCCCCCAGTGTCGAATCGCTCGGGCCCAGGAAGGCCAAGCCGTTGGGCTCGTGGTCTGCTCGACGACGCAAGTCGCCGATTTCGCCCGAGCCGTGGTCGGCGATCGGTGGCAGGTCGAATGTGTTCTCGCGCCAGGCCAGGACCCGCACACCTACCAAACGACCACCGCCGACGCCGCGTTGGTGGCCCGAGCCACGATCTGTTTCGAGAACGGATGGCATCTCGAGGGCGCCGATTGGATGCGCAAGTTGGCGGACAACGCGGGAAAACCAATCGTCACGTGCGTCGAGGGGCTCGAACCCCTCGTCATAGACGAGGATGGGCAGGAGGCTCATGACCCGCATGCTTGGTTCTCCATCCCGAACGCGGCTCATTACGTGGGGCGTATCGAGGCCACGATCACGCAGCTTGATCCGGAACATGCCGACGAATACCGAGCCAGGAGCGAGGCCTACCTGCTGCAACTCGCCGCGCTTCATCAATGGGTCTTGCGCGAGGTGAATCGAATTCCCCTGCCCTCCCGCGTTTTGATCACCAATCACGACGCCTTCGGTTATTTCTGCCGCGACTACGGCTTTCGCGCGGTGACTCCGGTTGGTTGGTCGACGAAGGATGAGATTGGTGGCGGAGCCTCGATTGGCCGACACGACGAGGTGGTGCGTTCCATTCGCGAAGCCGGTGTTCCCGCCATCTTCATGGAAACGAGTATCAATCCTCGAGCCATGCGGCAGTTGGCGACCGAGACCGGCGTCGAGATCGGTGGCTCGCTCTATTCGGATTCCATGGGCACACCAGGTTCGGCCGGCGAAACCTACATCGGCATGATGCGCGAGAATGTCATCCAGATCACCGCTGGATTGGCTCCCCTCGCGTCGCCTGGCGATGCGAGCGCGGCGGGAGCGAACCGATGACTCGAATTTGGTCCGTGGTTGGTGGAGCCATACTGCTGATCGCGTTCATGGCGACTTACCTCGAGCTGGCTCGCCGCGCCCGCCCCGAACCCCCACGTCTCGTCGAGCGTCCCGTCGCGACTGGTGTGACGATCGAGCTGACCCCGACTTTTGGAGTTGCTCCGAGCGGATGGGGGCTCGGTGGCGACCGGACCTTCGAGGTTCGCTGTGAAGGCCGGACGATTTTTTCGAGCGAAGTTGTGTCCGCGCCGGGAGAGACGATTCGCTTTGAGGGTGTCGACGCGCTTTCGGTCGGCGACA
Organism: Planctomycetales bacterium; assembly: GCA_020426595.1. Taxonomy (GTDB): domain Bacteria; phylum Planctomycetota; class Planctomycetia; order Pirellulales; family Pirellulaceae; genus UBA11682. The sequence continues at coordinate 1,690 of JAGQPS010000480.1, forward strand.
ACGAAGTGTGGTGCGTGGCGTACGCGGGTCCGGACGCCGCCGTGTTGGACGATCGTTTGGACTTCGGGACGGGGCGAAGTCCAAACGTGAATTCCCACGGCGCCGTTCGGGGCCTGCGGGTCCGCATTGGTCGAGGTGGTCAGTGGTGGGCCGATCAGACCCTCTGGTCGTTTCCTGGAGCGGCCCCGGCGGGTGTGGTTCGAGTGCGGATTCCCAGCGGAATGTCCGAAGCGGCGCAGGCGCCTCCCCCCGCTGACCCGCCCATCTCCCTGCACGCTCGCCCTCGCGCGAACCACTCGGCTCGCGCGACGCGTTTCGGCCATTGGGATGGTTGCTCGCCAGTCATGACTTGCGCCGGGCGCGTGGACTGCGAGGGCCTCGCATGAGCCGCGCGGAACCTCTATCCAGCGAAGCCGCGACTCCGGCGATTCGAGTCGAGCATCTGACGGTCAGTTACGGGCCGGTGCCCGCCTTGCTTGACGTCAGTTTTTCGATTCCGACCGGCCAATTGGTCGGAGTGATTGGTCCGAACGGATCCGGTAAGTCGACATTGATCAAGACCTTGCTCGGCTTTCTCGATCCCGACTTCGGTTCGATCAAGCTCTTTGGACAATCGCTCGAACAGACTCGCGGCCGCATCGCCTACGTGCCTCAGCGCGGAGCGGTGGACTGGGACTTTCCGATCACGGTTCGCGAAGTGGTCTTGATGGGTCGCTACGGCCATGTGCCCTGGTACCGCAATCTATCGGCCGAGGATCGCCGCATCGCGATGGAGTCGCTCGAGCTCGTGCGAATGAGCGACTTCGCCGATCGTCAGATTGGCCAGCTCTCGGGCGGTCAGCAACAACGCGTCTTCATGGCTCGCGCGATGGCTCAAGGAGGCGACATTCTGTTGCTCGACGAACCGTTCGCGGGAGTCGACGCGGCGACGGAACATGCCATTCTCGATGTGCTCGTGCAAACCAAGCGGAAAGGCAAGACGCTCGTGGTCGTCCACCACGACCTCTCCACCGCGGCTCGCTATTTCGATTCGTTGTTGCTGATCAAACAGCGGCTCTTCGCCCATGGGCCACCGGACCGCGTCCTCGATTCACGGTTGTTGTCCGAGGTTTACGAGGGCCGCTTGCTGGCGCTCGCGTCCGACTCCGACGCGGCGTCTCCTTCTCCCGCGACGACAGTGAGCGACGAGGAGGCGGGGTCATGAGTTCCTTGCTTGATTTCCTGCGCGAACACGGCACGACCATTCGCGCGCTGATCGCCTTGACCTTGGCCTCAACGGTTTGCTCGGTGGTCGGTTGCTTCATTATCCTCCGCCGCATGTCGTTCCTCGCCGACGCGCTGGCCCATTCGATGTTGGCGGGAGTCGTGGTCGGTTACTTGACGATGAAGGCGATCTTCGGAGTCGAGGCGAGCGCGCCGGGCATGATCGTCGGAGCGTTATTGGCCGGCATCGTGACCGTGGCGCTGATCGGTTTCGTGACTCGTGTATCGCGCATCAAGCAAGACACGGCGAT
>JAGQPS010000481.1 GCA_020426595.1 Planctomycetales bacterium
CTCGGATGTTGGCCACGAGAGGCCCATCGTAATCGTTCCCTTCCAGCGACGAAAAGTTGAGTACCGTCGAGGCGTCGGTCGCCGTGAAGGTCATCGACCGTTGTTGCCAGAGCGGATTGGTGACCGACCAGTCGTTGTCGTATTCAACAACAATGTCCTCGGCGGCTCCATCGGCGCTCACGCGGAATTTCTGGGGGTCGGTGTCAAGGGTCCAATCTCCTGTGGTCTCGAAGATGACCTGGTATTGCTGTCCTGCGACGGTGGTTAGCGTCTGCTCGATTCCACCGTTTTGAACTCCCGACGAACCATTGAGCTGAATCGAGAAATTAGAGCCGTCTGGCGGCGTCATGTACGTGCCGATGAGGTCGACATTGTTGTGACTGACCGTCCAGGCGCCGATCGACTGACCGGCGCTGTAATTCTGCCAGGAACCTGGGTCGGTAGCTTGGTTGAACTGTCCGTCGTTGACGATGTCGTTGGACACGTCCGTTGAATTCGGCATGACGTAGCCGACCGACGTGCCTCCCGCGGCATGCTCGCTAATGTGCAAGTCCTGAACCGGAGTGCTCGAGGAGAAGCCGATTCCGGAAGCGTGCGCCACGCCTAGGTTGTTGCCGCTAACGATGTCGACAACTTCGTTGGAGCCGTTGAAGCCGTCCATTTGCCAGTTGGCGACGAGTCCACTGGGAGGACTGCCGGCGTCGAACTTCTGCTGATAGTTTAGAGCGATCTCGGGCTCGGTTCGAACGTCGTTCCAGATGCGGACGTCGTACAGCGTGCCACGGAACGTCTGCAATGAGCTGAATCCGCCATTCACGCTGTCTTGTTCTTGACCAATGACAATCGCGGAATTGGCTTCGCTCAGCAGGCTGGCTCCCACCGACTTGCCGGAGACCGACTCGGAAAGCTCGCCATCCAGATATACGGCTATGGAACCGGCCGAATTCTCCCAGGTAAATGCCAGGTGGTGAACTTCACCATCGGCGAGCAGCTGCGTGTAGTCGATCGCGCTGAAGTACACCGCGGAATTGTTGACGCTGAGCTTCAGACTTCCGTTGCTCTCGACCGTGGCGAGTAGGACGTTGTCGGTTGTCGCCGTGTTGTAGGAGAACAGAACCTGAAAATCGGCGTCGGCGAGGGAGAAGGTCGTTTCCAATGTGAACTGAGTCAGGCCACCTAGAATCGACTGCGCGTCGGTTGTCACCAAGTACGCGTCGTTCCCGCCGTCGGTATTGAGTTCGATGCCACTCGAGAGATTCGTCGGAGCGAGATTGCTTTCCGCTAGGTCGGCCAAGGAGATCGAGACCGCCCGGTCGTACGTGTTGCCGTCGACATCGGTGGTACGAATGGTCAGCGTGTGCGTGGCGTTCGTTTCGAAATCCAGGAGTGAACCATCCGCCACTGAGATCTTGCCACTATCCGCGTCAACGGCGAAGGCACCGGCGACGGTCTGCGAGGTGATCGAATAGGTGATCGCGTCGGTGACGTCGAGAACGGTGTCCGCGTTCCATTCCACGACGTAACTGGCCGTCATGGAGTCGCCGGCGTCGGCCCATCCGCCAGTGGCTCCATCCCAGAGGACCAGGTTATCCTCGGTGGCTCCGCCACCTGGTTCGGAGTTGTTGAACCAGTGGGTATAGGAACCATCGGTGGCGAAGCCGGCAGCCGTCCCATTCCAGAATTGATCGGCATCCGCGCCCCCTTCCTGCCACTTCCAGACACCCTCGATGGTCGAATCGCGTCCGCCGAGCCAGATCGGGTCATTGAGCGTCGATCGGAAGCTCGTGAACAGTTCTTGTTCCGCCGCGCTGCGAATCGTTCCCAATTGCCCGGAAATGCCGCTCAACGTCGTGGCTAGCGCTGATGTGTTCGCCGATGCCCAGGTGATATCGGCTTGCACCAGTTTGTAGAACTTGCCGGTCTCGGCGGAGTAAACCAGGTCGGGATCAGCCGCCAGCAACGAAGCGATGCGGGCATCACGCTCCGCGTCGGCTCCGTTGATGAAACCGACGACGGTTCCATCGATCGCGTTTTCATCGACGCTAAGGGTTAGTGATGCATCGCTGGCGGTGAAACCAGGTTCATTGATGTGTCTGACCGTCAGGTTGTTTCCACTGACGGTATCGGTGACGACTCCGTTCGTCGAGATCGCATCAAAACGCCAGTTGGCGATTAGCGAGGCTTCATCGTACGGCAACGAGCTACGGTAGCTGGCCGAGATTTCCTCCGCGGTTCTCACATCGTTGAACAGACGCGTGTCGAAGAGCGTGGCGTGATGCGCTGTCGAGGAATTGAATTCCGCTTCCGCCGCATCCTGCTCGTTTCCAATAACAAGGGCGCCACCGGAGGCTAGGGTCTGTCCCGTTGCCAATCCGGTTCCCGAATCAACTTCGGCGCCGTCGACGTACAACGCCCAGGCACCTGAGGTGTTGTCCCAACTAAAGGCGACGGCGTGCTTCGTACCATCGACAAGAGTCTGGAAGTCAAAAGCTGTTAGGGTGAGGGACTGGCCTCCGACCGAGACGATGAGGTCACCATTGCTCTGAGCGACCAGCTTGAATTCGTCGTCATTGCCCGCGCGCGTGTAAGACACAAAGGCCTGGGCGCCTGTCTCGGTCGTGGAGAACTGATGCTCGAACGTGAATGCCGACAGACCGCCCATGAGAGCGCTGCTGTCGTCGGCGACCAAGTAAGTGTCGTTTCCTCCATCTTCGTTGATGCTCAGGCCACCGCCCGAGGTCGCGACTAAGACCGCATCGCTAGGCGTCGCTCCACCCGCGTCGCTGTCCGTGGCCACCGCATAGTTGGAGAACTCAGAGCTGTTGCCCGAGGAGTCGGTCGTGACGAGCGTCACGTACTCGCCGCTGGCAAGGGTGATGCCCGATAGCGAACCGCTCAGCGAATTGTTTCCGTTGAGTACTCCCGACACACTCCCCAGCAACCGCTTTCCTTCGACAACGCCACCATCAAGCTCGGTGCTGGCATAGAAATCGATCGTGTAGCTGCCAGCGGCGACAGTTGTCGTGTCGATCAAGTAATCGAACGTGCCGTCATTGGCGATGGCAACGGATTGGAGCACCGCCCAGTTCTGAAAGTTGTTGGTGCCGGTATCCACGTCGCCGGCGTCATTGACATCGACTCCGTCGATCACCGTCGCACTCAGGTCGATGCCGGCGATGGAGTTGGAGTAG
>JAGQPS010000482.1 GCA_020426595.1 Planctomycetales bacterium
CAACAACGAATCGCCGACCCCGGTCAGCTTGTCGATCTCGGTCTTGAACCGAACCGAGAGTCCGAACTCCTCGGTTTGAAAAAAGCTGCTGATCGCGTTGGGGTCGCTGGCGTATTTCGCGTCGAACTTCTCCTGGTCGAAGGAGAGCTTGCCCTCTTCGTCGACGTCGACTCCCAATTCGGCCAAGGAACGGATCGAACCAGCTCCGCTGATTCGCCCGGTGACGAGATCACCAAGGGCTTGTTCCACGCGCAAGAGTTCGGTCGAGCCAAAGAGAATGCCGGTGGAGATATTCGGGTTGGATTCCGAACCGCTGTTATTGAAGCTCCGTAACGTGGCGAGCTTGTCGATCACCTTGTTGTATTGCTCGACAAGCAACTTCAAGCTGGAAACGACCTTCGAGCTCGTCCGCTGGACATTGACGGTCACCGGGTTCTGGCTTGGCTCCTTGACGGTCAGCGTGACGCCCTCGATGACCTCCTCGAAGCTGTTGGTCGAGCTACTGGCGAGGACACCCGCACCAACACTATCGGCCGATCCGACCAAGATCAGGGCATCACGCCCCTCGACCACCTCGTCGAACGAAATACCAATACCGGAAAGATCGAGCTGCACGCGGCCCGACTTTCCAGACTCGTTACTGGTGATCGATAGTCGGTACCCAATGCCATCGAAGAAACGAGACGCGGTCACGCCCGCATCCGCGCTGTTGATCTTCTCGATGACGTCGTCGATTGTGTCGTCGTCGTCGATGTCGATGGATGGAGTCAAGGCACCGTCGATGACCGATTGTGGACCGGAACCTAAATCGACCGAAGTACCCGTACCCAGAATTCCAAGGTCCGCCGCGGCGGTTCCACTTCCTGATTCCTCGACCTTCAGGGCATCGGCTCCGCCCGCCGTGTCGATCAGGTAGACGCCGTCGCCTTGGTCGTTGATTCGTGCCTCGACTCCGATGGAGAGTCCATTGATCGCGTCGAGCAGGTCACCGATGGTCTCGATGCCATCGGCCGCGATATTGACAGCACCGATCGCCCCCGCGCTATCGGTGATGATGAACGAACTGTCATCGACTCCTCGGCCCGAGTTGAGCGAATCGAGTCGCGTGTTCGTATTGATCGTCGCGACGTTGAGGGAGCCGCTATCGACCGAATTGACGGCGTCATCAATCGTGAGCCCAAGTTTGTCGGCGGTGAGAAGACCATCGACACCGTTCTGAATCGTTAGGTTACCAGTCCCGCCTGATTCGTCCTTGATGCGAATACCATTGCGGGCACTGTTGACCGACGCCTGGATATCGAGTCCCGAGGCGTTGAGTAGATCGACGACATCCGACAACGTCTCGGCGGACGACAAGTCCAGATTCACGGAAGCTCCCGAGCGATCGGTGACGGCGATGACACCGAGCTCGCCGATCCCGTGTCCGCCGCCAAGTGACTGGAGTAAAACGGAATTCAGTCCGCCTTGAATGCGATTGCCGGAGAGCGTGGCGCCCGACGCGGTCGCCTCAAGTCCCAAATCCCGCGCGGTCGTGCCGCCGAAGAGCGACTGCACCGCGAACGTGCCACCTGAGTCGACGGTCAAATCCGTCAACTCGATGCGGTCGCCATCCGCGCTAATCGCGGCGGACAAGCGCGCCGGGTCCGCCGCGTTGATCGTGTCGAGGATGTCACCCAAGTCTTGCTCGGCCGAGAAATCAATCTGCAGCGTCGTGCCATCTCGAAAGCTAACCTCGAGTTCTGGCAGCGATTGGTTCAAGTCGACTCCCGAGCCATCGTTGAGTCGACTTAGCTTCGTTGCTTGGCTCAACGAGACGATGTCCGTTCCCGTGGCGGTGGCACTCGCCACATTCACGCTTCCCAGGCCCAGATCGGCCGCCGTGGTCGCGGAGCCGATTTGCTGAACCACGAGATTCGACAGGGTCGCGCCCGTGTTGTCGGTCAGCTTCAGCGAATCTCCTTCGATCGATGCCGTGACGTTGATACTGGCCGTCGAATTGATCGCGTCGATGACATCGTCAATCGACTGGGAGAACCGCAAGTCAACGATGGCGGAATTGCCAAGGCGATCGGTGATTCGAATCTGGCCTCGCTGGACTCCTTGTCCGCCGTTGAGATGGTCGAGCAACTGAGGCTCACTGACAAAGCCGCCCTGCTTAAGCTTGATCGATCCGGCTCCAACCGCCGTCTCGAGAGAGTCGATTCGAGTGCTCAACTGCTGTTGATTGAGCGCCTGTCGAACAGGCGTGAATGAATAAGTGCCGACCGCGGGAGTCCCGGTGGTCTTGACCGTCAACGCCGCCGTGTTGGAACTCGAGACGTCGACCTGCGAATAGGTTTCGTCACGTCCCAAGCCATCCGAAGCGAGTTGGACACCGATGACGAGAGCGGTGAGTTCGGTGAATGCGACTTGCTGTGACTTTAGCGTCGCGGTCCGCGCGATCAAGCGATCTCGTGGACGGGCCGAGATCGCGATCAATTGATTAATTGTGTCTTGAATCGGAATGCCGGTGATGACACCGATTGCCGATTGAATTCCACTCATGGCGACCTCTCTTGTCTACGTTTCAACAGCCCCATGGCCAGCGCGCGGAACAGCTAACGAAACGTAGATCATTCTGTACATCGGCAAACATTGAGCGGAGAGGAAGGCGAAGACAACTAACCGTGATTCGCGGCAATCTCTTCCCAACTTCACAGGGCTCGCCCCCCTACCCACCCTTGGCTATCCTTGCGGGCTCGCGCAACAGAAGCGGCCCCCTTGTGATCAAGGGGGCCGCCACGTCATCACCGAGTTGTCATTCCGTTGTCTTAACGGAGCAGAGACAACACGTTTTGGGGATTCTGATTGGCGATACCCAACACCGAAGTACCCGATTGCACGAGCACCTGGGCTCGCGTCAACGCGGCGCTTTCCTTGGCGAAGTCGGCATCGCGAATCGCGGACTCGGCCTCGGTCAGGTTGGCCAGGTAGTCACCCAAGGCGATCGAGTTCGACTCGAGCGTCGTTCGTTGGAACGCACCCAGTCGACCGCGAAGCTTGGCGACCTTCGTGATCACTTCGTCCACGATCTTGCCGGCTCCCACAGCGTCGTTGGTCAGCGACTTGCCGTTGCCCGAACGCAGTTCGTACAACCGGCCATTCACACCACCGATGCTACCGGTGTTGATATTCTTG
>JAGQPS010000483.1 GCA_020426595.1 Planctomycetales bacterium
GTCGAACATGATTTGCAGCCGATGTTCGACGTGTCGCAGGAACTCGTAGTTCTGCTGGAGAAGCGTCGCTTCCTGCAGCGTCAGTCCCCCGACCTTGGCCAAAGCCGAAATCGCATCCAAGGTCGTGCCGACTCGAATCGCCGGCAAGTCGCCTCCATTGAGCAATTGCAGGAACTGGATGCAAAACTCGATATCGCGAATTCCACCCAACCCACTTTTCACGTCGCGAGGTGGCCGGTGTCGCGAACCGACATTCGTCAGATGGTTAGCGTCGAGATGTCCGGCGGACGCCGCGCGGACTTCGATGCGCCGCTTGAGAGCCTTGATGCCCGAGATATCCGCGCGGGACAGGTACCGTTGATAGATCCAGGTTTGCAAGGGATCGAGCAATTCCCGAGCGAGCCCCTCATCGCCAGCCACTCCCCGCGCTTTGACAAACGCCTGGCGTTCCCACGTTCTTCCCGCGGTGTCGTAGTAGTGCAGCATCGAGCCGAGACTCCGGACGACGGGACCGGCGGAGCCCTCGGGACGCAACCGCAAATCGACTCGATAAGCCGCTCCCAATTCGGTGACGTCGCCGAGCAACTTGACGAGGTCCCCGACGACTCGCGCGAAGAACTCGCGGTTGCTGACCGAGCGAGTTCCGCCACGCGTCTCGCCTTCCTGGTCGTAGAACGGAATCAAGTCGATATCGCTCGAGTAGTTGAGCTCGTTTCCGCCAAGTTTCCCGAGTCCCAAGATGGCCAAGCGAGCTGGCTGGCCGTCGCGACGATAAGGATGCCCCCAACGCTCGGCTCGCCTTGCCATGGCCGATTGCACAGCCGCCTCGACGAGGGCGTCGGCGAGGTAGGAGATCTGTCGAGCCACCACATCCAAACGCTGACGGCCGACGAGATCGCCATACGCGATGCGCAAGGTTTCCCGATGCTTAAACCGCCGAATCGCGGCCATCACATGTCGTTCATCCGACAGCCGCCGAACCTCCGCCGTGATCTCCTCGATCAACGCTTGGCGAGCCACGGGGCGGCCCTCGGTCATCCGGAGGAGGTCATAGCCCTCCGGCTCTCGGACCAATAAATCGCTGAGGTGCTGACTGCTCGAGAAGAGTCGTAACAAGATTGGCAGGGCAGTCCGGTCTCGATCAAACAAGGCGCCGAGCGACAGCGGCGAGCGACTCGCCGCCACGTATCGCTCTAGGTTGTTGAGCGCCATCCCCGGATCGCTTGTCTCGGGCAAGAGCCTCGAAAGCTGAGTCGCGATCGAGGCCATCAGGTCCTCGGGAATGCCGTGACGAACAAGAGCCGCGATGTTGGCCTGGCCTCGGCGCGTGTCAACGATCCCCCAACTCCGCAGTTCGGTCGAACTGTCGTCGGGATCCCGCAGGAACCGGCGGATCGATTTGAGGTCGAAAACGGTGGGCATCACGATCGCGGGGAGAGAGGAAGCAAGGGATGGATATCTCGATAGTCTGGCGAGCCGACCGTGCCCTTGGTATAGGTGGTTGTGTCGCAGCCCAAGTTGGCCCTACCGCGAAACGGCCTCGCTTAAGCTCCGCGCCCGACCGCCCTGGGGCGAGCCCCCCTCCATTGCCCTCCTCCTGTTACCACTCGCTAGGGTTCTTCGCATGAAGTTCGAACGGACCTTCGATCACAAGCTCCCCACGGCCTTGCTCGCCATCGATCGAATCGCGGACGGGCCCGTTTTGGCCGCCTGCTTCGATGGGGTCTATCGCGTCGACCCACGAGACGGCGCGGGAGAGCGCATTGGCGGTCATCAAAGTTACTGCAGTGGCGTGCGCGCGTTGAGCGAGACCCGATTTGTCACTAGCGGCTACGACGGACGATTGCTCTGGTGGGACCTGGGAGAGCCAGAACCGGTCCGGGAGTTGCCATTGCATGGTTTTTGGAGCTGGGAACTCGCCCGATCTCCCGACGGACGTCTCTTGGCATCGGTCACCGGACAGTATCTCGCGGGGTCCTATCGCTATGATCCCGCCGAAAGCGATGAACCGACCGTTCGAGTCGTCGATGCGGAGACTGGAGAGGTGGTCGGTTCCTACTCGATGCTGCCGAGCGTGCAGGCCGTGGCTTTTTCGCCCGACAGTCGTTTCGTCGCCGCCGGCAATCTGATGGGACAAGTCCGTGTCTGGGACATCGCCTCGGGTGAACTCAAGGCGGATATCAAGTCCGAGGATTTCACGAGCTGGGGCATCATCAAGAGCCATTGCTATATCGGTGGAATCCACGCGTTGAGATTCTCGCCCGATGGAGAGCGAGTCATCGCGGCTGGGATGGGTCCAATGCGAGACCCGATGGCGGGTAATGGAAAACAGCGCTGGCAAGAATTCGCATGGACCGAGCCGGGTGCTCCGAAGGTTCGCGAGACCAAGGAGGATCAAGCGGGCGAAGGGTTGATGGAGGCGCTTGAATTCACCGGTGACGGATCCGCGTTCTTGATGGCTGGCCGACTCCGCGGCGGCAACTGGAACGCCGCGTTGTTTGATTTCGCGTCCGGCGACCGAATCGCCGACATGAAATCGGGCTACCGCATCACCGATGTCGTGTACGACCAGCAGCTCGAGGAATTCTGGGTCGCCGGCACCCAGGGGCAACCCGATCGACTCAAGGACGATGGCACCTTCGCGTGGTTCGGTCGACTCGAGCGATACAAGCTCGTTCCGTAAACGCTTCGTTCGCAAGAAGTAACGGTGTCAGGCATTAGGCTGTGAGTGGGTACGCGCAACGTGCTTTTGCGGAGCAAAAGCCGACTCTGTCGCACGCCGGCCATCGGGCAAACCGCGGCCTCCAAAACAGAGCCGCAAGAGTGTCGGCTTTCGCTCCGCGAAAGCACGCTTTTCGACGCGGACGAAGGGAGTCGTGCTCGGTCACTACGGAGTAATCGAGTTGTCGAGCCACGCGTTACGCCTCTTCGCGTTCGTGGCTTGTAGAGCCCGTAGGACTCGATGCCAATTCCACCGCTCTTGTCACGACTTGGACTCGGATCGCCAACGCAATTTGCTCAGCGACCGCGTCCCTGAATTCTCAATTCAACGACACGATTGGTTAGCTTGTCGATCGGTGGATTCTCGACAAGTCTCCTTATCGCCTGGCATTGGTCCGCGCGATTCACGGTCCGACTTTGAGAGCCGACCTTCCAGGTAGCTCGCCGAGCGGAA
>JAGQPS010000484.1 GCA_020426595.1 Planctomycetales bacterium
GTCACCGGCAGTTCAACTCGCTTGCACCCAAAACGCCTTTTGCTTGGGCGCGAGTCGCATCCGTTGGGCTTAAATCAACAGCCCGGTGAGCGAGGGACTCTTCACATTGTCGAACAAGCCAACACCTGGTTACGCCACCAACATCTCCGTCTCGTTCCATCCCTGAAACCACGATATCCAAGATCATGAGTGAGCCGCGGTCGACAATGCGTGGACGACTTCGGCTCGGCTGTCCGGTCTGGTCGGTCGCCGGTTGGGTTGGTGAGTTCTATGCGACGCGAGACCGCTCTCAATGGCTCGCGGAGTACTCCTCGGTCTTTGAAACGGTGGAAGGGAATTCCACGTTCTATGCCTTGCCCGATCGCGCGACGACCGAGCGTTGGGCCGAGCAAACGAGTGGTGATTTTCGTTTCTGCTGGAAGGTGCCCCGTTCGATTTCCCACGATGCGTCCCTGCTCGACTGCCAGTCGGAAACCAACGAGCTGATCGATCGACTCCGGATCCTGCAAGAGCACGATCGTCTCGGCCCCACCTTGTTGCAACTCGGCCCCGCGTTCGATGCGACGTGCGGCGACCGGCTCATCGCATGGCTCGAGACCTGGCCTCACGACATGGAATTGGCGGTCGAGGTGCGGCACGCGGATTGGTTCGACGAAGGCCGTCATGAGCGGCTGTTGGATCAAGTCCTGCGGGACCACAACGTCTCCCGCTGCCTGTTTGATTCGCGAGCGCTCTTCGCATCACCTCCCGAAACTCCCGCGGAAGTCGCTTCGCAACAGCGCAAGCCTCGGTCGCCCTTTCGCGCGACGGTCACCAATGCGACCGCCATGGTGCGATTCATCGGCCGGGATCGAATTCCTGCCATCGAGCCGTGGATTCGAGAATGGACGCGTCAAGTCACGGCGTGGCTTGAAGAAGGCTTGTCGGTCTACCTATTCACGCACGCGCCCAATGACCAGTTCGCGCCTGCTTTCGCTCGTCGCTTCGTGGAGGTTCTAGCGGACCAAGGTGGCCCGCACGAACTCCCCACCTGGCCCGCGGAACGAGGCCCGCGACAAATGGAGCTGTTTTGACGAGGGTCAGCCACGCGGCTTCAAGTGACTCGTTACTCGGGAATCACCGCCAGACCTGGCAGCTGTTCACGGCTCGAGACGACCGACCCGCCCGGTGGCTCGACGGTCAGAGCGAACATCTTGGCGTGCGTGACAGGCAATTTCGCGTCGATGGGTACGAGCGTGACGCCATCGATTCGAGTCGCTTCGGTGAGCGCCATATCGAACACGCCTCCATCCACCGGATGATCGTCCGAACGAGCCGTATCAAAAATCCAAAGTTGATACTGTTCGATCGCGGGATCATTGGGCGCTAGTGACTCGAAAGCCATGAAACCGCGTTGCAGGCGATCGTTCCAAACGACGAAGCCGGCGATCTCTCCCGCTCCATTCGCTTGCCAATCAACTCGAGTCGTATCGCTTTCGGTGACGAGCGATCGGTAGCTTTCCTCGAGCGAGCGACTCGCGACGGCGGTCGTTCCACCCAAGTTCTCCGACCGCCAATTAAGTGCAACGATCAGCCCCACCGAGACACCAAGCACGAAGGCCGCCGCGATCGCCAACGGGCTCCAACCCGCCCGCCCGGTGCCCCAACTCGATGAAGCCAAATCCGCCGCGCGACCAACCTCGCCATCCGTGGCCCGAGGAACAGTCGCCGCTTCAGTTTGGGATTCCAGCGGGGAGGCTTGGGATGGCTGCGTGTCGTCAACTTGGGCCGGCATCTCTTGTTCAAAACGATTCAGCAATCTGTCTTGCCAGCCATCCGAGAGATTCGCGGCTTCCTGATCTTGCCACGCGGCACCGCCCAACACGAGCGCCGCCAACGACTCCAGTTCATTGGCCTCACCGACCAACGGCTTCTCCGCGGCATTCGCCGCTTCGATGCGGAGGCGATCTTCTTGCGTTAACTCGGCGGTTCCAAACACCGCCGCCTCGGCGAGGAGTTCGTCGATCTCATGAGACCGACGATCGTTGATCGGTTTCATGAGCGTGTCTCCTCCCAATCAGTCGTCGCTTCGCCCGCCCGTCTTGTTCCCGCGGACACGAGCTCTCGGAGGCGAATCATGCCACGTCGAGCCAGACTCTTCACAGTACCTAAAGGGGCGTTCATTTGCTCGGCGATTTCCGTCTGCTTCATCCCATGCAATATCGAAAGTTCGATGACTTGGCGTTCATCGGAGCGTAACTGCCGCATCGCGTCGCGCACCACTCCCAGTTCGTCCCAAGTCTCGACCTTGCCAACTCCGTCCGCTTGGTCGCCCGCGGCGAATTGATCGACGTCCTGTTCATCGGTCGCGACCACGACCGCACGTTGCTTATTCCTCAGGCGATCGATGACTCGACGTCGCGCGATCGTCGCGATGAAGGAGAGTTCCGAACCTCGCTCCGCGTCGAACCGCGGCGAGGTTCGCCAAACATCGAAGAAGATCTCTTGCACGATGTCTTCGCGTTCATGACGGTCGGAGATCGCACGTGCCGCGATCGCCGTGACGAACTTACCGTACTGGCGAACGCAATCGAGAAAGGCCGAACGATCACCCCGCGCCATTCGCGCGAGAGATCCTTCGGCCTGTTCTACTTCAGTCATCGGACTGCCGTTTCGCTGAGTCTCGTGGAGGGTTCGCCGAGCGCGAACCTTTCGAGGCACGTTAGCGAGGCAGGATGACGGAGTCAATGACATGGATCACACCATTGGAGCAGCCGATATCGGTCTTGATCACGGTGGCGTTGTCAACCTTGACGGTCGAGCCATCGACGGTGATGGAGATCTTTTGACCTTGAGCCGTTTCGGCCTCGGTCAGCTTCACGACGTCGGCCGCCATGACCTTGCCGGGAACGACGTGGTACTTGAGGATCGCGATCAACTGATCCTTGTTCTCGGGCTTGAGAAGCGACTCGACCGTGCCCTCGGGCAACTTGGCGAATGCCTCGTTGGTCGGGGCGAAAACGGTGAAGGGCCCCTCGCCTGACAGGACGTCGACGAGACCGGCGGCCTTCACGGCGGCCACAAGGGTCGAGAAATCCTCCGCGCCCACCGCCGTCTCGACGATGGTCTTCTCCTCGGCCTTGCGACACGTCTCGGTCGCGTTCACCGACA
>JAGQPS010000485.1 GCA_020426595.1 Planctomycetales bacterium
TGGGTGATTCGCTCGCTGCGCGACGATATGCCCTACGATCGTTTCGTCCAAATGCAGCTCGCCGGTGATTTGCTCGAGCCCGAGTCACTCGACGGACTCGCGGCGACCGGTTTTCTGGTGGCCGGCATTCACAATACGGTGGTCGGCCAGAGCGAAACGATGCGCCGCACGGCTCGGCACGCGGAGCTCGAGGAACTCGCGACGACGACGTCCCAAGCCTTCCTCGGTCTGACGATCCACTGCGCTCGGTGCCACGATCACAAGTTTGATCCGATTCGTTCTCGGGAGTATTACCAGTTCATCGCGGCACTCGACACCGTGCATCACGGCACGCGACCTTATCAACATCAGGCGGACTCGCCTCGCCTTGAGCAAGATCGCGAGGAACGAGCCCGTTTGCGACTCGCGTTGCTCGACAGTGTGCGACGAACGGGCCGAACATTGTCGAGTTCGGGCAACGCGATCGTGTCCTCCCGTGCGATCGCGAAACTCAACGAGCGTGACGCCGACTACATCGTCCGCTGCTCGTTGGCTCCCACGGTCTACGCGGCTCCGTCCCAGCAGACGATCGACGACGATGGCTTGCGACTCGAACTCATTCGCGACGATGGCACGACCCTGTGGTCCACCGACTTGAGACCGGGGGCATGGTCGAACGATCCCGCCGATCAACGGTTTCGCACCTTCACCACCGATTATCTCGGTGATGGGAGCGGGCCGGTTCGATGGCGAGTCTCGTCGCTGCTCCATGAAGGTCGGTTTGGCGGAGCGATCGATTCGCTCACGGTGACGACGCTCTCCGGAGAAGTCGTGTTTGAGGAAACGTTTGATGATCTTGAACCGCGAAATGAACCCGCTCGTCAAGCCGACTCGGAACTGGTCATTCACTGGGGCATGCGAAGCGATCGCTGGGAAGCCGTCGGACTGAATGCCATTCATGCGGTGGAACACACTCCGGGGAATTGGGCGGTGCAGCTCTTTGGTGGTTCGCTCGACGGCCCGCTCCCCTTGGAGACGGACGAACAACGGGCGATCGATCGCCAACTGCGCGAACTCGATTCCCGGTTGGCTCCGATTCCGATCTACACCATCGTTCCTGGCGGGCCCACGACGATGCACGTCATGCGGCGCGGCGACCCGATGCAGCCCTTGGAGGCCGTCGCGCCGGGCGGACTCGCCGCCATCGCTGGGCCCACCGCCGACTTTGAGCTTCCCCTCGACGCGACGGACGCCGACCGCCGTTTGGCGCTCGCCCGCTGGGTGACACATCCCGAGAACGGCCCGTTTCATCGCACGATGGTCAATCGAGTTTGGCATTACCATTTCGGCCAGGGACTGGTTCCCACACCCAGCGATCTCGGCTGGGCCGGCGGCCAGCCGTCGCATCCCGAGTTGCTCGAATGGCTGGCGGCTTGGTTCCGTGACGAGGGACGATCGATCAAGCAACTCCATCGGCTCATCGTGACGAGTCACGCTTACCGCCAATCCTCGGCGCCGCGCACTTCGCAAGCGAGCATCGCTGCGCGGATGGACGCCGACAATCGTCTGCTATGGCGACAGAATCCACGACGACTCGATGCGGAATCGGTGCGAGACGCATTGCTGAGCGCCGCCGGGAGGCTCGACCAAACTCTGTTCGGTCCAGGCTATCGCGATGTCAAGATCGAGGTGATTGGCGCCGCGCATTACTACCAACCGATCGACGAATCCCAAAGCGCGACCCTGCGTCGAAGCCTCTACCGCTGGCGAGTGCGGGCCGACCGAGCACCACTGCTCGAGGCGTTCGATTGTCCCGAGCCCTCGACACCGACTCCCGTCCGCGGCTCCACTTCGTCACCCACCCAGGCGCTATCGCTCTGGAACGATCCGCTCGTGCTGAGCGCGGCTCGTTGGACAGCCGAGGACATCGCGGCACGAGCCGGAGAGGATCCCGCCAGGCAGGCAACCATGGCGTGGCGACGGATTCTCGCGCGCGACCCTGAACCACGAGAGTTGGCCACGGGTCGGACGCTCGTCGAATCACAAGGCCTCGACGCGCTTTGCCGAGTCCTCTTCAACACGACCGAGTTTGTTGTCATCGATTGAGCAAGCAGCTCGGAAGAGAACGAAAATGTCGATTCGCTTTGATCGCCGCGACTGGATGAACTTCGCGCTGCACGGCCTCGCGTGGTCCTCCGTCTGTTCCTTGGCTCAACGTGAGTCTCGGGCCAGTTCCTCGGCCGACGAGACTCCTTCCGCGCATCATGCGCCGCGGGCCCGCCGAGCCATTCAAATCACACTCACCGGAGGGTTCAGCCAGGTTGACACGTTCGATCCCAAACCGGAACTCGTCCGTCGCCATGGCCAAGCTCTGCCCGGTAGCGTGCAGCCCGAGACCTTCTTTGGCAGCGCCGGCGCGTTGTGCCAGAGTCACTGGCGATTTCGTCGTCGCGGCGAAAGTGGTCTCGAGGTTTCCGATCTGTTTCCGCATATCGCGGAGGTCGCCGACCACCTGACCGTGATTCGCTCGATGGTCGCCGAAACGGCGAATCACACGCCCGCGACCTTTCAACAGTTGACCGGTTTTCAATCCAACGGCTTCCCGGTCATGGGGAGTTGGTTGTCGTATGGCTTGGGCTGCGAATCCGAATCGCTCCCGACGTTCGTCGTGTTGCCCGACGCGCGCAGCCAACCGAGCGGTGGCACCGCCAATTGGGCGGCGGGATTTCTTCCGGCCGAGCATCAAGGCGTGATGTTGCATTCGTCGGGCGAACCGATTCGCAACCTTTCGCGACCCGCGAGGCTTAGCGCGGCCGAGGATCTCGCGGCGACTCGAGCCCTCGAACAATTGGAACGAGATCGCCTCGAGCAAGAGCCAGACAACGCGTTCCTACGCGCGCGATTGCAGGCCTATGAACTCGCCGCGCGAATGCAGGTCGCGATCCCGGAAACGCTAGAACTGGCCCAAGAGACGCAAGCGACACTCGACGCCTACGGAGTGGGGCGCGAGCCGACGGACGACTGTGGTCGCCGCTGTCTCACGGCCCGTCGTCTTCTCGAACGAGGCGTGCGATTCGTTCAGCTCTATTCGGGAGGCTGCTTCGGTGGCACGCCGCGGCATGGCTGGGACAGTCACGAGAACTGCCCGGAGGACCACAC
>JAGQPS010000486.1 GCA_020426595.1 Planctomycetales bacterium
AAAGGGCGTGCGCCGCTAGAATGCGGATCGCGATCAGGGCAAACGATCGACGTTGGTTTGCCTTGGGTTGCGAACCAACGGTTCAACCGGAGCCACGGGCGCTGCCGGTTCCGAACCAATGCTGAATCCCGTGGCCCGGTTAACCGCAACGTTCTGAAGGGCCCTGCCGCGTTGCTTGACGGGTCGAGTTGGAGCGTCTTCTCTGCATCGTCATGCCGCTTGCTTCGCAACCGTCACGCCAATGCCGCCTGTCCGAGGCTCGGGTCGGTTCAATGTGGATGACAAGGACTGTTTGACGTCAGCTTGTTTCACATCAACTTGGCGGCGCTGGTCCGATGATTCAGAATCGGTGAACATCGAGTTTTGCCAATGGATCGAGTAGGCTTGAACAAGGAACAAGGGGCGACAAGTCCAATCACGTAGTTCGTCCAAGTGTTCACTTTTGCACTTTGAAGAATGGCGATCAGCAATTGTCCGTGGAAACCTGCCGTCCGATCATTTAGCATCACGGCTTCCAGATTGAAAACGCAATTGGGCCCTTTTCAGAACCAACGGTTCAACCGGAGCCACGGGCGCTGCCGGTGCCGAACCTACGCTGAATCCCGTGGCCCGGTTAACCGCAACATTATGCCCGCAACAAATGGTCGCTGTCTTGGATGAGCGCAAATGACCACCGAACCCGACAATCCAATCACGAATAGCACTGGAACTTTCGCGTTCTCGTATAAGACCGCGTGGGATCATGTGAAGGGCTTCTTCTCACGCCCGCTTCCTCTGCTCGCGTTTACCTCCGCTTCTTTCGGTGGGCTTTGGTCGATTTATGAATCATCCGTTAGCTCACTTGGGCTCGTTACCAATCGCCCAGTTGCGTACACCTGGATACTCGCAATCGCTGCCGTCTCATCCGCGATTTCACGCCTCTGGACGTACGTAAACACAATACCTGACGGTTTGGACGAGCTATTGCCGCACGCCTCTCGCATTGCGCATCTACAGCGGCCAAAATGGGAATTTCGATTCGCTAAGGCGGTATTGGCCCACCTGATCTCTCCGATTGATCGCGAATGGCAAGACATCCGGAACGACAACGTCTACGTTGTAGCATCTCGACCGCGCGACTTCCGTTCTTATTTTCAATGGTTGGCCGGACGGCCGGACAACTGCTCTCGAATGCTAACGGTGGCAAAGAAGACGATGCTGTTTGAGTTACCACAAGCGTTGACGTCCACCGAGCAGAAGCCAGCAGATCCGAAACAGATCCTCAACCGCATTCAGACGATCGTAGACCTTTATAGAGAATCAGTTGCTTTCGAAAAGACTTCTCTGGCCATCATTCCCCCTGACGAAATGCTGATTGTGCACAAGCTCCAAATTGGCTGGGCAGAGCCGATTCGCGATGCCGTGCATCAGCTATTCAAGTTTCTTCAGGATGTCTGTGATGTTGATCCAAAGACCGAGTCAAATATTGCGTTTACAATCACTTTTGATGGACCACCGAATATCGACGACTACTGCGCCGAGCTGGCCCGTGTAAAACGCCTCTTGCCACAGATAATGGAGAAAGAGTGGTAGCGGGCATAACAACGCGTTGCACACGGAGCCGCGGGCCGTGCAGATTCTGAAACTCATGTCGTTCGCCGCGGCCCGGTGAACGGCAACGTTCGTCCGCTCAGTTATACACAGGAGCACACTTCATTGCCGTACGTCATGGTTGACATTGAATCTGATGGTCCAATTCCCGCTGACTATTCGATGATCTGCTTCGGTGCAATCATCGTCGAGCCCGGATTGAACCGAACATTCTACGGGCGACTCAAGCCGATTTCTGACCGCTTCATTCCTGACGCTCTCGCGGTCAGTGGGTTTTCCCGCGATGAATGCCTCGCTTTTGATGACCCGGCAATGGTGATGGGACAGTTTCGAGAGTGGCTCGGCGCCAACTGTAAGGGACGCATCATGTTCGTCTCGGACAACAATGGTTTTGACTGGCAGTTCGTCAATTGGTACTTCCATCACTTTATCGGCGAGAACCCATTCGGTTTCAGTTCCACGAATCTCGGATCACTTTACAAGGGCATGCAAAAGGACACATTCGTGAACTTCAAGCATCTCAGGAAGACGGAACATACGCACGATCCCGTTGACGATGCTCGCGGCAATGCTGAAGCTCTATTGAAAATGAAGGAAATGGGGTTGAAAATCAGCTTCTCGTAACGCAAACGCGGACGAACCAAGCGATGCACGTAAGTCGCCGGTATGCCGCGAATTCCAAATCTCGGTCTTTCGCGGCGACTACGTGATCGCCGACGTTCTGTCGCTAACGCACGCCATCAGTGGCGCGGACAAACAAGACCTCATCGTACGTCGCACTCCCGAAACACCAACTTCCCCTGCCATGGCCTTGCCATCAAAAAACCGTCGCAGAATCAACGTCGATGGCCGGGAATATCACTGGGTCTACGATCCGTCCAGGCTGTCTGGGAATGACGCCTACATCGCCGTTCAAGAGCCAACCGGCAATGGACGAAAGCTATTCTTGAGATGGATCGGCTTGGCCCTACCACGATTTGTTCGTGCCGCGATTCTATTTGCGAATAGCAATGGCTGGTCACCCAATGCTGATTCGGACATGGAGGTCGGCTGTGATTCCTTCGCCAATCCACCACAGTTCTACTTGAAACCGGATGACTCCAGCCAATACTGGTTCCATGATTGGTGGCTTGAACAAAACCCCGGCCATATATTCCTGACGCCGTTGGGCGACTATGATCTAGAACATTGGAAATGAACGGTCACGCAGAACAGCGCGACAGAACAAGGCCGTGAACCGGAGCGGCGAAGTCGGGCGGTCTTGAAATGGACAATCTTTCGTCGCCGCCCGGTTACGGCTGACGTTCGCAACCGCAGGTCCATTACCGCTTGAAGCGTGTACTCGCCAACCGTGTCCGCAGGACTCTCGGCGATGTTTCTCGATCTGTGGAGTGAATTCAGTGGCTCGATGGAGCGACGATAGGAAGGGCACGCTGGAGACTATTCCTTCGAATTGTCATGCCGCTTGCTTCGCAAACGCCTCGCCAATGCGCATGGCGCCAACATCTTCGCTTGAGTGCGTCACCTTG
>JAGQPS010000487.1 GCA_020426595.1 Planctomycetales bacterium
CTTTTGCTTGGGCACGAATCGCATCCGTCGTGCTTGGATCAACAGGCCGTCACGCTTCGGGTTTCCTTTGGTTTTCCGGCGTCTTCCGCTTGGCCGTCTGGGCTGGGGTGTGAGCACTTGGGCAGCGCGGGATCACCGCCGGGGTGACGCGGCGTTTACGGTTCACTCCCCTCCCCTGCCGCGGCTCGTTGAATGGCTTGGGATAACCCAGCATCAGTCGCTTCCGTTGCCTCCGCCGCCACGCTTAGGCCGAGTTCACGCAAGCTGCGGGACGTCAGCGGGCTGATCGAAACCAGCCGCGTGCGAGCCAGGTGGGGGCCGAAGATCTGGTGCAGCGTCTCCGCGACGCGTGGGCTGGTCACGGTCGTCCAGTTCCAATGACCGGCCTCCATACTGGCGACCAAGTGAGGCTCGGCATGAGTCACCGGGCTCGTTTGATAAACGGCGACCGCCGAAACGACTCGGTCGGCTTCTTCTAGCCGATGCGACAACTCGGGCCGCGACTGGACCGCGCCGGGGAACAATACACGGTCTCCTGGCTGAGTCGCCTCGATGAGCGCTGTCGCCAGGTACCGTGCCGCGAACGTTTCTGGCAGCAGATCGGTGCGGAGCCCCCATTCCCTCAAGCGTTGGGCGGTGCCCGGCCCAACGGCGGCAATGCGACAAGCTCCCAGCCAGCGCGAGTCACGGCCGCTGGCCAGCAACCGTTCCATGAACCCATCGACTCCGTTGGAGCTCGTGAACGCGGCCCATTCAAATTCGCATGGCCGAGCCAGCAGAGCGTCGACCGGCGCCCAGTCGTCCGGCTCGCGCACCTCGATCACTGGCCAAGAGATTGCCTGAAATCCGCCGACTCGTAACTGCTCCACGAGGGCTCCGGCCTGAGCCAGTGGGCGAGTGACCAAAACGGTTTGACCATCGCCCTGCCTCAGCCGTTGGCCGGTCAAGCGATGAGCCGGATCGGCCACCGCCCCGACGATAAACACCACGGGAGGTCGCAGCGGTGTTTCCCGCCGGACGAGACTTGCTACATCCCCGAGCGTGGTCTCCCACATCGTCTGATCGCTCAGCGAAGCGCGGCGGACAATCGCGACCGGGGTTGTCGCGGCCTTGCCAGCCGCCAATAGGCCGGTACTCCAGGTCTCGACCGTCGTCGTCCCCATGTAGAACACCAAGGTGCCAGGGAACCGAGCCAAGGCGGCATAGTCAAGCGACGCATCGGCCTTGTCACGGTCCTCCCTGCCGGTAACCAGGGCAACGGCGGAAGCCAGATCCCGATGCGTGATCGCGAGCCCGGTTCCCGCCGCCGCCGCGGAAGCCGCCGTGACTCCCGGCACGATCTCGAAAGGGATCCGAGCCGAAATGATCGCCTGAAGCTCTTGGGCCAAACAGCCAAAGATGATTGGGTCCCCCCCTTTGAGTCGGACGACACATTTTCCGGCTTGAGCTTCCGCGACGATCCGTTCGTTGATCTGGTCCTGGGACCAGACTCGTTCTCGCCCGTGGCGTCCGAGGCAGACGAGTTCCGCACGTGGGCTCGCCCCCGCGAGCAGTGCTGGGTTGGCCAGATAGTCGTACAGAACGACGTCTGCTTGTCGGAGCCAGTGGGCTCCTCGCATCGTTAGCAGATCGGCCGCGCCTGGTCCCGCGCCAACCAGCACCACGCAACCGGGGAGAGACGAATCGCCTGGGGAAGGCCTTGGCGGTTCCATGGAGATCCTAGTGGGAAGAGAGTTCGCGCGGAAAATGCCCGCGCGATCTAGACAGCGGGGCCAAAGATCGGCATATTAACCCGTTTGGCCAACCAGAAAAACGGTTCGCATAGATAGACCAAGTCGAGTTAGTCAGAGCCATGCCCAATACGAAGAGTGCTAAGAAGCGACTGCGACAGGACCAAGTTCGCCGTGAGCGTAACCGCGCCACGAAGAGCGTCATTCGTACCTCGATTAAGAAGGTGCTGAACGCGCTGCGAGAAGGCAATGTCGAGCAAGCCGAAACCGAGTTTCGCCAAGCTGCCCGCTGCCTTGACCGAGCCAGCTGCCGTGGAGTGATCCACAAGAACATGGCCGCTCGCCGCAAGTCGCGTCTTCAAGCGGTGATCAAGGCCGCGAAGACTCAAGCCGCCTAAGGCGATTTCGCCCGAGAAGGCTTTTCAAGAGCCCGCTCCTCGAAAGCGGGCTCTTCGTGTTTGCTAGCCGGTGGAATCCTGCTCCACCGATGTCTTTTGGGCGCGCGCCCCTCTTTTCCTTTTGGGCCGCCGCGATTTTCAACTGGGCTGTCGCGATTCTCCACGCCCATTCCCCAATGTCCCGTGCTCGTGGTGATCGATTCGGGCAATCTCGTGTTCGAGCGATTCCCGCCATTTCAGCCCCGTCGTGAGCGAGTTACGGCGATTCACGCGGAATGAGAATGGGGCGGTCTCCTGCATCCTCACGGGTAAGCTCGTGGCAACCACCGATCGGCTCAATCCGAGCGACCATCGGCGGCGGGAGCCACCGTGGAGCAGCGAAAACGTCTTGGTCGGATGTGAGGCACGGTCCAACAAAAAAGCCATCCGCGAATCGACGGATGGCTTTCGTGAACAGCTGGGTCAGTATTCGTGGCCTACTCGGAGTCGCGTCGTTTTCGACCAAGCCGAACCTTACCCACGAGTTTCTTTCCGCGTCGCTTGCCGGGGCCCTGCCCGCCGCGACCGGAAGCTGGTCTCGAGCCAAAGTCGCTTTCGCCCCGTCGGCTTCCGCCCGCCGGAGCCGATCGGCCACGCCCGCCCGCGGAACCGCCTTGAAAGCCTTCGCTTCGCCCTCCCTCTCGCCGCGCTCCGAAACCAGGGCCAGCGCCTCGGGGCCCCGCACTGCGAGGACCCGCTCCTCGAGGACCCGGACCGCGTGAGCCCGCGCCACGAGGACCAGAGCCACGCGGGCCCGCACCGCGAGCTCCTTCGCCGCGTGGCTCGCCGTCTCGAGGAGCAAAACCGCGAGGACCCGCGTTACCTCGATTGCCGCCACGTGGTCCCGCGCCGCGTGGGCCAACGGGACGGCGGCCGGTCGGGCGGTCCTCATTGCTTCGCCGACGAGGAGCTCGGTCACCACCCTCTGATTCAAACTCAAAGGT
>JAGQPS010000488.1 GCA_020426595.1 Planctomycetales bacterium
GATCCGTGAGACGACCTCGATGGGCGTCTCACGGCCGCACGATGCGGCGCGTCTGATTACATCAACAGCCCGCCCCGGGATGGGTTGCCTCGCTCGCTACCGCGCCGACGGAGAGGCCACCGGTACTCGCTCCTGCTTTTGCGATTTGACGGCCGCGCGGTTAGAACGGCGGAATCAATGGAACGCGAGACCGGACTCGGATCGGCTACCTGTGCCCAGCGGATTCGTCTCGTCTTACCGACTTCCCCTGCCTCCCTCGAGTGACTCACGATGCCTCGACGAATTCGCCTCGGTTGGATTTTTGTGGTCGGTTTACTGGTTGCTGGATCGATTCGGATCGGCCACGCCCAGACCCTTCAGCCGCGCGCGGCGGCCGAGCAAAGGCTGCCCAATGTCGTGGTCGTGATGGCCGACGATCTGGGGCTCGGTGACATTCAACCAACGAACCCGGCTTGCAAGATTCGGACTCCAGCGCTGCAATCGTTGGCTGATAGCGGTCTGACGTTTCTCGATGCGCACACGCCGAGCTCGGTCTGCACGCCGACTCGCTATGGGTTGCTCACCGGCCGCTACAACTGGCGGTCGCGTTTGGCTCAAGGCGTGTTGAGCGGCGAAAGCGAGCATCTCATTCCGGCCGATCGTCCCACGCTGGGGCACTTGATGCGAAACGCCGGCTACCACACGGCGATGGTCGGGAAATGGCACTTGGGCTGGGACTGGCCGCGAGTCGATGGCGAGATCGATTTCGAACAACCGGTTCTCAACGGTCCCGACATCAATGGCTTTGACCAGTACTACGGCTTTAGTGGGTCGCTCGACATGCCGCCTTACGTTTGGGTGGACACCGGCCGAGTGACGGCGGCGCCAGATCGAATCGAGGGAGTGAACCGAGCCCAGGATCCCTACGGCTGGTATCGCAGCGGTCCGATCGGAGCCGACTTCAAGATCGACGAAGTGCTCCCACACCTGTTCGGCAAGGCAAACAGCTACATCCAAGCAAAAGCCGGGCAGCAGCAACCCTTCTTTCTGTACCTCGCCCTGCCAGCGCCGCATACGCCGATCGTTCCCGTACCTCCGTTCAAGGACGCGAGCGGTTTGAATCCGTATGGCGACTTCGTCATGCAAGTCGATCATCACATGGGCGAGTTACTGGAAGTGATTCGCGAGGCCGGCCTAGAGGAGAATACGTTGGTGATCTTCACCAGCGACAATGGTTGTTCACCGGAAGCCAATTTTGGAGTTCTGGCCGAGCATGGACACGATCCGAGTGCCGGGTATCGCGGACACAAGGCTGATTTGTTCGAGGGAGGCCATCGCGTTCCGGTCATCGCGCGTTGGCCGGGCCATATCGAGCCGGGAAGATCGACGACGGCCCTGGCGTGCTTGACCGACATCTATAGCACGCTCGAGGCGATCGTAGGGCAACCGCGGCAAGCGACGGGAGGCGAGGATGGTTTTAGTTGGTTGCCGCTGTTCGCTGGCGAGAGCACCAATGGACGGACGACGCTAGTCAGCCATTCGATCGGCGGTCTGTTCGCGATACGCCAAGGGTCTTGGAAGTTGCTCCTGGCCAGTGGTAGTGGTGGTTGGAGTCAACCGACGGAGCCGCGAGCCAAGCAACAGGGACTGCCTCCGCTGCAGCTCTACAATCTCGATACCGACCCGGCCGAAACCACGAACCTCGTCGACCAGCATCCCGACGTCGTCGCTCGATTACTTAGGCAGTTGAATCAGGAAGTGCGACAAGGACGATGCACGCCAGGCGAGCCAGTATCCAACGATCGAAATGTCCGCTTCCTGCCGGAAGGCGTGGAACTGCCGGCGGAAGAAACAAGTACTCCCCGCGCATTGCTTGAGACCGAGAGTCTGGTCTACAAGGTCGTCGACGATCGTGAACTCCAGTTGCACATCGAGAAGCCGGGCGATTGGCAACCCAACGATCGGCGCCCAGCGATCGTGTTTTTCTTCGGCGGCGGCTGGGTCGGTGGGACTCCGAACCAATTCAAACCTCAGAGTGAGTTTCTCGCGGGGCATGGCATGGTCGGAATTCGCGTGGAGTATCGCACGATCGACCGAGCTGGAGCGGATCCGCCAGTGATCTGCTGCCAGGATGCCAAGTCGGCCATGCGCTACGTGCGGAGTCACGCGGCGGAACTCGGCATCGATCCCGATCGCATTGTCGCCAGTGGGGGATCCGCGGGTGGCCATCTCGCCGCGTTCACCAGCATGGTGGATGGGATCGATGATCCGAACGATGACACCGATGTGTCGCCTCGCGCCAACGCGCTCGTGTTGTTCAATCCCGTATTTGACAACGGGCCGGATCAAGGTTGGGGGCATGCTCGAGTCGGTGAGCGGTATCGTGAGTTCTCACCGGCGCACAACATCTCGGCCGATGATCCACCGGCGATCGTCTTCCTAGGCGACTCGGATAACTTGATCCCGGTCGTGGTCCTCGAGAGATTTCAGGAACGCATGCGTCAAGCGGGAGTGACGTGCGAGGCTCGAGTGTATGAGAACGCCGGGCATGGCTTCTTCAACCGCGAACCCCACCTTTCGCAAACGCTTGAGGCAACCGTCGAGTTCCTGCGGGCCCAGCGGATCCTCGACTAATCGAGCATGCGAGAAGCCAACGCTCCTTGCAGTCGCGTCTCTCACGCTCGAGCCCAATCGACAAACACCGCGTGGAAAACCAAAGGAAACCCGCGGTGTGAGCCTTGCTGTTGCGCTTTCCACGCTTTGCCCTAGTCGACCGAGTCAAAAACGTGGCAAAACCCAAGGAAACCCGAAGCGTGAGCGAGGGATTCTTCGCATTCTCAAACGAGCCGCCAACTCGTTGCGTCACGAACTCTTCCGCTTCGCGCCATTCATGAAAGTACAACATCTAAGAGCGTGAGCTCGGGGCCTTCGCCAACCACTCAATGGCAACCTCATGAAATCCACGCGATGACGCGACACCCCGGGAGACCTCAATGGTTTAGTGAACAGGTGGCTCGTGTTCCGCATCCAATCACTAGGAGTGCCGCTGGGATGAATCGTGCTTTCGAGGTCGCTCGTCGACCATGGCGGATGGCCCTCGGGGCCATGTCGATTGGGATCGTCATGACC
>JAGQPS010000489.1 GCA_020426595.1 Planctomycetales bacterium
TGTTGCGCTTTCGGGAATGGGGCTAGACGGAAGTGTTGGTGGCGTAACGAGTTGAGCGCGTGTTTGAGATTTCGAAGAATCCCTCGCTCACGCTTCGGGTTTCCTTTGGTTTCCCACGCTTTTGAATTGATTGGCTTGGGCGGAGCGTGAAAAGCGCAACAGCAAAACTGGTTGGGCGGGTCGAACGGGGACTCGCAACAGAGCCCCTTGGCTCAAAGGGCGGCTCCTTCGCCTGGGCGAGGTCATAACCTCCGTGGCCACGCGGGCGGTCTCGATTTACAATGCCACGCTTGGATGGAACCGACAGACCCTTACCTGATTGGCGATCTCGCCGTGCTGGCCCGCAACGAGTGCTGGCCATGAGTCCAGAGGATCGAACCTAGTGAACAAAGAACCGAGTTTCGACGAGCACCCACCGGTCGAATTGCGAGACGCAACCTGGGCCGCGCTTTTGGCTTGGATTTTCCCGGGAGCCGGACATTTTTACCAGCGTCGGTTCGTCAAGGCTGGGATCTTCTCGATCACGATTCTTGCGACGTATATCGCCGGCTTGGTGATTGGCGGTGGCCAAGTGGTGTATGCCTCATGGCGTCCCAACGACTATCGGTGGCAATTCGCTTGCCAAGCCGGTATCGGAATCCCGGCCGCTCCGGCGGTATTGCAGTATTTCAGTGTCCGAGATGGGAAGGACCCGTTCTTGGCCAACCGCGCGTACTTGATCGATGCGAGCGGAAGAGTCATCGAAGAGGTACCGGTCGGGACTCCGAAGAGTCACGCGACTGGCCCGTTCGCTCCCCCTCCTGGTCCCATTCCCGGTAATGATCGCTGCGTCTTGGCCATCTGGCACGAAGAGCTGGAGCATCGATTCGAGATCGGCACCCTGTATACGGTCGTGGCGGGACTGCTCAATCTGCTCGCCGTGTACGATGCTTTTGCCGGCCCCTTCGTCGTCGCGGACGAGAAGGAAAAGAAGGACGACGAGGACGAGACCAAGTAGCGGTATCTCGATGCCGACGCTTGCTTGGATTCCTGGTCGAGAGTGCTCGCCGCGAGGCTGGAAAGGAAGTGCGTGATGATGCATTGGTCACTGTGGTATGCCGTGCCGCTCGTATTGTCGATTAGCATCGTGTACGGTGCGACGCGCGATGAACGTCCGTCACTCATCTTCGCTCACGCATGGCGATCCGCGTTGTGGATCGTCGGCTTCATGGGAATCTGCTACGCCGTGATGTTGTGGTCGGGCTGGGGCCTCTAACCGATGGCCGCGCGTTGTCTGACTTCCTACAACCGCCACCCCAGCTAATCGAGTCGCGCGGTCCTCTTCCTGACCAGCCAAGGGCGAGCATCACGACGAGGCGACTCCCGGACGACGTTTCGGAAAACTCGAGGTGTGGATTTTCCGTTCGCGTGTACCGGGACCAACGTATTCCGGGCATGGCTCCCCCTCACTTGATTTGGCTCCCTTTCAGGCCAGAGTCTGAAATATGCGAATTGTTATTCTCGGCGCCGGAACGGTCGGCTCGTCGATTGCCGAAATGCTCTGCGGAGCGGGCCACGCGGTCACGGTGATCGATTCGAGCCCGGAACACTCCCGGCGTATCAATGACGAGCTCGACGTCCTGACGTTGACCGGCAGCGCCTCCCAGTCGAGCGTCTTGTTTCAAGCCGGAGTCATGGCGGCCGATATCGTGCTGGCCGTGACTGGCGACGACGAGGTGAACATCGTCGCGGCGAGCATGGCGAAGGCGATGGGAGCCCGACGGTCGATCGCCCGAGTCTACGCGCCGGTCTTTCGCGACCTGAGCACCTTCGATTACCAACGCCATTTTGGCATCGACCGACTCCTGAGCCTCGAACATCTCACCGCGATGGAACTCGCCAGCGCCTGCCGGCATCCCGGCGCGGTCGTGGTCGACCATTTGGCTCGAGGAGGCATCGAAATCCAGGAAATCACGCTCAGCCAAAAATGCAACTCCACCAAGAAGCCGCTCCGCGACCTGGGACTCCCGTCGAATGTCCGCATCGGAGCGATCCATCGCGAAGGCCGAGTCTGGTTGGCTCATGCCGATGACCAATTGCAGTCGGGCGATCGGATCGCGCTCATCGGCACCTCGAGTGACGTGGAAAGCATCAAGGGCCGGTTCCATACCGATTCCGGGCCTCGCCAACGAGTCGCGATCGCGGGTGGCGGCGAGACCGGTTATCACCTCGCCAAGGCGCTCGAGAAGGAGCGATTCTCGGTCTACATCCTCGAGGCGAGCGCGGAGCGATGCGCGGAACTCGCCAACAACCTCGGCAGCACGACCACCATCATTCACGCCGACGCGACGCGTCGCGCGGTCCTCGAGGAAGAGCGGATCGGTGGTTACGACATCTTCGTGGCGTGCACGGGAGACGATGAAAACAACATCCTCGCCGGTGTGGAAGCTCGCGAGTTCGGAGCCAAACGCATCATGGCGGTCGTCGGCCGCCCCGACTACGCGAACATCGTCAACAAGCTCGGCATCGATTTCGCCGTCAGCGAACGAGAAGTGATGGCCAAGAAGGTGATGAGCTTTCTCAACGTTGGCCCCGTCGTGTCGCGAACCGCGCTCACCGGGAGTGACATTCGTATCCTAGAGATCGAAGTTCACAACGAAGTGCCCGCCACCAAGCGACCGATCGTCGAACTCCAATTGCCCCCTCGCAGCTTATTGGCCGCCCTGAGTCGCCAGGACTTCATCAGCGTCCCCACCGCGAAGGATCAGCTCCAACCTGGCGATACCCTCGTCGCCCTCGTCGAACACGACCAAGTCGACCCACTCCTGGAACTCTTCAAACGCCAACGCGGCTAGACGCTTGGACGACTCACGCAACGGTGACGTAAAAGCCTCTCGCAAGCGCGCCAGGTGATCCGGGAATCGACCGTTTATTTGCTCACGCCAAGGCGCTAAGACGCAAAGGCCGATTTGACGATGTTACCTGGGACCTCGATCATGCGTTTTCGGCGTCGGAACCATCCTGGAAGTATCTTCGAACGGCAGTTCGTACCGGAGCGTTTTCCCGGACCTTGCGTTGGCGACGAACGAGTCGCC
>JAGQPS010000048.1 GCA_020426595.1 Planctomycetales bacterium
TGGCAACAACACGATGTTGATTGGGATCGACGGCGAAGTCATCGAACAAACCAGCGACCACTTCCCGCTCCCAGCCGTCGAGGCCATTCGCACGACGTGGGGCGAGTGGAAGAAACTCCACCCCGACACGGTCGTCTACGAGTAGGACTCGCCACCATACGATTGCCGTGAAAGCAATCGGTGTGTCTCACGCCAAGCCGCCAAGACGCAAAGAAGCGACGGTGAGCATTTCTCACGCGAAATAGGCTCGCGCTACACGAAACCGTTCATGAATCTCGGGTGGCCGACTTCCGAAATCCCTTGGCGTCTTCGCCTGACGTCATGAGTCCGCACTTGCGTTGAACGTCTTTCGATCTAGTTGATCCGCGATCAACATTCACGGACAATTGGGGGGGCAACTTGCGAGGTTGCACTCGGGTTTCGATCTGATCGAAACATCGACTCGCCCCATGGCTTTGAGCTTCAGAGCGGTAACCAAAAAAGGGAGCCTTGTGATGGCTTTGTATCGGCATGGAGACGTTTTAATCGAAAAGGTCAAGGCACTCCCGAGCCAACACAACGAAGAACAACATCTCACCTTAGCGGAAGGAGAGATCACCGGGCATGCTCATCGAGTCGCCGAACCAGGCGTGGCCAAGATCTTCACCGGCTACAACGCGGATCTCGTGCGAACGGAGCGGTACTTGGTGGTAACAGGCGCCAAGGCAACCGTGGTCCATGAAGAACATGGCCCGATCGAACTTCCGGAAGGTATCTATCGTTTTTGGCAACAGCGCGAGTATTCGCCGCAAGCCATCCGAACCGTGTTGGATTGAAGAATTGGCATAAGAAATCGAGACGGGGATTGACCATGGACTTCACGCCGGAAGAACTTGCAAGTTTCAACCTCGTTCATAATCGGTTCTCGCGTGTCGTGAAGCTCCTCAATGAGGACGAGCCGGTTCGCATTCCAGAGAATTCGAGTTGGGACGAACTCGATCTAAGTGGAGCGAAGGGGGAAGTCGAATTGCCCCATCGGTTCAGCTGCTACCAGCTCTCACTGGCGCGTTCGAAAGTCAAACGATTGCCCGAGGGACTCCAGGTCCAGACAATCCTCGATCTCACGGAATGCCATGAGTTGATCGAGCTACCCCACGGACTCACGGTAGGTTCGCTCCGTCTTGGCGGTTGCCGCTCACTCAAGACTCTTCCCGAAGGTTTTGATTGTTGGTTTCTTGATATGACCGGCTGTTGGTCCTTCCGGGAATGGCCGACCACAGGACGATTACGAAACGGTGTCTTGAATCTGCGCGGCTGCACCGCATTGCCAACACTGCCCGATTACCTTGGCGTGCTTGCCTCGGTCAACCTGAGGGATTGCTCCAACCTCTCCAGTCTCCCTGACGCCTTACGAATTAGCGGTTGGATTGATGTCGCCCATAGTGGCCTCGCCAACCTGTCCTCGATCCCGCCGTCCTTGGAAGACGTGGACATTCGCTGGCAGGGCGTTCGAATTCCGCGTCGCGTGTGGCTGGAGCCAGGGTCCATCACACTATCGGAGATCGCAACGGAAAAGAACACTGAAATGCGGCGTGTCTTGATCGAGAGATACGGCACGGCCCGTTACGTTCAGGATGTCCAGGCGGAAGTACTCGACGAGGATCGTGATCCAGGCGGGGCCAGACGACTATTGCGAATCGAAGTGAAGGATGACGAGCCGCTTGTGACGCTCGCTTGCAAGTGTCCGTCCACCGGGAGGCAGTACTTCCTGCGTGTTCCGCCGGACATGCGAACTTGCCATCAAGCCGCCGCATGGATGGCCGGCTTTGACAACCCCGACGACTATAAGCCGCTTATCGAAACCTAGTTGATACTCGTTGTGAACAACCCACGGCTCGATTCACTGATAGGAAAAAGTCCCCATGATATCCGAGCATCTTTCCGAGTACTACGGACTCCCTGTTGTCGACTTTGTAATTCCCCGGGATTGGAAAGGTTCCGAGTTCGCTTATCGAATAGGGATCGATTGGGATTCGGAAGACCAATCAACGGGCCTTTTGGATGTGCTGCTAACGGTTGGTGAGTCACGCGAACTTAAAGCACTCGTGATTGGGCCCTGGTTTAGCGACGATAGCAGTGAGGACTGTCAGCCCATCATCGAGTGGTTGGCCAAGCATGCTCCGCGACTACCCCATCTCGAAGCAATCTTCTTGGGTGATATCGTCCAAGAAGAGACTGAGATGTCGTGGATCGCCCAGTCGGACATGGAGCCGTTGTTGCGTGCCTTCCCAAATCTAGTCCGTCTCGACGTGCGGGGAAGCAACGGCCTGAGTTTCGGCACGCTCGAACATGCGGGACTACGACATCTTTCATTCGAGAATGGAGGGCTTGATCGGTCGGTCGTCCGCCAACTCAGTCAATCCTTACTGCCGAATTTGGAGCATCTCGAATTGTGGCTTGGTGACCAGGGCTACGGTCGCACCGCAAGCGTAGAGGATCTTCAGCCCATACTCACTGGAGAGTTGTTCCCAAGTCTCAAGTACCTAGGCATTCGCAACACGGAAACTTGCGATGAGTTCGTGCCAACGATCGTCAATAGTCCCCTGCTCAACCGCATTGAGGTTCTTGACCTTTCCGGGGGCGACTTGTCCGACGCGGGAGGCCGCAGTCTACTGCGTTTAAAGGACAATACATCACTTAAGTTGTTGGATTTGCGGCATCACTACATGAGCGAGGCTTTGTGCGAGGAATTGAAATCGCTACCGATGGAAGTCAATGTCGGTGAAGCGCAGTCTCCTGATGACGATTGGCGCCCCATCTATGTCTCGGAGTGAGGCGAGGTGGCCTTGCTGGCTCGTGATCGGTGATCGGTCGACTCGTCGAGTTCGGTTATTCGAAGCCGAGGCATCGAGCCGCGACTCTGGCCCGGTGATCGTGTTAGATGTGACCGAGCTATCCGAAACGCGGCTTGCTCAACTACGCGATCGATATCCGTCGATCGCGTTGCGTATCGAAGCATGGCCTGAATCGATGAGGTGCCGTCACTTCTTGATGCACAGGGGAGCTTCGCAAGCGGCAGCCGAGCATTCTCCCGTGGCGAGTGAACGAGAACTCGAATTCGAGAAGTCCCAAGGGAACTTTCTTCACCCACAGTTTGGACGGCAAATCCATTGGGGAACCGTGAGCTTGCTTGAAACGCTTCGCCAAGTCATCGAGCCTCACTGTTGCTTCTCGTTTCACGATTCACGTGATGTTGAATTGTTGTCCAACAAACGTGCCTGTCAGCACTTTTTTGAGTCATCGGGCCTGCCAGTTCCCGAGATTTTGGCCTTTCCCACTAGCTACGATGAAGTACGAGAAGTGACGCGTATTCGAGGCCGCTGTTTCCTCAAGTGCGCGCATGGCTCGGGAGCCTCCGGTTGCTTGGCATTTCATGAGAGCCAAGGAACAATTCGTTGTTTCACGATGCTCCGTTGGCTCGAGAACGCGAGTGGACCTTGGCTCTACTGTGGTCTTGAATTAAGAGTCCTGACAAATGAACTGGAGATTGCCCGGATCGTCGACCGTATATGCCAGGAACGAGCCCATCTGGAGCATTGGATTCCCAAGGCGACCGTTGGCGGACGAAACTTCGATTTGCGGATGGTGAGCATTGGAGGCCGAGTGAGGCATGTGGTGGCACGTGTCAGTCCGAGCCCATTCACCAACCTCAACCTGATGAACAAGAGACTGTCGCTTCAGGACCTTCTGCAGGCCCTTGGCCCCAAGCAAGCCTTGGGCGTCGAGGCGGCGGTGCAAGTATGTGAGCAGGCGGCAAGGCTATTTCCAGGTACCGCGACCATCGGTTTCGACGTGGCGGTTGATCGGCGAGGACAACCCTGGATTCTCGAGGCCAACCCGTTTGGAAGCCTCTTGCCGGGCGTGCTTCATCAGGGGCGTGACACCTACGCAACCGAAATGGACTTCGCACTTCAATCGTTGGGCGGAGGGGCGAAACATGGCTTTCCGGCAAGCACGAGAACAGAGCTATGCTGAGTTTAGGTGTCGATGATTTCCTGATCATGACTTTCGATTCGTTGCGATACGATGTGGCCCAGCTTGCCTGGGAAACGGGCGTGATTCCGAAGTTGGCAAAATCGCTTTCGGAATCGGGTTGGGAACGACGGCACGCTCCTGGGAGCTTTACCTATGCCTCTCATGCCGCGTACTTTGCTGGGTTCTTTCCAACTCCGGCCAAACCTGGAAGACACGAGCGGGGCATCGGGTTGAGGTTCGCGGGAAGCGAGACTCTTGCAAGCGACGCGGTTGTTTTCGATGCACCCGATATCGTCACTGGATTCCGAGAGAACGCCTACTTCGCCTTGGGCATTGGGGGGGTCGGCTTCTTCAATCGCCAAACGCCGGTGTCGTCCTACTTTCCGAGTCTCTTTGATGAGTTTCATTGGTGTGAGGAATGCTCCGTCGTCAACCCAAAATCGGCCGGCCATCAGGTTGACATGGCGATTGAGATTCTCTCGAGACGATCGATCCATGAGCGAGTCCTGCTATTCATCAATCTTTCGGCCATGCACCAACCCAGTTCCATATTTGTCGAAGGTGCCGCTCGAGACTCCGTCCAAACACAATGTGCCGCGCTCGCGTCAGTCGACATGCCCTGGTCGCGGCTTAATGAGTTCCTTCGGCAACGCGGACGAGGCAAGGGAATCCTCTGCTCGGACCATGGCACCACCTTTGGCGAGGACGGCTACAACGGACATCGGTTGGCTCACCCCGTGGTTTGGGATGTTCCCTACGCGGAGGTCCGCTGGGGAATCGGCGCGGCTTAGGACGTGGAATCCGATTGGCGAGAGAGTGCACGAAGTATCCGACTTCTGGGACGACTATTCACATGCGTGAGTTCAACGACCAAGCTGAAACACGAGCAGTCCTTGGATCGGGTTTTAACTTTCGTCCGTACCATGCGTACTCGTACTCCTATCCGCACAAGTCGGCGTACGGACCGCTGGAACCCGTTGTCGACCTTCGAGAGTTGTGGCAAACCGAGGAACGCGGCTCTCTATTTCTCTATGTCCACATTCCGTTTTGCGAAATGCGATGTGGCTTCTGTAACTTGTTCACTCGCGTAGGCGGTGAGCATCTCCACGAGCGCTATCTCGACACACTGGAGCGGCAGCTGGACGTGATGGCGGACAGTACCGAGGGAGAGAGGAGTTTCAGTCGGCTTGCCATTGGTGGCGGGACGCCGACCGTTCTCGACGTGGGGCAACTCGACCGCTTGTTCACGATGTTGCGTGATCGTCTCGGCGTCGATGTTTACTCCGCTCGAGCCGCCGTGGAAACCTCGCCCAAGACATCGACCCGTGATCGGCTCGCCCTTCTACGTGATTGTGGCGTCCACCGGGTCAGTATCGGCGTGCAGTCCTTTGTCGATGCCGAGGTCCAGTCGATTGGCCGTCCCCAGCAAGCCATCGAGGCGCATTCGGCGATCCGGCGGATTCGCGACGTCGGCATTCCGTGCCTCAACGTTGATCTCATTTACGGTCAGCCGGGGCAGACACTTGCGTCGTGGATGTATTCACTCGAGACAGCGCTTGAGTACGAGCCCGAGGAGTTATTTCTTTATCCGCTCTACGTCCGTCCCAACACTGGCATCGCCGGCAAGACGAGTCGAGGCGGCGATGATCATTTAAGGCAGTGTTATGAATCCGCCCGCGAGCATCTCCTCAAGTGTGGGTACGAGCAGTTCTCGATGCGGTGCTTCACCAAAGCCGCACCCCAGACGAGTATGCCGAACGATTCGGAAGCGACATCAGGCTTTAGTTGCCAAGAAGACGGGATGTTGGGACTCGGTTGCGGGGCCAGATCCTATACAAGTAACGTGCACTACTCGAGCCCTTTCGCGGTTCAAAAAACCGTGTTGGCGGGAATTCTCGATTCGTGGATCAACCAGCGCGAAAGCGATTTCAAGATCGCGAGCTGGGGAATTCGACTTGACGAGGAAGAGCGACGGAGGCGGTTCGCTATTCAATCGCTGCTCAATCGGACGGGGCTCGATCGACATGCCTTTTCAACGCGATTTGGCGTGGAGCCCCACTTGGCGATTCCCGAACTCGACGCGCTCGCAAGCTGGTCGTACCTTGAGGAAGATGGTGACGTGCTTCGCTTAAATCCCGAAGGAATGGGGCTCTCGGACGCGATTGGCCCCTTTCTTTATTCCGCCAAGTCGCGAGCCCGACTCGAAGAATTCACGCGAGTGTGAACATTGAACAATCGCCTTCATGTGCTGTTTCGTGGATCCCTTACGAGTTGCAACTACGGATGCCACTATTGCCCTTTCGCCTTGCGCCGCGAGACGGTCGAGGAACAGCGCCAGGACCGAGCGGGACTCCAAGCATTCGTCGACTGGATTAAGGCTCAGGAGCACCGAGAATGGGGCATCTTGTTCACGCCTTGGGGCGAAGCACTTGTCAGAAGCTGGTATCGCGAGGCAATGGTCGAATTGAGTCACCTGCCACACGTGTCGCGGGTCGCTTGTCAGACGAACCTCTCCTGTTCCCTGAAGTGGTTAAGGAACGCGAATCGGAAGGCACTCGCGCTTTGGGTTTCGTTTCATCCGACTCAATGTACCTTGGAGCGGTTCGTGAATCGCATCAAAAGACTGACTGACGACGGTATTCGACTGAGCGTCGGAGCGGTCGGGATTCGCGAGCATTTTGGTTTGTTGGAAGAGCTTCGGAATGCCTTGCCCTCGGAAATCTATTTCTGGATCAATGCTCACAAAAGCGACGGCCAATCGTACACCGAGGACGAAGTCAAGTTCCTTAAAGGTCTCGATCCGCTTGTTGAGTGGAATCTCCACCGGTATCCAAGTCTCGGGGAAGGCTGCCACGCGGGCGAAACGAGTTTTACTGTTGATGGACGAGGCGATATGAGGCGGTGCCACTTCATCGATTCCGTCGTCGGCAATATCGCGGACAAGGGATGGGAGGCGGCCTTGCGGGAGCGGAAATGCTCAAACGACACGTGCGGTTGCCATATTGGGTACGTGAATCTCAAGAAGTTGGGCCTCTCCAGAACGTATGGCGAGGGACTACTCGAGCGGATTCCGGTCGACCGGTCGCCTCCACCCACGCCGGCCGTTAGGAAGTACCTCACGCGATCCAAGGACAGCTAGATCGCGTGTGTCTCACGCAAAGTCGCCAAGACGCAAAGAAGCGACGGTTAGCTTGTCTCACGCGAAATAGGCTCGCGCTAAACGAAACCGTTTATGAATCTCGGGTGGCCGACTTCCGAAAATCCCTTGGCGTCTTCGCGCCTTGGCGTGAATCCGAATTCCTCGAAGCAGTCGCGACCTCGCTCGGCCGTCAGAACAGCAATAGCGAGAGCTTCTGACGGTATTGATTCACGGCTTGCTCGTCGGACCAGACTTGGAAGGTCTCGAGCATGAGCGATTTGGCGGCTTGGCCCTCTTCGCTCGGCAGGTTCGATTCGATGATCTTGAGGCAGCGGTCCATCGCTAGCGCGTATTCGCCTCGGGCACAGCGCGCTTGGGCCCATTGGAGTTGGACCGCGAGGTTGTCGGGCTCGTTCCCTGCTTGTCGATCCAAGGCGTCGATGTCTTGGCTGGCGTACGCGGCGAGCTGCAATCGCGCCTTGGCCTGTTCCGCCTCCGGCTCCAAGAATCCACGATCCTCGAGCTGCGCGAGCCTCGCTTTCGCGGACTCCAGATCACCCGCTTCCTGATCAAGTCGGATCAAGCCGAGCACGGCGGTTGGATCCAACGGGTGTTGTTCGAGCCACGCTTCGTAGGCCGCCCGCGTGGCCGCTGGATCGGCGACCTCCAAGTCCGCCACTCGCAACAGCGAAAGTCGATCGAGTCGCTCGTCGAGCCAGTTCGCCAATTGACTCTCGGGGATCATCCCCTGAAAACCATCAACGACCTCGCCACGGTCCAGTAGATAAACGGCGGGAATCGACTGCACGCGAAACGACCCCGCGGCTTTCGGCGCGGCCTCGGTATCGACCTTGGCCAGGATGACTTTTCCGGCTCGTGCCTCGACTACCTTTTCGAGGATGGGACCGAGCATGCGGCAGGGAGCACACCAAGCGGCCCAAAAATCCACGAGGACCGGTGTCTTGAAGGACTGCTCCACCACTTGTTGTTCGAATGTGGCATCGTCCGGTTCAACTTTCCAATCAGCCGTCATCGTCAAACTTCTCCGCATTGGATTCCCGCATGGTCGCTCGCGAGCGGGCCTGTCGCGGGCGCGTGGCCCATCAACCATGTTGGTAACGCGCGAAGCTCGATCGCTCTAGCCCCCAGACACTCGTCGCGGGCACGGCCACCGTCGTCGGGGTCCGGGCAACTGCCCGAGCGGATGCCGATCATCTAGAATGCGAGGACGCCAACAGCGCCGCCCCCGCGCGAGCCTGCTCGTTCCCGTGCCGCTTATTCTCCCAGGTGCCATGTCGAAGTCCCGTCCCAAGAAGCCCGTGCGTCCTACGCCCGAAGCTCCAGCGGAGCCCACCGAGCAGACTCGTTCGGCAGGATCAAGAACCGCCGCGAGTCAGGAAACTCGATGGGCCGCGGTGAAACAGCGGATGGGACAGATGCGCCGCACGACCTGGGTTCTGGTCGCGATGGGAGTCGTCGCGTCGCTGGCGGGAGGCTGGGTATTCGCCGACTGGTACATCTGTCTTCCCGAGGGAATTCAGCACACGTACGTGGGGCGAGCCTCTTGCGTGTCGTGCCATCCGATCGAGTCCGAGATGTTCCAGGGGTCGCACCATGACATGGCGATGGACGTGGCGAACTCCGACACCGTCTTGGCCGACTTTAACGATGCCTTGCTCGAGCACGATGGCAGACAGACACGTTTCTTCATGAAGGACTCGGAGTACTGGGTGCGGACCGAGGGGCCCGATGGCAACGATGCCGAGTTCCAAGTCACCCATGTGTTTGGCGTGGAGCCGCTACAGCAATACATCGTCGAGATGAATCGACCCGACGGGCTTGCTGATAACTGCCTCAGCAAGGCCCAGGTCTTGCGCGCGAGTTGGGATACAACCAAGGGCGAGTGGTTCTATCTTCGACCGCCCGATGTCGATGAACGCATCGAGCCGGGCGATCCGCTGCATTGGACCGGGATCACCCAATGTTGGAACACTTCCTGCGCGGATTGTCACTCGACCCAATTGGTCAAGGGTTATGACGTCGACTTACTCGACTACCGCACGACGTTCAGCGAGATCGACGTGAGTTGCGAGGCGTGTCATGGGCCCGCCAGCACGCACGTGGAGTTGGCCGAGGGATCGGGGATGTTTTGGGATCGTCGGTACGGCAAGGGAATCGTCGGCTTTCCTAAAAGCGAGCCACGACGAGAGATCGAAACCTGCGCTCGTTGCCATTCACGTCGATTCGTGCTGGATGAGCAGGCGTTGCCGGGCGAGCCGTTCTGCAATGCCAATGCATGCGAACTGCCGAGCGCCGGTGTTTACTATCCGGATGGGCAGATTCTCGACGAGGATTACGAGTTCGGCTCATTCACGCAGAGCAAGATGTACCACAACCGGATTCGTTGCTCGGATTGCCATGATCCGCACGCCGCCCGGACACGCTACAGCGGCAATGCGGTGTGCACCTCGTGCCACCAGCATTCTCCCACGAAATACGACGTTCCAGCTCATCACCATCACCAGCCGGATACTCCGGGGGCCCAGTGTGTCAACTGCCACATGCCGGAGTCCTATTACATGGAGGTCGACGGTCGGCGGGATCACAGCATTCGGATTCCGCGGCCTGATTTGAGCGTGGACTTGCACACTCCCAATGCATGCACGCAGTGCCATTTGGCGGACTCGCAATTGCCGGAGGAGCGTCGCGCGGAATTGGGGCGTTATCAAGACTGGCTCGTCGCGGCTCGCGCTGGCGAGGCGGATGCGGGGCAAGAGCTCGCGCGCATCGATCGCTGGTCGGCCGATGCGATGGAGCGATGGTACGGTCCGAAGGAACGTCCCGCGACCTTCGCGCCGCTGCTGAATCGAGCTTGGAGTGGCGACCCCGAAGTCGAGGCGGAGCTGGCGGCTCTCGCGGCTAATCTCGAGACGCCGGTCATCATTCGCGCGACCGCTCTCCAGAGCCTCGCCGCCTACGACACCGAGCCGGTGCTCGCGGATCTCTTACCGCGGCTGGAGGATGACGAGCCGATGATCGTCGCCACGGCCATCGTGATCTTGCAAAACGAGTTGCGGAGCCGCGTGCAAAGGCTTGGTCAACCCGGCGTGTTTGATCAGATAACCGAAATCGTCGAGCCGGTCTTGCCGTTGCTCACCCATTCATCGCATTGGGTTCGGAACGAAGCCACGCGGCTGGTGGCGATCCTCGGGCCCGACCGAGGGCGTTGGCTGAGCGGCGAGCAACAAGCGGCGTTCGACAGCGCGCTACGCGGGTTTGAAGCGACCATGGCGTTGCATGGTGATCGAGCCGGTTCGCACCTTGGCCTGGGGCTGCTGTACGAGGATTTGGCTCGTTTCGACGATGCCTCGGCCGCTTATCGCACAGGTATCCGGGTGGAACCGGATGTCGTGGGGCCTCGCTCGAATCTCGCTAACTTGCTCGAACGGCAAGCGGACGCGGCCCAAGGCCAAATGTCGCAGTTGGGGCAGC
Source organism: Planctomycetales bacterium (assembly GCA_020426595.1). Lineage (GTDB taxonomy): Bacteria > Planctomycetota > Planctomycetia > Pirellulales > Pirellulaceae > UBA11682. The sequence goes on from JAGQPS010000048.1 coordinate 10,646, forward strand.
TCATCCAAAGTCGCGGGGGACAGATCAGCGACGAACAACGGCGGCAGATTGAAAGTTTGTCGTCGAGTGAGCGGCGGCTACGAACGGAGATCGCTCAGTTGCGAGCCGAGGAGCTGCCGTTATTGCAACTCGATGCGTCCCGAGCCCCCGATCTTCCAGCGCTGCAATACCGCCTGGGAATGCTCTTGTACTTGAACGGCCGCGTCCCCGAGGCCGCGTTGGCTCTCGATCGCGCCTATCAACTCGAACCTTCGAATATCGATTACCTTCTTGGCCTGACGCTGATTCGCAAGGAGCAGCAGGATTGGGAACAGGTGCGAGTCCTCGTCGAGGAGCTGGTGCGTCGCGAACCAAGTTCTCGAGAATTTCAATTGTTGCGGGACGAGGCCAATCGATTTCTCACGCCCGTAAATCAACCTCAATGAGTCGACGATGAAAGTCAAGATCGCCGGTATCCAGATCGATGTCAGACTGGCGGACCGAACGCACAATTTGGAAACGATGTCGCGTTGGGCTCGCCGCGCCGTGGCGGAAGACGACGTGCGCCTGTCGATCTTTCCCGAGTGCGCGTTGAGTGGCTATTGCTACGATTCCCGCGAGGAGGCCTGGGAGCATGCCGAGTCGGCCGATGGTCCGGCTTGCCAGGCGCTTGTCGAGGTCGCGCGGGAGACTCGCTCGCATTTGATCTACGGCTATCTGGAACGACGTGGAGCCAAGCTCCACAACTCGGTCAATTTGGTTGGCCCCGAAGGGCTCGTTGGCACCTACCGAAAGACCCACATTCCGTATTTGGGTGTCGATCGCTTCACCGATACGGGGACCGAACCGTATGAGGTGCATACAGCGGGCGAGCTGAGGATCGGCATGCTGATTTGCTACGACGGGTCGTTCCCCGAGCCATCACGGATCCTGGCGCTGCGGGGCGCCGATCTGATCGCGCTGCCGACTAATTGGCCTCCCGGATCGGGCTGCACGGCCAATGTCGTACCCAACGCGCGAGCCTTGGAGAATGCGGTTTACTTCGCGGCCGTCAACCGAGTCGGTGAGGAGCGGGGTTTCGATTTCATCGGACAAAGCAGTTTGATCGACACCAATGGTTGGGTGATCTCGAGTGCTTCTCCCGAGACAGCCGAGCAAATCCTAATCGCGGAGATCGATCCCGAGATCGCTCGTGAAAAGCACCTCAAGCGAATCCCCGGCAAGCATGAGATCCATCGCTTTCGCGATCGACGTCCCGACTTGTATGGGCCTCTTGTCGAACCGCTCATCGAAGGTCCCATCCGCTATTGATCGGCGGCCCGCGTTACGGGAGGCGGCTCGTCCAGAAGTCCCGGGCACGAGCGAAGTGTTCGTCTCGAGCCGGGGAAGAAGAGTCGGTTCCCCATTCGGCCTCGAGTTGGTCGAGCAACGCGAGCTGGGCTCGCACGGCGCGCGGGTCGATGTAAGGCTCACCTCCAATGTCGACTCGAAAGGGAGCCGCCAGGGCGATGCGTCGATCCTCTTGGTCTCCCGCCCAGGCCACGGCGAGAAGCCATCCGCTCGAAGAGAACTCCACCGAGATCGGTTCGGGGTTTTGAGCCAGTTCCCGGAGCGTGAATTGCCGAACGAGTTGGCCAGTCTGATGGAGTTCGATGTGGTCGATCGGATAGCGGCTCGTCACGCTGAAGGCCAGTTGTAGCTTCTCGGTTTGGCCGCGCGGCCGTGAAAAGAGAGTGCCGGGGCGTTCCCGTGATGCCGTGAAGCGGACGAGTGGCCCGCTGCTGATCCAGGTGAATCCATCGCTCAGCGCGTCCCAGGGGGCGACGGGGCGATTGCCAATCTTCATCGCCGTCATCGTGCGATGCATGCCGAGTGGGCGTTGGTCGGTGTCCCAACGCGACAGGGCCGTTGGAGGCAGGTAGACGTCGGTCGCCAATAGCTGTTGATACCGTTCGATGCTCGCGCGCAACAGTTGTTCGGGATCGCGCGCGACGCCCGGCTCGACGTCGTATCCGGTGGTTGGCACTCGTTCGGCGTCGGGCGAATCAAACTCCGTCAACACACCGACACCGTCGAGCACTTCCAGGCCGGCCCAGAGAGGAAGTGAGTCGGCCAGCACACTATCGAGCAGGACTCGGCGGCGATTGTCGGCGGCTTTCCATTCCAAAAGCGACTCGACATCGTGCGGCCACGCGACCGCGTCGCCCGAGTTCGCCTCGTCGAACGGATCGAGACTTGGATCCCACAAAGCCAAGCGAGCGTTGCCGAGTTCCAAGGGGTACCACGCGAACCAGGTGTGCGCGGGATCGGAGGGAGCGGCGAAGTCGCGGCGCCCTCGACGCGCGGGGAAGGGGCCGCACTGAGCACCGGCATGTCGAGCTTGGGTGGCCGCGACAATCACGTCGGCCTCTTCTCGGTTTTCCAGGACTCCTTGTTCCACGACCGCCCAGTCTTCACTCGCGAGGTCGACGGCTCGTTCCACGACGATCGGTTCTCGATGGAGATCGTTGGTCCGCAAAGAGAAGCTGCCGTTGAGGGGGCGGTACTCCGGACCGGCGTCGATTTCGTAGGTGTAGTCTCCTTCGGGGAGCTTCATCGTGACTTCGTAGAAGACGTAACCCTCGGTCCCCTGTCTCACGATCGATGCGATTCGCTTGGGGCGACCTCGGTCGTCACGCACGACGATTCGCGCGGCGATCGGTTTTCCGGAAGTGGCGTCGCGGATCTCGAACTCGAGCGTGCCTGTGCCGAGCAGTGCGGCCGTCGTTGATGAAGCCGCCGTGGCCGGAGTGGGCCGCGCGGAAAGGTAGATCGCTCCACAGCCCCAGAGGCACAAGAGCGTGGCGGCCGTCACGCGTCGCGTGGAAGCCGTGAAACGTGGTCCGTTCGGCTTGACCGACGGAACCGACTCGAGGCGGACCTCGGATGGTCGCGGCTGGGGAGGGAATTCGAATCGTGAGTCGTAGCGGCGGCGCGGCTCGGACATGAACGGGCTCTCGGTGGGTGGCTCAAGGGTGTAACGCAACCCTATGTCGAATCGCGACCCGACGCCGAGCAAGAAACCGACCGCGACTCGCGGGCCGCACGGAAGTTTGGTCCGCGACTTCCGACAAGTCGGGCGACCGTTACAATCAGCCGAATGATTCGCGCTACCCAAGTCACGACCGGTGCCCGCCTCCACTTCGGCCTGTACGCCTTTGGGCCACGGGTCGCGCGGCAGTTCGGAGGCGTGGGTGCCATGGTGGAGGTGCCGCTAAGGATTCGAGTCGAGGCGGAGCTCGCGGATTCGGGCGTGCGTCGTGGAGCCGGAGGAGGTCGGCTCGAATGCCGTGGGCCGTTATCCGACCGAACCGAGGCGTTCGTCCAGCGTTGGCTGTCTCATCACCCGGAGGCACCACCGTATGAATCGCTCGCGATCGAGGTGCTGGAAACTCCGGCCGAACACGTCGGATTGGGGCTCGGCACGCAGCTCGGCTTGTCGATTTCCCATGGATTGACGCGGACTCTGCTCAACGAGAATCTCAGTCTCGAGCGAACGGCGAGCGACGTCGGCCGGGGACTCCGCTCGGCGGTCGGGACCTACGGGTTCTTTTACGGGGGACTGATTGTCGACCAAGGCAAACGCGAGGGCGAACCTGTTTCGCCTCTCCATTGTCGCTTGCCCATGCCGGATGACTGGCGCTGGGTGTTGGTGCGAGGACACGCCCCTTCGGGACTGGCGGGAACCGCCGAACAACAGGCGTTCGAGCGACTCCCTTCGATGACGGATGGGCAGGTGGCTCGCTTGCGGGAGTGCATTTTTTCGACTCTGCTGCCGTGCCTCGCGAACAAGGATTTCATGGGGTTCTCGGAAGGCCTCCATGACTACGGTCGCCAAGCGGGTGAGTGTTTCGCGGAAGTCCAAGGTGGTCCGTATCGCAACCAGTCCATCGCCGACTTGGTCGACCTCGTTCGGCGCTGGGATTGGCCAGGAGTGGGACAAAGCTCCTGGGGCCCCACGGTATTCATCCTCGCGCCGTCGAGTGACGTGGCTGAGTATCTGGTGAGGCGGATTCGAGGAAAGTACTCGAATTGCGAGGTAACGGTTTGCCGGCCTCGCAATGAAGGCGTGCGACTAGGTTCGGAGTGTCACGACTCGATGTGATCCGTGACCGACGAGCCGAGGAAATGACCCAACAAGATGCAACGAAGGAATGAGCTGCGATGCCCGAGCTAGGTGTCAACATCGACCACATCGCGACTTTGCGACAGGCACGGCGAACGCATGAGCCCGATCCCGTTCGCGCCGCGGTACTGTGCGAACTCGGCGGAGCCGATGGAATCACCGTGCATTTGCGCGAGGACCGACGGCACATCCAGGATCGGGACCTCCGGTTGCTCCGCGATACGGTCGCCGTGAAGTTGAATCTGGAAATGGCCTGCACCGAGGAGATGCTGCGTATCGCGCGAGCCATTCGGCCCGATCAAGTGACGCTTGTCCCGGAGAAACGGGAAGAAGTAACGACGGAAGGTGGGCTCGATGTGCTGGGGCAAGCCGATTCCATCCGCCGAATCGTAGATGGGCTGGGTGAATCCGGGATCGAAATGAGCCTGTTCATCGATCCGGCGTTGGAGCAAGTCGAGGGGTCGGCACGACTCGGCGTCCGAGCGATCGAACTCCATACGGGCACGTACGCCGATTCGCGAGGCTCGGCCCAACGCGTCCAACTCGAGAAACTGATCGCGGCGGGGCGAGCCGCCGTTGAGTCAGGGCTGCGGCTGCATGCCGGTCATGGGCTCAACTATCACAACGTGTCGCCGGTGGCGCGGCTCGAGGCGATGCACGAACTCAATATCGGACACGCGATCGTGTCACGCGCCCTCTACACCGGGCTGACCGACGCCGTGAGCGAGATGAAGCGTTTGATCACGGCTTGATGGCGGCGGGGCGATTCGAGGCTCGCCTGGCCGAGAAACCCAACATCCGCCGCGCTGCTGCCTACTGCGTCGAACGGACATTTCGTATACTCGCACGCTTCAATGAATGGATAGGACACGGCTGGTAATCGCGGCGAGGCCTTGGACCGCGAGTCGCACAGCCAGGGCTCGGCCCCACCGCGCTGGCAAGCTCAACGGGTGGACGTCGCTGTCTGGTCCGCAAAGTCGCGGGAGTTAGGAAACGATCATGGCTCGAAAAGGTTCGGATTTCGCGGGTTTGAGTGTCGCCATCGTGACTCCGTTCACCGATGGGGTGCTGGATGTCGCCAAGTTGCGCGACCAGGTGGAATTCCAGATCGCGGCCGGCACTCGCTGCTTGGTTCCCGTGGGGACGACCGGTGAGAGCCCGACTCTGTCTCATGAGGAGCACGAGCGGGTCATCTCGGAGGTCGTGCAAATCTCGGCGGGGCGAGCCAAGGTGATGGCCGGTACGGGCTCCAACAGCACGGCCGAGGCGCTGCGGTTGACCAAGTGGGCCGAGAAGGCCGGTGCCGACGCGGCCTTGCTCGTCGCTCCCTACTACAACAAGCCGACCCAGCAAGGTTTCTATCTGCATTACAAGGCGATCGCGGAAGCGGTGTCGATCCCATTGTGCGTCTACAACATCCCAGGCCGCACCGGAAAGAACATCGAGCCAGATACGATTTGCCGCCTGGCCGAGCTCCCCACGATCACGATGGTGAAGGAGGCGACGGGCTCGCTGGACCAAGCCAGCCAAATCTTGGGAGCGACCGACCTCACCGTGCTCAGCGGAGATGACAGCCTGACGCTTCCCCTGATGTCGATTGGGGGTGAGGGAGTTATCTCGGTCGTCGGCAACGTCGTTCCGCATGACATGATCGCGTTGGTGAACGCCGCCACCGCTGGCGACTTCGCCGAGGCTCAGCGGTTGCACCACAAGCTCTTCGGATTGTGTCGCGACATGCTCGGTCTCGCGACCAACCCCATCCCGATCAAGCACGCGATGAAGTTGCTGGGACGAGACACGGGGGAACTGCGACTGCCGATGACTCCGCTCGAGCCCGATCAAGAAGCGAAGCTGGCGCAAACCATGGTCGCCTATGGCCTATTGGGCGCGGCTCATTGAGCCTCCTCGCGCGACGACAGCGTCAGAGCGATCGCTAATCGCGGGACGACTCGCCGTGCCCGCTTGAGTCTTATTCCGGGAAGGCTTGGTTGAGATCGCGCAGCAGGTCGAGAGCTTCCTCGAGGCTTGAGGTCTGGGCGCCAGGGACTCGCCCCGCTCGATCACAGCGGGCCAGTGTTTCGAGATCGTCCCACCAATCATGGGCTTGCAGCCGTTTGCGCATGCGAGCGCCGGCCGACCCGTCGCGAATCTGTTGCGCTTCCATGTGATGCTCGATGAGCCAACTTGTCCGCTCGGTGATCAAATCGCCGAGCGCCTCAAGGCCGGCCGCGACATGGTTATGGGGATCAATCCCCTTGCCGACATCGTGGAGCAGCGCCGCGGTCAGTAGCTCTTCGTCGTACGGGGATTCATCCGCCGCGCGATCGAAGACCTGAAGGCTGTGGAACAAGACATCGCCTTCGGGATGGTAGCGAGGGTCTTGCTTGACGTTCTCGAGCGGCAACAGCAACGACTCGTAGACCTGGAATCGATCCGGCTCCTCGTTCAACCGCTCGAGTTCCCGCTCCAACTCGAGCTCGGGATACCACTGCTGCATGAGCTGCCGCAGCTGCGCGATCGAGGCTCGCTCCATCGCCTTCTGCGTGATGGAACTCGTGAAGACATGGTTGATCTGGCTACGCGGGTAGACCGTGAGCTCGAAGTGTTGGCGGTCTCGGACGTGAATGTGCTGAAACGTTTTCGATTCACCATCCTTGCGAATCTGTTTTCGCTCGACGTCGTAAAGCAAGAAGTCCTGGTCGAGCAACGCGGTGATCGAATCGATGCTGTCCGCGAAGACGTGCAGATCGATATCCGAGCCGTGCCGAATATGGCCGGTCAGCACGCTCCCGATGAGCCGTGGGGAGAACCGCTCGAGCTTGGCCATCATCCAGAGCGCTTCCATCCGCATGGCTCGCAGGTTGGCCGTTCGGCCACTCCCTTCGAGCATGCGGGCATGGGCCTCGATCTGGTCGCGAATCTCGGCGTTGCTGGGGAGGTCGGCGGGATGAACCCAGCCGCGACACGCGGTTCGAGCGGCGCGCATCTTGGCCCGGTAGTACTCGGACTCCTCGCGAAAATACATGATGCGAGCAGCTTCCCAGGCAATGAGACGTCGAAGCTTGGAGGGAGCCATGTGGAGAGGCGTGAAAGCCCCGGAGCATAGGTTAAGAGGTTGCGATCTTCACGTCGCAGCCCAAGCGGACAAGTGAAACACGAGCGAAAACCAAACGAAACCTGGCGAGTGAGGTCAGTTGTCGCGTCTCTCACGCAACGCCCAAGTCACCCAATTGAAAAGCGAAAAAACAAAGGAAACCCGAAGCGTGAGCGAGGGATTCTTCGCACCCTCAAGCAACCGAACAACCCGTTACGCCACCAACACTTCCGTTTAACCCCGTCCCTGCAAGCCCAACATCCTAGAGCGTCAGCCACGGACACTTCACCCACCTGGGAACAATGACAACGTTAGACAAACAAAGATCCTTCGGTCCTTCACGATCCAATGAGCGCGGCTGCGGCACGCGTGAGTGATGGCATTCGTCGAAGAAGGAGAGCTTAGTGGACCCAAGTGGGAACACGCAAATCGAGTCTCTCGAAATCATTTCGTCCTAGATAGGACGGACGACAGGGCAGGCAATCCGCGGTGTGGTGCCTGGATGGGGTCCCTCACCGATGGTGGTGGGACCGACAAGACAAGGAAAGAAAAAGAGGCGCCGCCCGGATTCGAACCGGGGATGGCGGATTTGCAATCCGCTGCCTTAGCCACTTGGCCACGGCGCCGTGCATGTTTCGGAGAGGTTAGGAAAACCTTGCCGATTGGTCAAGCCCCTCCGAGTTGTCCGATCGGCACAATCGTAACCGTTGGACAGGGAGGGAATCGACCAAGCAAGCGGTGGAACTTGAGCGGACTTCGAAATTGGTTCGCCGTGGTTCCTCGGCCCTCATCTTGCCGAGCCTTACTCGGGCACGTTTCGGCCGAGAAAACCAAGGCGACGCGTTGCCAGCGAGCGGCTCAAGACGGCCGCGCTGTCGCCAGCTTTCCACTCGGAGGTTCGACAAGACAATTTCAACGCGGGAGCTAGGGTTGCTCGATCCACCTTGATCCGCCTCCTCGCCGAGAGATGCTCCGATGTCCAGCCAAGACCCCCAATCGTTCCGTGATCGCACGCGAAAACTCAACGCCGATCTTTCGCGAATGAACGAACAAGTGAGTCAGTTCGTTGACGGACTCACCTTCTATTGGGCCTTCCAAGACGAAGAGCTGGCGATGCCGATTGGCCCCGAGCAACGTCGAGCCATTGAGTACGCCTCGACCTCCGACCTGATCTTTGGCGTGATCGAGAACGAAGCGGAAGACGAAATGGAAATCGCGCCCGAACCGATTTCCGATGAGGCCACGCGAACGCTACGCCTTCGCCAACTGGTAAACCGAGCCCGAAAAGCGACCCATGACGATGGCGTGGGGCAAGAAGCGGAATAGGCGGCTCAGTCGCGCCAACACGTCACCGGTTGTCACGCCGCCGTGACAACCGAGGCGTCATCGCATGAGGCAAATCGCGGCCGCGCCTCAATTGTCGATCTGCACGAGTTCGGATTTCTGGCTGGATGCCTTTCGTGCGGGAATGGCGCCGAGGCGTCGGTTGGCCTCGACCGCGAACGCCTCGAGCTCAGGGTCCACGAGCTCATAATGCACGTTGCGTTGTCGTGGCTCGTAACCGAGTTCCTTGATCGACGCGCGAATCTGATCGAGCGTGAGGTAATGAACCGTTCCCGCCTCGGCGACCACGTTCTCCTCGATCATCAAGCTCCCCATGTCATTGGCTCCATAGATCAGAGCCAACTGACCAATCTTGAGCCCTTGAGTGACCCAACTGCTCTGCAAGTTCGGAACGTTGTCGAGGTAGAGTCGTGAAACGGCGAGCATCTTGAGGTATTCGTACGATCCGAGTGGAGCGACGTGATCGAGTTCCGTGTTGTCCGGCTGGAACGTCCAACAAATGAACGCGGTGAACCCACCCGTCTCGTCCTGCAATTGTCGGACGCGATCGAGATGTTCGATCCGTTCCTCCAGTGTCTCGACATGCCCGAACATCATCGTCGCGCTGCTATGCCCGCCCAGCTCATGCCAAACTCGCATGACGTTGAGCCAATCATCGGTCAGCACCTTTCCGCGCGTGATTTCCCGCCGCACGCGGTCGACCAGGATCTCCGCCCCGCCACCGGGCAGGCTACCGAGCCCCGCGGCTTGGAGCCGTTCGAGGACCGTCTTGAGCGGCAGCTTGTTCACCTTGGTGAAGTGATGGATTTCCGGTGGGCTGAAGCCGTGAATGTTGACCGTGGGAAACCGCTCCCGCAGGTCCGACAAGAGGCTCTCATACCAATCGAGCTTGAAGTCGGGATGCAGACCGCCTTGGAGCAAGATCTGATTACCGCCGAGCTGAACGGTCTCCTCGATCTTCTCGTAAATCACCTCGCGAGGGAGCACGTAACCCTCTTCGCTTTTCGGCTTGCGGTAGAACGCGCAGAAATCGCAAACCGCCGTGCAGATGTTGGAATAGTTGATGTTGCGGTCGATGTTGTAGGTCCGGTACGGCTCCGGGTGCAGCCGGCGCGAAACCGCATCGGCTGCCGCGCCGAGCACCGTCAGCTCGCCCTCCTTCAGCAAGGTCAAACCTTCCTCGGGAGTTAAACGTTCGCCCGCGATCGACTTTTCAAGCAAGTTCGCAACCATGACAGGTCAACTCATTCCCTTCGGGAATCCACCCCTCCTCGACGCTCATACGGCGAAATAGCCGGAGCCCTTCGAGTTGGGACTCGTGGAGATGAAAATACAAATCGTCTCTAAGGTATGCCAGGCAGCGTTCGAATGTCAGCCCATAGTGAGGCGCCTCACGCTGGGCGATCGACTCCAGGTCGAGCAACCCTTGGTCCCGCACCCACTCCAGAGCCGGACCGAGGAGAGCCTCCCATTTCGGGTCGCGAGCGACCCAGCACGCGAACACGAATGGCAGCCCGGTCCATTGTCGCCAGACCTCACCAAGATCCCACTGCTGGCTCCAGCCTGGAAAATCGTCCTGCATCGCCCGATCGCCGATGATCAACACCGCATCGGTATCGACCTCGGCGAGTGGCGCATCGATGCTCCATCGATGCCAAACGGGCTCGACCGAGACTTGGCGACGGAGCCAGAGACGGACCAACGCGGCGCTGGTCCGCGAACCTTCGTCGAGCGACACCGAACGGATCGACTCCAGAGGCACGCGGCTCAGGAGCTTGACACTCCAAACCGGTCCGCGACAGGCGATGCTCGCGTCGCTGATGACGTGGCTGCGAGGGCCGCGAAAGGCCTCGAAAACGGGGATCAACGCGACATCCAAGTCACCCTGGGCCAAGCGGTCGGCCAAGCGACTCGGCAAGTCCAGCACCAGGCGAGCCTCCGGGAGCCGCTCCTCCAGGCGATGAATCAACGGTTTCGTATTGAGATAGGAAACAGCGCCGATACGCATGACACTCGCCCAAGTTCAACCCTGCCGCCCAAGCGACAAGGCGATAGAAAACAACTCAGCTAAAACCTCAGCCGCTTCAAGCGACCTGTCCCCCGGTTCCACGCCCTGACATTTCTTCAACCGAGAAGCCGGCCCCGCGGTAACTCGTGTTGGCGTGAAACCATTCGGCCTCGCCCCGGCACGCGGCTTCTCGACGCACCAACCTGGCCGCGCGAGCCATCCATCTCAATCTCAACCGGCCACGATATCAACCATGGGATCACCGAGCTCGTCCCAAGCTGGCTCGACACCAAGACCAGGGCGAGGAAGGATCGACAGACGACCTTCTTGACGCCTTGGAGCTCCCAGGGCGTTGCGCCGAGTGACGTAGCTATTGAAATCCGTGCACGAGAACAGATTCTGGGGCGGAGTGCTTTGAGCCAAGTGAGCGATGGCGGAGGTGATGATGTCGCCTCCCCAACTATCCTCGATCGTCATCGCGATGCCATGCGCGACGCAGAGGTCGCGGGCGAGCTTGAGACGGGTCAGCCCTCCCAGCTTGCTGATCTTGAGGTTCACCACATCCATGGCTCGCTCCGAGATGGCTCGCAGCAACGGGTTCACTCCATCGACACACTCGTCGAGAACGAACGGCAGCGTCGTGTGCTCGCGAACACCGAGGCACTCCTCGTACGTCAAGCAAGGTTGCTCGATATATACGTCCAGATCGGCGACGGCTCCCGCGACTCGCAACGCTTGATGACGCAACCATCCGGTATTCGCGTCGGCCACGAGCACGTCACCCGGCTCGAGGATCTCTCGAACTTGGCGAATGCGCAGGATGTCCATGTCGGGGTCGCCACCCACCTTAAGTTGAAAGCGGCGATAACCCTCCGAGCGGTAACCGGCCACCTTGGCCGCCATCTTCTCTGGCTCTTCCTGCGAGATGGCTCGGTACAGAGGCACGCTCTCCGTGTAGACGCCTCCGAGCAACGAAGCGACCGGAAGGCCAGTCGCCTTGCCCCACAGGTCCCAACACGCCATGTCGATGCCACTCTTCACATAAGGATGGCCCTTGAGACAGCGATCCATCCAATCGTTGAGCGGCAATACCGCGGTTGGGTCGCAGCCAATCAGATGCGGCCCCAACTCGGCCAAACCCGTTCTCACTCCGTCCCCATAAGCTGGCAGATAGAACGGTCCGAGCGGACAAACCTCGCCGAATCCTTGGAGCCCCTCATCGGTGTCGACGACGACCACGGTACTGTCAAACGTCGTGACTCCCTTGCCGCCCGACCATTTGTAGTCGCCCTCAACCAGCGGCAGTTCAACCCGATAAGCGGTGATGCGAGTGATCTTCATACGACCCGATCGAAGATAGAGAAAAGCAAACGACAACCCGGACCCATGACAACCTGGACCCACCGCGAGACTCGTCGAGCGTCTCGGTCGAGGCCCAATTCCGCCAAAGCCGACCGTCAGGAAATACCCCAGCCGCGGATTTCACGCTTCGCCCCAGCCACCCAAGTCAAAAGCGTGCAAAACCCCAGGAAACCCGAAGCGTCAGTTTTGATGTTGCGCTTTTCACGCTCCGCCCAGGCCAATCAACTCAAAAGCGTGGAAAAGCAAAGGAAACCCGAAGCGTGAGCGAGGGATTCTTCCAGTTCTCGAGCAACCCAGCAACCCGACGAGCGACCAACACTTCCGCTGAGCCCCATCCCTGAAAACGCTCCATCAAGGAGCGTCAGCGAGGGATTCTTCCACCTCGGACATCGCGAACGCGACCTCCCGATGAGGAAGCAAAGAGTCTACCACGAACGGTCAAAAGAGGCGACGCGGCCAGACGGCGGAGCGACGAAGGGGAACCGCCCAAGGCCGAGGGCGGATGGATGTGGACAGACCCTGGGGACGCCCTGGAATGTCGATGACGTCGCGCGATGCGATTTAGCCGTCACTGCGGTTTA
>JAGQPS010000490.1 GCA_020426595.1 Planctomycetales bacterium
GACGATTGAGCGTCGTGGGATCGTGCGTCTTGAAGAAGATCTCCAGCAGTACCTCGTAACTTACGAGCTCCGGATCGTACTTGATGCGAATCGCCTCGGCGTGACCCGTCCGACCCGTGCAGACTTGCTGATAAGTCGGAAACTCAATCCGGCCTCCGGTGTATCCCGACTCCACGCTCTTAACCCCATTCACTTCCAAGAACACCGCCTCGGTACACCAGAAGCAACCACCCGCGAATGTCGCCGTTTCCATTTCTTGCTCCTCGCCATCCTCCTCTTGAGCCAACGCCGCGCTCGGCGCCGGAACGGTCGTACTGACCGGGTGCAGCGCTAGTGGGAAGACCGAACTTTGGTCCGAGCCTCCTTCCTGTCCGCCGCAGCCGAGTTGCGCCAAACAAATCGCGGCCAGCATCAGCCCGATACCACGGCTCCAACGACTCCCGCGACTCAGCACGCCACCGGTCGAGCGGCGATTGAGCGACAAGCGGTCCCAGTGCAAGCCTCGAGAGGCAATTACCAAGGTCTGATCCGGCATGGGAAGCTCTCCTTCGCAATTGTGTTTTCGCGAGCCAATCCACTCGCGTTCGCATGGTTCATGTGCCGTGCTTGCCGCTTCCATCGTTCATCGACGACGTCGGAGAGCGGGATGCGATCGGCGAAAATCCGAGGCTAAGGTAACTCGCTCGACTCCACGGGACTTCCGCGACTCACGCCGGAAAGTCCCCGGGCCCCACGTCATTAAAGGGCCCACGGAGGGCTTTGCAAAGCAACTTGCCGGCGTCGCCCCGCGAACGCTCTGAAGTTCGCGCGAACTCGACGCCTGGTGAAACCGCTCCGGCTGCCTCGACCCTACGGGCCAGGTGGGACCATTCGCGGGCACCGATGGTTGCGAATTCCTGTCATGCCCAGCCCAGCCAGTTTCTCTTGTGGAAACGCGGCGTCCTCGGTAATTACTCCCAACCTGGGACTAGAGTTCAGCCGTTCGGCGCTGGGGAGAGTGAATTGAGCCGAGCCCTCGGCTTGGCAAGACTCGTCATTCCCTCAACCCGTGGGGTGAGAGCGGATGTCAGTGGCTCTCAGAATTCCCACCCCAACATTTTCTAATCAACGCGGGGCACCGTCCATGACTCGGCGACAAGCATCGTTCGCGATTTCCTTCGTCGTTCTGGCGGTCTATTGGACACTCTGCTTCGCCCTGACACACCTGCCCCTTTCCTCGCTGCCAGGAGTGAAGCGGTCTCTGATCCCCTATCAGGATAAAGTCGCCCATCTCGTCCTCTACGGCGGGCTCGCGCTGCTCCTGGCTTGGGTCGTCTCGATGGTTTGGCGGTGGAACCTCTTCGCGCGAGTCGCCGTGTTTGTCTCGATCGCGACCTACGGGATGCTCGACGAGTGGCTCCAGAGTTTCGTGCCGAGCCGCACGATGGATGTCGCCGATTGGGTAGCCGACCTAGCCGGACTCTCGCTCGGCCTGCTCTGTTTCGAGCTGCTGGGACGCCTCGCCGTGGGCGTCCAGTTCAACCGACGGACTTCCCGGGCCGCGCGGCCAGTTTGGGTGGCAAGCGGGGAGAAGCAGCGGGAATTTGGCGGGTAGCTGTCTTGTGGCGACCGGGAGGGTTATCATGGGGACTCCCCGTGTGGGTCGGAGAACGGCATGAAGTCCGGTCTCTGTAATCGACTCGCACGGGAGCGGCTCGCCTGATTTGATCCCTTGCCAATTTGTCTCAGGGGAACTCGGCTCTTTCAACTTGGATGCCGCGTTCCTTTCGCCACGGATGAGGTTGCCACCAGCCATGCGATTCACCATGACTCCGCTCGATCAGTTGCTTGCTCAAGATGGAATCTCGCCCTGGTACCTCGGCATGATCGTGCTGGGCGTTTTTCTCTTCCTGGTCGGTTTGGGATTTGTCTTCGCCTTGTTGAAGTACGGCAACCTCTGGTTGCAGGCGTTTCTCTCCAAGGCCGACATCACCTTGCTCAGCCTGATCGGTATGGGCTTTCGCCAAGTCAAACCGGAAGTGATCGTCCAGGCGAAAGTCATGGCGGTGCAAGCCGGACTCGACATCAACCGCCGCACCGGTATGTCGACCACGCGACTCGAGGCTCATTATCTCGCCGGTGGTGATGTGCAACGAGTCATCAACGCGATCATCGCGGCTCATCGAGCCAACATCGATCTCGATTTCGACCGCGCGGCCGCGATCGATCTCGCCGGACGTGACGTGCTCGACGCGGTCCGCACGAGCGTGAATCCCAAGGTGATCGACTGTCCCGATCCCGTGCGAAGCGGCAAGTCGACGCTGAGCGCCATCGCGAAGAATGGTGTCGAACTGCGGGTGCGAGCCCGCGTGACGGTGCGCACCAACATCGAACAATTGATTGGCGGTGCGACGGAAGAAACAGTGATCGCTCGAGTCGGTGAGAGCATCATTTCGTCGATCGGAACCGCTGAAACGCACAGCAAGGTGCTTGAAAATCCCGACATGATTTCCAAAGCGGTGTTGGGCCGCGGCTTGGATGCTCATACCGCTTTCCAAATCGTCTCGATCGATATCGCCGACATCGATGTCGGCGAGAATATCGGTGCCCGTCTTCAAGCCGATCAGGCCGAGGCCGACGTACGCGTCGCCCGAGCGAATGCCGAGCGTCGTCGCGCCGAGGCGATCGCGCGCGAGCAAGAGATGAAGGCCGAGGTCGCCGCCAACCGCGCTCGCGTTGTGTTGGCCGAAGCCGATGTGCCTCGCAGCTTGGCCGACGCGCTGCGGTCGGGGCGCATGGCGTCCAACTGATCCGCTGCCAGGAGTGGCAAAGCAAGAACGGCCGAATTCGCCAAGTGAGGATGGCCTCACGTCCTTGCTGTCGTCTCGAACATGATCTTGGACCGGGCGTCGCGGCCGCACTCATCGGTTCGCGATCATCGTGTCCCACTTTCAACGCTCGAGTCGTGCCAAGGTCCGTGAGATTGTTCACGGTCACTCCAGGCGTCTCGTGTATTGGCTCTCGGTCACCGATTTCCTTCCGCGAAGGCCTCGCATTCCCTCCGCCATCGCCTTACCGAACGAGGACCTCTCC
>JAGQPS010000491.1 GCA_020426595.1 Planctomycetales bacterium
GCGTTTATCCAAAGAAAACGGGGTGTTGCACCGTGGTGCAACACCCCCAGGCGGAGGGCACGGGGTCCGAACCGGTCCAACTCCCCCGCGAAACTCGGCGCTGCTTTTTCGTCTGAGGCGAAGGGCGAGGCACCCTAGAAACCGAGGCTTTTTGCGTAGGCGGTGCTGCAAATTGCGACTCAATCTGGAATGAAACGCACGGGTTTCGCAGCGCCAATCTCAAGCCTCTTCGTGCCTCGCGGTAGCCATTTTCCTGGGACATAATCACTACGCCACGTCGGGCCGAACCGATAGCCCCTAAGTCTCAATCCAACTTTCGAAATGGCCGGCGGATCGTCCATGCGGCACCTCCTTCGCAACCAGATCATCGAGTCGTGGACCGCCGCGATCGAGACCGACTACCAGCGTCAACGAATCAATTCGGAGCGGAGTCTTCAGGCATCGCTCTGGTCGCAGCTCAACCGTCGCCTTCACCACCGAACACGAAGGATGTTCATCGAGCCGGCAATCAAGGTGATGACGTCATTGGGGCCGAAAACGCTCTATCCAGACTTGGTGGTCTGCAACTCGAACAAGGTCATCGCGGTCATTGAGCTAAAGTACGAGCCGCGCAAGAGGCCAACCTACCACAAGGACATCGAAACCCTACGACTCATCGCTTCCCAACGAGAAGCCGTGGCGATTTCCAACAATCGGTATCGCGGCAAGGAAACCGACTCCACGGAGTACGGACTTGCCCGAGAGACGATGTTTGTTTGGGCCGGCATTCACCGACAGCAAATACCAGGGCCGGGTGAGGATGCTGCGTTGCGCTTCAATGCCGGTATCCCCGAACTCAAGAGTTGCTTCCTTGAACTCCATGCCGTAACGCGAGTCGGTCAAGATCCGTCGATTCATTGCCATCGAGGATGACGGGGGAGCGATGGAGCCTCAAACTTGGTTCTCTCGTGCCGGCGGTCGAACGCTAGATCAACGCCTCAATGTACGGCGTGATTACGTTCTGGACTCGGCAGGCAACCGCGTACCGTGAGAATTTCCCAGCATCAATGCCTCGTCGCGCACGATACTCCCTGAGTGCTTCAACCGCCAATGCCTTGCCGATTCGGTTTCGAAATTGGAAACAGTCAACAATCGTCTTTTCCATGTCGTAAACGCGAATCGAGACGCCGTCGACGATGTGCTCCTCGATCCCGAGACCATAACTGCGGGGGCCAAACCAGTAGGGACGAGTCGGCGGGTGATCAATGTGCGGCGCCCTAGCACCGCGCGGAATCGCGAAGTGAACAGCGTGCGGAATCTCCGTCGTGAGGGCATGAAAGTCGAGCGCGGAGATCAGGCAGATGACGCTTCGCGGCGCCCGCAACGAAACTTCAGTCAGGTCAGGCAGCTCAAGGTCAGGTTGCACGACAAGGCGGTAATGTCCTCGTCCCAATCGCTCAATCTCTCCCGCATCCAACAGGGCATTCAACATTGGGCGTGTTATTCCCGCCGCCATCGCCTCTCGCGTACGGAGAATCCCTCCGCACTGTCGGAATCGCGAAATGGCAAACTCGAGGTTGCTTGTGCGTTTGGCGGGCAGTGCGGGACTCCTTCATTCAGAAGTCGAGGCTCACGGTTCCACTTTCCGTAGCTCGGCGAATAGTTGTTGGTCGCCGGACTCCAGGTAACGCTGAATCGCTTCCGCCGACTTGCTGTTCTGCAGCGCGGCCGACACCGTCGGAAAGTCCGAGAGTATTTCTGGCAACAGACGACAGTGCATTCTCAATGGAAACAGGAGGTCGTTTTCCGCAACACCAATGTTCGATGCCAGCAAGGCCATCAGTTGGGCTTCGTTGGGGTATCTCGCCGGTGTTTCCGGTCGTTCTCGCGGTGCCGCGATCGACAATGCGGTTACCGAGATTCCGTCCGTGCTTGCTTCGAACGTAAGCAGGATCTCAAACGGCCTGACTTCGAGCTGCAGCCCAGTCGTCCTCGGTCGACCGACCGCATCTTGGAAACGCGAAACGACGGACCACATCTCCCAAGGATCACCGTAGTCGGAGCTGAATCGTTCGCAGTAGATCCGCGTCGCCCCCGACATCGAAATCCTCCTTTGGCAGGTTCGACAACAAAGATCGAATGATGATTTCGCGAATCGGCCGGTTCCAACACCACTACGCTTCTTCGTCGGAAAAGGCAATCGGAATCACTTGGCAAACAAAGACCTCCTCAAGTACGCAACAACCATCAAGAGCGGTTCAGCTCTACGCTTCGATTCTCGGCGAAACATTCGCCGAAGCGAACGTACCGAGATGCCCGCCTCGGCCGCCAACGTTTCAACGTCGTCACTCGAGCAAACGATGTCACCAAGCAAGATTTTGGCGGCTTCAAGCTCGCCGCTGAGCAAGAGCTCAATAGCTTCGCCAAGCAGACTTCGGCGGAACGCTTCATCGTTTCGAGCCCTCGCGATTACGACCTCTCGGAATTCGGGTTCGTTCGACATCGAAGTCTCCACACGAAAGTCCACTTCAACGACCAACCCAACAGACGCTCGGTTCCACCGATGGTTCACTTGTTCGGGCTTCATCGAACGACAGCCACGGTCAATCTTCGAGATTGTCACTGGAATTTCCACCGGTCGCGCTTGAGGCATGCCCGCAGGTTGGCGTAACTGGTGTCTCCTTGAAAACGCGAGGTGCGATCTCGCGAAACATGACGTTTCAAGGAGCGAACGATGACAGCATGGTGGGAATCGGCCGGCGCGGAGCCGGCTGCGTCGGGTCCCTTGCTGCGAGCGGTGGCGTACTACCGACACTCGGCACAGGATCGACAAGAGAACTCAATCCCAATTCAACGGGACCAAGTTCGCGAATGGGCGACCAAGAACGGAGTCGAGATCATTCACGAGTTTGCCGACGCCGGCAAATCTGGGCTCAATGCCGAGGGGCGTCCCGCCTTCACCGAGATGATGGAGGAATGGGTCAAGCAGCGAACCGACTTTGACTACGTGCTCTGTCTCGACGTGAGTCGATGGGGGCGATTTCAAGATATCGACTTGTCCGCCCAATTCAGCGCCGAGTGTCGCAAACACA
>JAGQPS010000492.1 GCA_020426595.1 Planctomycetales bacterium
GGTGGGCTTAAACGATCTTCAAAGCAAGCCATTGCCCGAGTCGCTGACGTTGCAAGATGATTCAGATGAGGCTAACGATGAAGAGTAAGATGGCGCGGAGTAAGGTGTAGGCACGTCGTCTCATTTCAAAGTCGGGCATTCCTGAAGGAGGACTGCAAGTTCATCATGTATGACCGCGAGAATCGGCTCGTCGTAGTCCCCATCAGGACCCTGCTCCAGCTCTCCGCCGGAGGCGATCCGAGGTTCGAGTTCAGTTTTCACCCGCCGTCCGGCTACTTCGGCCCTGGATTCTGTCTGTCGAAACCTTGTTCAGTCGTTTTGTACCGCGCGATGCCGGTGACAACCACCAACAGGCGCGACGACGTTGAATGTCGGGAGCCGCTCGGCGGCGTGATCAAGTCGATGCATCGTAAGGCGGCTTGAGATTGGCCAGTGCGAGTGTTCCGTAGGCTGATCTTCTGCGTTCGTTGTACGCGCCGACTGAGAGAAACAGGTCGTTACCGTCCGCATCAAGCCCCTGCGCCCGCTCTCCGCCGCAGGCGAACCGAGGTTAGAGCTCAGCTTTCAAGTGACGTCTTTCTCCTTCGCCCCTGGATTCCGCCTGCCGAAAACTCGGTCAGTCGTTCTGTACCTCCCGATAAGATCCGCAAAATGCCGAATCGCGCTAATGACCTTGACAGTTGCCCCTTGCGCCGGCATCGCGAATCGATCGACAACGAGCGAGTCTAAATACTTGTTCAATGATCGATCACCCCCCACTGGCAGGTTCCACGAACCAAGATCACGCACCTCTCCATCTGACAAATAAATATAACGATCTTCCTTCGTTGAAATTGTCTCCGCATCCTCCGATACTTTCTCAAGATAGCTACCAAGTTCTAGTGCGCGGTCAAGTACTGCTGAACAAGTTCTGTAATCAACCTGGATCAAGGGACGCGCTTGCTCTGCATTAATCTTTGAAACATAATCGATCCCATCGAAAGACTCCAACGCTGCTTTTATATCTTCCATGCTTTCCGAGCCGTGCTCGGAAAGCGGTCCGAGTACCGCTTCCAGATGTTCAAGAATCGGCTGCGTATCAAACCGAATCCTACCTGTGATATAGCCAAATATCCGGACCTCGCCAGATTTCAGTTCCCTTACGACAACAATGTCCACACCCTCCTCCGGGGCGTATCTCCTGCAGTTGTAGAAATATCGCCGGGCATCTTTCGTTAGGTTGAAAAATGGGAGCTGCGTCCGGTCGGACTCAGGTAATGAGAAATCTAGCATCGACATAGACACCACCGATTGGCCATTTCCGTTTGTCTTCTTCAGCAGAAGTGCGCAGATCCGCGCTGTACAAATTAGCGGCCTGCGAGCGTTCGGGCCCCGGCAACTCTCGGATCCAAGAGTCCTAGATTGCCGCTCAATAGGGCGGTCGAGGAACTGGGTGGACCCAGGGGGCCTCATCGATGTTCACACAGCTCGTTTGACCCGTTGCGACAACATCTCACAGGACTCAATGTCCCAGAGACTCGATATCCGGGTCAAGCAGAAAGCGGTGTATCCTGGGATTGACGACAGGCCTCCGTGTGAACAAGAAGGCATGCCGGAGACGATCACGAACTGGCTCGCTGACGTCGAATGTCGTGGGCAGCTTGGCGGCGTGGTCAAGTCGATGCATCGCAAGGCGGCTTGGGGCTGGTCTCGCGCCGCTTCCTCCACGGCTGTCGCTCCGCGCTCGGGGCGAGTGTCTGCCGTCAAAATCAGCTAGTCGCCGTCCGATGTACGTCAATGCCTTGGCCTTTCGGCGTTTGCGATCGAACGTGAGAGTTGTGTCTTCAGCTGGGTTTTGTTGCTTCAATCTGGGGTTCGATCTGCCAACCACCTGGTCATTCCTTTTGTACCGCTAGGCTAGGTTCAGTTGCTCTGTACTGGGTGGCGCGAGCGACCGTTCAATAGGCTCTCGATCTTCCACTCTGCAAGCTCTCGGTTGCGTTCGACAATGAGATCAAGCTTGGTTCCCGTGGGCTGCCTAGATCCTGATGGATAGTAATCCCGAACATAGTCAAGGCTTTCTTGCGATGCTTGCCCCGCTTCGGCCAGGTCCGCCTGTTGGGTGAAGATCAACGTTTGGTCACATGCGCCGGAAAGGTGAAGGAAGCCTCGCATTAGTTCCCATCCCATCCAGCCATTCAGCAGTAAGCTCACACATAAACCGGTCGAAATCAGACGGACCTTCATTTTTGACCAGCTCCGAGTGTTGAAGGGCACGAGATTCAAACCCTCTACCAAGTCGCTTTCGACTCACGGTCCGAATCGATACGCTTGGTGTAGGTAGGGGGATAGTGGATGACGACGCTTGGCTGGCCGGGGACGCTTGTTGTCGCTGGCAGAGTCAATCAGTGTTGGCGGCCCCAGTATCCAGGCCAAGGAGAAAGCCCAGTCGCCTGGTTTGTGGCGGAAGACTTCGTGTAGTCAGGCAGAAGTCCACGAGTGGACGACGACTTGCCTCGCGGACGTTGACTTTCGCGAGCAGCGAGGCGGCGTGATCAAGTCGATGCGTCGCAAGGCGGCTTGGTGCTGGTCTTGGGTTGCAGATTCATCAGTCAACGTTCTGCGTTCGCGGTACGCGCCCACCGTGAAAATTGGCCGGCTGCCGTCCACATCAAGCCGCTGTCACGGTCTCTCGCCGCAGGCGAACGATGGTTCGAGGTCAGTTTTCAACCGTCGACTTGCCACTTCGGCCCTGGATTCTGCTTGTCGAAACCTTGGTCAGTCGTTTTGTACCGCGCGATCAGCAAGATTCGCCGAGCTTCGCGAACTGGTACTCGCTACCGAGCGTCCCATCTCCGGCGAAGTTCACGGAGACGAGCGTCTGAAAGCAACGATTCGTCTGCCTCAACAATCATGTTGAGGGCATCGTTGATCCCGTATGGCCAGTGGCGGACCTCGTCGGGAAGCACGATATGCAAGAGATGGAGGAATCGTTCCGGGTGTGCTTCGATCAGGTCCTTCACTTCGTCACGGAAGTGAATGTGGATTCTTGTCGCATCGCGGATTG
>JAGQPS010000493.1 GCA_020426595.1 Planctomycetales bacterium
CAGATTTCCGAGCAGAGGCACCGAGTCGTAATCGCTTTCGACGCCCGTCGTCCGTTGTTGTCCGGAGGCCTGCGCCGAGGCATCGGTGAAGTTGACTCCATGGCGATCGAGCGAGAGATACTTATTCGCCTCGAAGGTCGCCGTGCCGTGATCGTGGAAGATGATGCCATCCTTGAAGGCACGAGTCCGCGAGGAAACGACGCCTTGGGCTTCGAGTCCTAGGAACCAGCGATGGGCGTCGGGAACCAAGCGAACGCGGAGACGGTTTTCGGTCTGGCTGATGCCGGTCACGCGGGCTCCCAGCACCCGATCGTTCACCGGCTCGTTGGTCATCATGTTTTGCGGCACCATGCGGTTGAGCATCGACTCGGAAACGGTGAACCGCAGGTTGGCGTTGCGATAGTTCGTTTCGAGTTGGTCACCCAGTTGCACTTCGGCCGGGTCGGTCGACCAGAGCAACGACTCAATGGAGCGGCTCAATCGCAGCTCGGCGGCGGGGTTGTAGGCCCGTTCGTACGTTTCGATTTCGCGGAGCAAGGTCTCGGCCGAGGGGGCCGGCTCGATCCAGTAGCGCACTTCGTTGAGCACCGGCGAGATGGGCGGCGTCGCGAGGTACTCGAGTTGTGGTTGAGTGAGTTGAGCCGATACGGTGCGCCGCAGGATGACTCGGACCAGATCGGCGTCGTGGGCGTCGATTTCGCCATCGCTGAGAGCTTCGTTGAGCTCGTATAGTCCGAGGTAGTTGACCCAGCTCGCGGTGACCGGGTCTTGCTTGAGGTGAGCGGCGAGCTGCACGAGTTGTTGACACGTCGTGTTGAGCCGGGCTCGCTCGGCCGCCGAGACGGTTCGCGTGAGGCTCGTGCCCAGCGGGCTGGTGGCATCGGTGGAGGCAGGTAGCTGGCCGATGTACGACCACACATGGATCCGTTTGGCGATCTCGAATCGCAATTCGTCGACGCTCGACCAAGTCACATCGTCGACCTGTTCCCACAGATCGGAACGAGGCGTGGCGGCTTGGTTGAGGGTCGCCAGGAGTTGCGGGAGTTCGGGCGAATCGATGCGATCGAGATTTTCGATGCTACGCAGGAGTCCTTCGATGCGCGCGGTGTAATCGGTCAAAGCCGGATGCTGCGAGAGTCGCTCGAGTCGCGTGTGGAGGGAGTCATTGCGCGGCCAGGCGGGCATCGCGATCACCGGCGCGGTCGCGGGTGGTAGCTGCGAATCACCGGACTCGATGTCGAGTGAATTCTCGACGACGGATTCGGCTGGTTGGGTGATTAGCGGAGCGACTTCTCGGGACGAACTCGAGAGTCGGAACGGATTGTTGGGCTCCGCGGAGACCGGCTCGGTGGGCTCGGTGCTCTCGTCGGTCGAGGCGTCAGGCGAGTTGTCGTTCGCGGAATTGGCTGGGGGCAAGAGCGTGGCGAGAGGCGAGTCTTGGCGCGGCTCGGTGAATTGGCTCTGGGCGGGTTCCGGCTCGGTCACGATCGCAACTGGCAGGACCGAGTTAGTGACGGATGGGGGAACCGTGTTGTTCGGTTCGCGGATCGTGAGTTCGGGGGTGGCTGTGCCTTGGGTGTTCGCTTCGACCGCCGAAGGCATTTCGAGATCGGTCAGTTGCCCGGTGCGCTGGGCGACGGAAAAGGGTCGGCCCGAGGAACTGATGGGAGTGGCGGCGATTTGATCGAGCGAAATGGCGGGTGCGACGGAATCGCGAGTCGGCTCGACAGTCGGTTCCGCTGGCGTAACGGTCGGCGAGGCCGCGACTTCGAGCTCTGAAACTCGAACGGGTGGAGCGACTTGCAGATCGACGTTTCTCTGGGAGAACGGCGACGGCTGCACCATGGCTTCGGTGCGGCGATGAGCGAGAGCTTCGCCCCATTGGCGATCGAGATGCAATTGCCAGAGGTACAGAGCCCACAGGCCAAGAATGCAAATGAACGCAGTGCTCAAGTACAACGGCCAACCTGAGTCGCGTTGCGCCATGTTCAGGCCTCCTGCCCTATGCGAAAGTCGCATCCCTTCCCTGGCGACATCGACGCCCGCGTCGGAACGTTCGGTAGGCGATGTGCGTACCCCGGGGCATGGGGTTGTCACTCGGGAGCCGATCCTCGGCTTCCGTTTTTTGGCCTCGTTCCCTCTCCGAACAATCGCGTTGGTCCCGAGAGCCCGGCTCGGGTAACGGCGGTCGTTGTTGGTGGACGTGGGCCGGTTCGATCACCTTGTCGCCGAGCCATCATCGACCAGACCCCGGTCACGAATCGACCATGACCCTTGGAGTGGCTAGGAAGCGGGACGACTTGTCCGCACGTTATGCCAATTCGGAAAGGCCATCGGACTGGCTTGAGTGTACCGGTGAGTCAAACCGGGAAGCCGAGGCGAAAAGCAACGCTTTGCCAGCAAGCGTCGGAAGCCCGCAGGCTGTTTGCCGCCCCGACCGTCGCCATTGGCGAGGTTGAGGTGCATTTCGGGCGGGCGAGGTGCCTGCGGCTCGGTGGCTCGGCGCTGCTCGCCGCCTCCAGGTGCCTTTGGCTGGGTGGCTCGGCATTGATCGCCGCCGCCGCCAGGTACCTTTGGCTCGGGCGGGGTGCCTGTGGGGTGAACCGAGGCAATTCGGCGAACCTTTTTGAGTTACGAAGCCTCAGTTGATAGCCTGCGATTGGTTGGCTACAATCCGCCGCAGATGAAGCGACGCGAGGAATGAACCGATGAAGGATCGGAGGTCCGGCGATGAGCCGGGATTCCGGAGCCGTCAGGTTCGGAAGCGTCGAGGACGAAGCAACTTGCGAGTGAGCCGAGGTTCATTCGGTTGAGGTATTTCGTCCACCGGTTGAGCGATCGCTCGATCCGGAGGGTACCCGAATGGTTAGGAGACTGATTCGAAATCAGTTGCCGGGAAACCGGTTGAGGGTTCGAATCCCTTGCCCTCCGCCTGGGGGTGTTGCACCAAGGTGCAACACCCCGTTTTCTTTGGAAAAACGCGATGTCGCGTCCTGAGCCTGCTGCTCATTTCTAGTCGTTTCTACGCCCTACTG
>JAGQPS010000494.1 GCA_020426595.1 Planctomycetales bacterium
TACGGTGCGATCAACGGAAAGACCAAGTCCCAACGGTCTCTCTCGCCCAACGGCCAAGGGTGTTGTCGATCCATTTCGCAAGAAAAGTCCAGCCGTACCTTGGTGCAGGATAATGTCACCCCAGTGTCTCAACTCAGCGTCAATTTCCCGTTTTGACTGATGGGGGTAAACCGCCACCAAAACCACCCCAAGGAGCGAAAACGCTGCTCATTTTTGTTGCGAGATCCGGTGATCCGGCGGGCACGAGCGACGGCCAGTCGCGTTTCTCGGAATTCGAGTCAAGAAAGCGAAACGGACCGGCCAGGCCCCAAAGGCCCCGACCGGTCCGAAAAAGAGTCGTATGGCGGGCCTCGCTTGATGCCGCCCAACTAGGCTCCGATTACTTTATGGCGAGGTTTCGCCGCTTCTGACTTACTGGCTGTTGGGCACCGAGGGAGCTGGCGATGCCGCGCAGGACGAGGAGTCGGAGACTTGGTTCCAAGGCGCTCGGGCCAAGGTCATCGACATCGGGCAAGTGTCCGTCACTCCCGAGAACACCAAACCGGCACCCATGATCGCGCTGAGAATCGCGAAGCTCCAGTGAATCGGCGACAAGGCAACGCCCAGGACGACCAACACTCCGACCAGAATACGCACTTGCCGTTCGAGCGAAATCGACTTGGCGCCTCGGACCACCGGATACCCAGCCGCCTGCCACGCCGAGGTACCTCCCTCGACATTGATGACGTTGAGCCCCGAGGCCTCGAGCTTCTGGCAAGCCGCTCGGCTCCGATTGCCTCCCTTGCAGATCACATAAAACGGTCCGTGCGAACCAAAGGCCGCCTCGACCTGCTTGGGATCAAGGCTCTCGAGCGGAAAGTTCTGAGCCACCGTCGCGTGGCACGTGCGAAACTCGGCGGGAGTCCGCACGTCGATGACTCGCAAGTCCTCGCCGCAGGCACAATGCTTGTGAAGTTCTTGAACGCTAATCGATGAAAAGGCCATCGGTTTTTCCTTGTATGTTGTGAGCGGCATTCGCTCTCTTGCTTGTGAACGATCTCGAGCGGTGAACCGCGCGATTGGAAGCTAACGTGGGACGCGAATCAATGGCCGGTCCTTACGTGACCGGAACTGCTCGCGGCTTGAACCAACTAACCCCGCGTGCAAGCCGCGGCGACTTCGCCTTCGATCGGCAGCTGGGACGCACACCAAGCCTGGTAGCCTCCTACGAGATCGGCCACGTCGGTTCGACCAGCCCGCTGGAGCAAGCTGATGGCGATGCTGGACCGATAACCGCCCTGGCAATGCACCAAGAGCCGGCTGTCCTGTGGGAGTTCCTCGAGACGGCGAGCCAGTTGTCCTAGTGGAATATTGACCGCCCCTTGGAGGTGCCCTTGCTGAAACTCGTTGGGGTTTCGCACATCCAGCACGGTCCAAGCCTCGCCCGCCTGTTGTTGCTCGAAGGCCGCTTGAGCCGTCACCCGCCGAACGTTGCGTACCTCGTCGGGACGTTGATCCAACGACTCGAGCCCACGCTCCAGGTATCCGACGACGTTGTCGTAGCCGATTCGGCCGAGTCGCATGACCGCTTCCTCCTCGGCTCCCTCCTCGGCGATGACCACGATCGGTACCGTCTTGTCGAGCACGGTGCCGCACCAGGTCGCGTATTTTCCGGCGAGCCCCACGTTGATGCTCCCTCGCAGATGACCGGCGGCGAAATCGATGGCTTCGCGCACGTCCACCAATTGCTCCCCCGCTTCTCGGCGACGCAACACCTGGTCGAGGTCGAGTGGCACGAGCGATTGTTCGAGCTTCTCATCCAGCGACGATCGCTCCTGACGGTTATAAATCGCGTCATGAACGAAGTAGCTCGGCGCCTCGGGCTGGTCGGCCGTCACGATCGCCTTGAACGCCTCCCGACTCATTGGCTGCAGTGCGTAATTGTATTTCCGCTGCTCGCCGATCGTCGAATACGCCTCGTCGGAGAGATTCTTGCCGCACATCGATCCGGCTCCATGAGCCGGATAGACGAGGGTTTCATCGGGCAACGTGAGTATCTTCTCGTGAAGCGAGTCGTAGAGCATGTCGGCCAACTCATCGGCCGTGACTCCGATGCTCGCCAGCAAGTCGGGACGCCCGACATCGCCAATGAACAACGTATCGCCCGTCAAAACCGCGTGAGGGTTCTCGGACGAGGCGGCCAGGTCGTAGACCAAGACCGACAAACCTTCCGGCGTGTGCCCGGGTGTCTCCAGGAAACCGAGACGCGTTTGGCCGAATTCCAGGACATCGCCATCCTTGACCGCGGTGAACTCAAACTCGGCTTGAGCCCGCGAGCCCATGTAGATTTTGGCTCCGCAGCGGTCTCGCAATTCAATATGCCCAGCCACGAAGTCGGCGTGAAAGTGAGTCAGCAACACGTAGCGGATCTCGACGCCTAGCTTCTCGGCGTCTCGCACATACTCATCGATATCGCGTTGAGGATCGACGACGGCGGCCACCTTGCTCGTTTCGTCGGCCACCAAGTAGGACGCGTGAGACAAACAACCCAAGTAGTAGCGTTGCAGGATCATCGGACCTCTCCTTTTCGAATTCCGATTGGACGCTCTCGTCGCGGCGAGCCTGTTGTTGAGCCGCCGCCATCTTCGTCGCCGGTGAATCCACTCGAGTCGCGTTGAGCGGCTCCCTCGTCAATTCTCCCGAGGAGGGTGGCGACCGGCGTTAACGTTCGCTTGATGACGGACAAGAGATTGCAACCGGGATGCCAAACCAAGAAAGACCGCGGGGAAAACGGTTTTAGCCCGTCAAAACAAGGCTCAAAACGAATTCGCTCGCTGAGCGCCCCAAGGCCAAGCCAGGCGAGTCGTTAACCCCAACCGTTAAGCGCTAAGTTAACGGCTTAACGATCGCTCCCCAGCCCGGCCGGAGAATTGCCCAGCGTGGAAAACCCAAGGAAACCCGAAGCGTCAGTTTTGATGTTGCGCTTTTCACGCTCCGCCTCAGTCGACCAACTCAAAAGCGTGGGAAAATCAAAGGAAACCCGAAGCG
>JAGQPS010000495.1 GCA_020426595.1 Planctomycetales bacterium
CAAAACCGATCCGTGAGACGACCTCGATGGGCGTCTCACGGCCGCACGATGCGGCGAGTCTGATTAAATCAACAGCCGCGTCAGCGAGGGAGTCTTCGCTTTCACTAATAACGCCGCAACCCCTTACATCACCCCATCCCAGTCCTGCCGATTGCCGATAACCGCGACTCCCACAGTCTCGATCCACAACCACCTAGCCCCTAGCGCGCGTCGTGAGAGGAGCAGCACCGAAATGCTTTCCAGCGAAGAATTCGATTCGATCTGGATCGATCGACTCCGCGACGAACAGACTCGTGATGAGGCTTCTCGCGTCATACTCGAAGCGTACGGTGCGCAGCTCAAGCGACTTGCCCAGCGCGAGCTGTCGCGACGATTCGCGGGACGCGTGGCCCACTCGGATATCGTGCAGGATGTTTGCCTCGAATTCCTTAAGGGCAACTGGGAAATCGAGCACCGCAGCGAGCTAACCGCGCTGCTGATGAAACTCACCCTCAACGTCGTGCGTAAAACAGCTCGTGACCACACGGCTCAAAAGCGAGACGTGCGGCGCGAGGAAGGAGAATTCGACTCCAAGCAAATGGAAGGTGTGGCCGGAGCTGCCGTTCGATTCCGTTCGGATCGCGCGAGCGACTATGGTCGGGACCGGCGGGCGAATAACGCACCAACGATTGAACCACCCTCGCTGCGGATCGAGGCTCTGGGGCCCGATGCTCTTCCCGACTCGGAACAATGCGACGATCGTTCGCCATCCGCGGCAAGGGAATCCAACCCAACGCGGCCCGTTCCCACCAACGGCGGCGGTTACTTGGACGACGACGACTATCGCATGCTCGCGGCGGGAGCCAATCCCGAGCAGGCCGCCGCGTTCATCGATCTACTCGAGGGACTCTCCGACACCCATCGGGCGATCGTGATCGGGCGGATGACCGGCTTGCGGGATGCCGAGATCGCCGAACGGCTCGGCCTGAGCGGACGCAATGTTTCGCGCAAGATCGTGCTCATCAAGGAGAAGTTAACCGCCCAATCCCAAGATTCGCTCGAGCCCTGAAGCCGCCCCGCCTTACCGCCCGTCGGTCGGCACGACGTAGGGCGCGGGGTACTCGATCGACCGAGACAAATCGACCCACGCCTCGTCTCCGTAAACGCCCGCGGCGTCGATATCAAACGGTTCGAAGCCGATTGAGAGCGCGGGTGATTCGGGCTTGAGCCGGAAATCTCGGCCGTCGGCATCGACGAACAATGGATCGGCGATGATCGAATTGGCGTCTTGGCCGGTCGCTTGCCATTGAGCGAAACTCCGCCCCTGGAAATCAAAGGGCTGTCCGTCGCTTCGCCAATACAAGTTGTGGTCTAGTTCGACCTGGGCACCGGCGCGCCAACCGCCATAACCGAGCAGCGTGCCACGGTCCCAGTAAACGATGTTCCGTTCAAACGTGAAGGACAGATGAGGTTCGGCCCGAGTCACCGCGATCTGACCTTCCTCGCTAAAGGCCAAGATGTTGTTGCGGACGATATTCTCCCGCCCGTAATGCTGATGGAAACAACCATCTCGAACGTCGTGTACCAGGTTGTTTTCAAAGACGATCCCCGTGCTCCCCTCGTCGGGATAGAGGCCCCATCCGCCATAGCGAGTCGACAGGACGTCGTGAATGACGTTGTTGTTGACTCGCGTTCCCTCCGACGGCCCAAGCGTGTACACGGCGCCCATGTCGCTCAGGATGCGATAGCCGAAATGGTGCAGGTGATTGAAGCTGATCTCGTTGCGTTTCGCTCCGCTCTCGTCATATCCCCACCGCCAACCGACACTCACGCCGGTGTAGAAAAAGTCGGATATGTCGCAATGAGTCACGACGTTGTCGCTACTGTGCCCAATCCATAAACCCACGGCGCACGGCAGAATTCGACCTCCACTTTGGATGATGCAATTGCGAATCGTGATGGCCCCCGTGCGTAGAGCCTCGGGTGGCAAACTCGTTTCGCCGATGCGCACGCCACCCACGCCGAGATCATAAAGACGCGTGCGCTCGACGAGGCAGTCGCGGCAATTTCCGCGGAACCAAATGGCGGTCGAGCCAACATGCTCGACCGCGCAATCGATGAACTCAAGATCACGAGCATTGTCGATCTGAATCGCGGTTTCGTTCGCACTCATCGCCGCTTGACGCGGAGGGTGCCCGGTCGAAGGGATACGACATTCCACGTGGCGAAACTTGAGCCCTTGGAACGTGATATGTTCGACTCGTGATTCGGGCGACTCGGTATCGCCACGTACTTCAAGCAAGCGAGTGGCCCACGGAACCACCGCTTCGCACGTTTCAGGTGACTCTTCGGGGCGAGACCAATAAGTCAACCAACCGTCGCGTGACACGAAGAACTCACCCGGCTCGTCCAACGCCGCGGCGTAGTTCTCGAAATAGAACAGACAACCACCGGTCATCACGTTCCACTTCTGCATCGGCGTGCCGATCGTGGTCACCGTGCCCGCTTGCGGATCGACGGTCGCGATGAACTCTCGCGTGGTGTCCCATTTGTGAAACACCATGATCGTCACGTCTTGGAGTTCGTCGGCGGAGAGCCGCGCCAAGGGAGCAACGAGTTCGGGCGCCATCGAGAAGACGTGCCGCACCTTGCCAGGTTGGTCGGTGAGTGGCTCCTCGGTGACACCCATCAACTGATCGAATCGCCACCAACCTGGACTTCTCGCCCGCACGGCTCGGCGTCCATTGACCCACAGCTGCTCGACTCGACGATCGTCGATGGACTCGGTGGCCGGATCGAAGAGTCGAGTGCGCCACACCGCAGGTTGATCGATCACCGACTCCCATTGCTCGATCCGCGTCCCACCGCTCACTTCGACTTCGCCGCCCGGTGCCGCGCGATAGACAACGCGGCGGTCGGCTGAAGCTCCTGAATCAGCGACCGAAAAGCGAAGCGGTTCACTCAGCTCGTAACGCCCCGGCAGGATCGTGACGGTCTGCGCGTAACGGCGATGAGCTTGACTCCAAGCCCGCACGGTACGTTG
>JAGQPS010000496.1 GCA_020426595.1 Planctomycetales bacterium
AGTCTCCGATCAGATCCTTGAATACCTCGGCCTTCGTTTCGCCGCTCCGATAGAAGACGGCCTCTCCCGCCGGATCGATCAAGATCAACGTGGGCCAAGCATTGACACCAATGTCGTTCCAGATGCGTTGCTGCGGATCGTTGACGACGGGATGTTGAATCTCGTATCGCATGATCGCATCGCGGATGTTGTCGACATCTTGTTCCGTTTCAAACTTCGCCGAGTGAACTCCGATCACCACCAACTGATTGGGATAGGTCTCCTCGAGCTTCTTGAGCTCCGGAAGGATGTGCATGCAGTTGATACAGCAGTAAGTCCAGAAATCGATGATGACATACTTGCCTCGAAGATCCTGCATGCGGATCCGACCGTTGGTGTTGAGCCAATCAGCATCGGCGGGAAACTCGTAGTTGAAGGGAATGCGGCGAGGGAACGGATGTTCCTGGGCGGCCAAAGTTGTCGACACGAAATGGTTTTCCGTTTCCGGCAACCAGCGTGATCGAGCCAAGGCGGCGGTGTCGATTTCCCGGTCCGAACCGAAGTACTGTCGCACGTCAGCGAGTGGATCACCGGCGGGCGAGCCGTTCGAGGTCGACGCTTCGGAGGATGGCTCGGATGGCGAAGTGATCGAATGAGGCACGGGAGACGTGGCGGCATTGGAACCAGCCGCCACCGTTTCATCCGCCTTGTAGCACCCGCCCAGGAACAAGAGCCCCATGAGCATCGCGGCGATCCACGGCGTTGTTTGAAGGAATCGCGAGCCTCTCGCGGTCGGCATCTCGAATTCGGTTGCGTCGGTGGACCATTTCTGGGTGCCACTTGGCGTGCTCCCCAGCCCCGCATGAGTCGCCCAAACTGCCATCACCGAAACTCCTTCCTCATGAATCGTGCGTTGAATGCGAGCATCGACCAGCATCCGCCTGGTCACTCGGCGTTCCCCATCAAGTTCGTCCGATCCGCGACGAGCGTTGCCGGCCACGGATGCGTTCGCGAACGAGTCGCTCCGCGGCAAGTCTCGACGAGGGAACGGAAGATTATCGCGAACCATCAAGTCTTCTGATCGAACCATTGTTTCGCTCCCCCCCGCGGATCGCAACGCCTTTGTCGCGACCGTTCCTCGATTAAGCCCCGATGAAGTGGCTCGAGACGCTTTCAATCTGGTCAAGACAATCCGCGATGGCCTAGTCAATCTCCTCGTGAACCGTATCCTGGATTCATGCTTCGCTCCGACTCGCCCTCGCCGACCCGCTCCCCCGCCGATGACCCGGAAGCATCGTCGTCGGCTCCGTTGAGGAGGGAGGCTGGGTGTTCGCCAACGCAAGTCGATAACGTTTCCGTTCAAGCCTCCGGGCCCGTCCAAAAGGGAGGGGGCACCGCCACCGACGACTCCTCGCGGCAGGAATCGGCTCGGCTGGGCATCCGACCGGCCAGCGAACCTCGTATGTATGACGGCCGATTCCTGGCCGCCTATCTCAGCAACACTTGTCTGTTGATCGCGGTTGGGTTTCTGTTTCGGTATGCCGACTTCGTGAAAGCCCTGGGGGGGAACGAAGCGTCGCTCGGCTGGATCACGGGGATCGGGACCAGCGGCGCGGTCGTGATGCGGCTGATTCAAGGGAACGCCATCGATCGATTTGGCGCTCGTTGGATTTGGTTGCTCGCCATGCTCGGCTACACCGCCGCCGTCGCCGCTCATTTGTTGATCAACTCGGTGAACGGGCCGTGGATTTACATCACGAGCCTTTTGATGAGCGGCTTTCTGTCGGGAGCCTTTGGTGCGAGCATCACGCATGTTTCGTTACGGGCTCCTCGGCATCGCGTGACAGAAATCCTGGGGACTCTCGGTTCGAGCGGCTTCGTGGGAATGGCGTTGGGGCCAGCCTTGGGGGACGTGATTTTTGGTTGGGGCTTGGCCGAAGGGCAAGAGCTCGACGCGGCGATGCGACTCGCGGCCGTCCGCCGGCTGTTCGTGGGAGCCATCATTTTCGGGCTCATCTCGACCCTGTTGGTGTTCGTGGCGACTTGGGGCGAGGCGCCGAGAAAACGACTTCGCAAGAAGCGGCCCGCCACATGGCTCTTGCTCAGGCGGTACCATCCTGGCCGACTCCTATTGGTCGCCGTGGCGATGGGAGCGGGGATTGGCTTGATCCAAGTGTTCGTGCGACCCTTCTCGGAACATCTGGGAGTTGCCAACCTGCGGGTCTTCTTTCTTACTTATGCCGCCACGGCATTCACGATTCGCATGACGACCCGCACTTGGTACGCGTCGATGGGTGAGCGGCGAATGATCTTCGTCGGTCTCGGGGCCCTCGCGCTCGCGATGTTCGCTTTCGTGACGGTCCAATCGGAGTGGGGCTTGCTGATACCCGCCTTCATCGCCGGTTTCGCCCATGCCCTGTTGTTCCCCAGCGTCGTGTCCACGGGATGCGCCGCGTTTCCCGTGCGTTACCGCGGATTGGCGTCGACGTTGGTGTTGGCCTGCTTTGATATTGGTAACCTGATCGGTCGACCCGCTTGTGGACAGTTGGTGACGCTCGCGCGCCAATGGGGTTACGATGGCTTCGACGTGATGTTCACGGGAGCCGGACTGGCGCTCGCGACGGTGATCCTCATCTTCGCGTGGCCACCCAGGGGAATCGTGGGACGCCCCCAACCGCGTCGTCGGCGCCGCGCCGCGATCGATTCCGCCACCGCGTAAGGTCGGAAGGCCGCCGGACGTCTTGGCTCTAGGTGCGATAGTCGACCCTAGGTGGGACCGTCGGTTTTCGGTGCGATGGTTGGGGCGATGGCCCTGGCTTCGCCGAGGTCTCGGCCCAGCCGCTCAGGTTCTCCCGCCCAAGGTGTGCCGCGACCGACTCCCAGCCGACCCCCCGCGCGAGACCGATCGTCGGCAGTGCATTGAAAGTGCGATTCATGGATTTGGATTTCCGGCGCGATCCTCATTTGTTACTCGACATCGTCGATCAGATGCACGCGGGCGTCTTCACCGTGGATGCGCGGGGCCGGTTCGTCGCCTGG
>JAGQPS010000497.1 GCA_020426595.1 Planctomycetales bacterium
CGCGAGCCCTTCGGGATGTCATTGACCTTGCTGACCAGTTCGAGCCCGAGTCCAGGACCGACAAGTGGTTCGAGCAACGTGCGGATCGAGTCGCTGCTCCCTTCCATGCCCGGCGGCACGACGCCCGCCGCGATCACCGCCGCTTTCAGCAAGCCCGCGTAGTCACGCGCGAAATCGAACATCTCGGCGATCGTCTCGACCTCGACGACCGTCGCCAGATCGACGCTCACGAGGCGAAATACGGGACGATCGATGACTCGCAGATAACACTCGATCGGAGGCTTCGGCGCCACGTCTCGTCCGCGCACTCCGAGGTCGACCGACACGTTGAGGACGCGGGCGCCTTCGGGAAAGTCCATGCCGAGGAAGAAAATGTCGCTCCATGCGCTGTGCGAGAAGTCCATTCGCACCGCGGTCGTTTCCGCGAGGATGGGAAACGGCTGATCGGAATCACGCTGCAGTAGGGCGGGATGCAGCCGCAAGGGATGGTCCTTTGGATGCCCGATGCGGAACATCCATTGATTTCCCTTGACCGTACGCACGCTCCGGCGGACCTGATCGGCCAACGTTTGAAACGCGAGTTGATGATAGGCGAACGCCAAGGCACTGCAGATCGCCTCGCTTGGCCCCTGGCCACGCAATTCGTCGAGAAAATCCTCGATCGATTCCGAGAATCGACGCTCGAGCAAATGATGGTGTCCCTCGAACGGGATCCGACCATCGTCCGAAGGCCCGACGTGCTGGGGAATCACGAATCGGTGCAGCGCCGACAAGAAGAACAACGCGCGCACGCGGTGGTAGAGATTCTCACTGCGTCGACGAAACCGATCGAGCTCTTGTGCCTCGGCCAGCAACTCGGCCAATCCGAGACCAGCACAGAGTGATTCAAGACTCGTGTTTCGCGTGGCGGGATCCTCGCTCAGGATGACTTCGACAAGCTTGCTCATGAGCGTCCCTCGCAGCCACCTTCCATGGTGCGAATCGCGAGCAGCTCGACGAGCTCCGAAAGGACCAAGTCGCGATCGCGTCCCGAGAGGGCGAACGCCATCTGAGTGATCAGCAAGCCATATTTCGCGCCGATGTTGTAGCGGAGCCCCTCGACTTCCAGCGCGAGATACTTTTGGCGTTTCGCGAGAACCGCCAAGGCCGACGTTAGGCTGGGGCGCTCGTCCTTGCCTCGCTCCCGAATCGTTCGCTGCAATGGCTCGATGATGTCCGGAGTGAGCACGTGGATGCCGAAGAAGCCGAGGTAGGTTCCCTGCCGCAGACCGGCGACGACAAGCTCTTGTTCGGCTTGAGTAGGAGTCGGCTTCTCGATCACGCGAGAGATCTCGTATAGCCGAGACTTGCGCGGGACGCGTGTTCCTCCCGCGACTCCGTAGAACGGCAGCTTGTGTTCCCGCGTCGCTTGGACCGCCGAGACGGAGCAATCAAACTCGGTCGCGACATCGATCACTTGGCGAGCGCAACGGATGTCGTTGCAGCTGAGGTACATGTGGTCGCCAACCAAGTGAAGAAAGGGCTCGTCCGCCACGAAGTCGGCCGCTCGAGCCACCGCGTCGGCGTAACCGACTGGATCGGTCTGTTCAATGAATCGCAGCATGCCGACGTGACTTCCCGCCGCTCGTCGGTATTCGGTCGCGTCACCCGGTTGAATGACGACCGCGATCTCCTCGATCCCAGCCTCGACCACCTCGTCGACGATCATCTGCAGGGCCGATTTTTCCACGCCATCGCGATCGACCAATCGCTGCAGTGGGAGCGTGTGCTGATCAGGGCTGGCGGCGGTGATCACCGCTTTGCGGACGTTCATACCGATGACTTTCTCACGAGGCGACCTGCCAACCTTGCCCCGCGCGAGGGCATGAAGAGACGCGTCGGCCAACGCTTCCGCCGCGGAGGCGCCTGCTGAAACGCGTGATGCGTGGCAAGACTCAACTTCCACGCTACTTGGGAGCCAGGGTCAGCTCAATCGACCGATCCCTTGAACGGACCCTCGCGGTCCGACCTCGTCCTACTTGCCGTTACGGTTGTAACGATCAGGCATTCTCGAGCATCGCGCGGCGGCTGGGCTCGGCCATGGTGAAGGCCACGCGTAAGTCGCGCGGGCGCGGAGTGATGGGAAGCCCGCGGCGTGAGAGAAGAACTCGTCTAGCTCCAGGTCGCCCAGGCATGCTCGCGCTCCCTCAGCGGCAAGGACTCGCGCTGACCGGACCGATGCGAGGCGAATACACCGCAGATCATCTCCACGGTCACTCGACCCTCGTACATGCTGCACTCGGGATGACGGTCATCGGCGATCGCCGCCAAGAGATCATGCACCGCGGCGAGGTTGCCCCCATGGCCTCCTTCGTCCCGAACCTCCTCGGGCATTCCAATGCCGGCCGACGTAATCGTCTCCCAGGCCTTGCCGCTACGAGCGGGAGACCAACTCGGGTCTTGAAGGATCGACGCGGCTGGTAGATAGCCGGTTAGCAACTCGATCACGCCGGTCGAGCCAAATAGCTGAAGACCAAAACGATTGCCCGCGGCTCCGCGACGCGAGCCAAAGAACGCGGTCGCCCCGTTTGGCAGTCCATACATCGCCCGAACCGTATCGCCCGCCAGAGGTCCCAACCCCTCGTTCCCTTCACGAATGTCGGTCGCCATGACGGCGCGACCCTCCACCTCGCACTGAGCCTGGACCCATTCCGGTTCGCCCGCCAGATGATGAATGAGGTTCATCAAGTGTGAGCCAAGAACCCAGAGGTCCTCACCGCCACCACGATGGTCTTCCTTGCCCCGCACGCGAATCTCAAGGAGTTCACCAATCGCGCCTTCCTCAAGCAATCGTTTGACCGCGGAAGTGACGGGGCTGTAGCGGGTCTGGTGAGCCAGGGCGAGTTTCGTTCCGCTCGCCTCACAGGCGGCGATGATCTCGTCGGCTTCCGCGGCGCTCCGGCAAAACGGCTTCTCCATGTAGATATGAGCACCGGTCGCGGCGACGGCC
>JAGQPS010000498.1 GCA_020426595.1 Planctomycetales bacterium
TGGCGCGACTCATCACCATCAAGTTCTCGGCGGCATCACGAGCTGGCTCTTCCTCGAGTTCCTGAAAACTGGGCCCGCCAATATGCGAGTGACTCGGGAGGGACGGATCCCACAACCCAATCTGCCGCCCAATCTCCTGGGCCGTTGGTTGACTGTCTCCGGTCACCATCTTGATCTTGATGCCCGCCTTGCGGCACGCCGCGACGGCCTCCGGCACCTCGGGGCGAATCGGATCGGCGATCGCGAGGAACCCGAGCCACACGAGGTCGTGGGCCGCTTGATCGATATCGACTCCGGGAGTCTCCGCGTTGGCCGCTCGATAAGCCATTCCCAACGTGCGCATGCCGCGCTGCTGGAACGTACCGAGCTCCGCCAACAATTCGGCTCGTTGCTCGGGCGTGAGGCCCTGCTCCCCGTCGGCGGTCAGCATCGTACCGCATCGAGCGAGCACGATTTCGGGAGCTCCTTTGACGTGCAGGCGAATCATGCCAGCCGGAGACATGCCGCACGTGCCCATCCATTTGCGGTCGGTCGAGAAGGTCAGCTGCCCCTTGATCTCAAACGCATCCCGCGCCAGTACATAGTCGACGTCGTGCCCATTGAGCCACAACAACAACGCACTCTCGGTGGGATTCCCGAGTCCCTTGAGTTGTCCGGCCTCGCGAGTGAGATGAGCGGTTGAGTTCGCCGCGATGTTCTCGATGATCAGCTGCCCGACCGAGTCCTCGACTCGCGGCTTGTCGGTCAGCGCCGGGTACACCGCCTCGAACACCCGCATTTCGTTGAGCGTCAGCGTTCCTGTCTTGTCCGAGCAAATCACGGTCGCCGCGCCAATCGTCTCGCAGGCGTGCATCTTACGCACGAGCGTGTTGGCGGCGGTCATGCGCCGCATGCTGTAGGCCAGGCTCAGCGTGACACTCATGGCCAACCCCTCGGGCACGGCGACCACGATGATCGTGACCGCCACCATGAAGAACGCGAGGAACTGCTCGACCGCTTCGCTCGGCAACCATTGTCGGTAGTCGGAGGAAAGGAAACCGGTGCCCCAACCGATCGCGATTCCAGCCACCAATAGCAACCCCCCGCCTCCCCACAGCTTCAGTCGCTGGGTCATCGCTTGGGACGAAGTCAATTCCGACGACAGCCACTCAGGAGCCTCGAGGCCGCACGCGAGTTCCAAACCGTCGTAGATCATGGGTAGCCAAATGCGGAGCGTCGCCAGCCCGCCCGACACCATGACCAAGCCCACCAACAGCCACTGGCCGGCGTCGAGCTGGAGCTCACCATTGATCACTCCGCGAACCACCAGCGCCGCGAACAACGCGACGGCGACGACGAGCCCCACCACGCCAATGACCTTGCTCAATCGTTCGAGCTGTTGATTGAGCGGCGTATCGTCACCAGTCTCCTCGGCCGCGGCTCGGACGGTCTGTCCAATTTCGGTGGCGTCGCCGACCTTCGTCACTCGGAAGGTCCCGTGACCGTCGAGCACCATGCAGCCGCGCAACACCGCATCATGCGGATACGTCCGTTCGGCGCGGCGCGAAAAGTCGGGATGCTCGGCGGTCACCTTGCCCACTGGCTCACTCTCGCCGGTGAGCCCCGATTCGTTCACCGACAGCGAAACCGCCTCGACCAGTTCGCCATCGGCCGGAACTTCCTCACCCGCTTCGATCAGGACCCAATCGCCGACGACGACCTCGTGTTTCGGAACCGTGGTGAACCCGCCATCGCGCAGGACTCGAGTCGGCACTTCGTCGTTCACGGCATTAAGAATGTCGAACTCTTGGTTGGCTCGAAATTCATTGACGAAGGCGATGATCGTCGCGAGAAAAACCGCCGCGAGGATGCCAATCCCCTCCAGGTACTCGCCGTGCATCGCCCCGACCGCGATCGCCACGATGGCGGCGATGAGCAGGATACGAATGATCGGATCGTCGAACTTCTCGAGAAAGAGCTTCCACCAAGGATCACGTTGCGGAGGCGTCAGCAGATTGGAGCCATGCTTCTCGCGAGACTGCAGCACTTCGGCGGAACTCAAGCCGCGTTTCGGAGTCGACGAGGGACCAGAAGCCATACGGAAGTCTGCTCTTGGGAGGGAATCGCGAGGCGGGTAAACCACTCATTGTCGACCCGAAAATGCCGGGCTTCAAGAGGAGCAAGCCAGGCGGTCCACCGACTTCGCCGGCAAAGCAGACTGGGCGAAGGGTAGAGCAAGTACCTCGGGTCGGCGTCGCGGAATTACTTGCTGGAGCGTGCTCACTTCGGTCTCAGACGGGACGCCGGAGGAATGCCGCCGTAAATAAACAGAAGATCCCGATAGCGTTAAGGGTGCCGTGGATGAATCGCGTCAATGCGAACGAAATACCCATTACGTTCGCCGACCAACCCATGTTGCCCCCAACCTGCGAGACCGTTGAAAACGTGACGTTTGTCGAAACTATCGAGATCACGAACAGGACCGAGCCCAGCACGACCAGACCGGCGGCGGGAGGACAGCGACGCCAAAACACCGCGGCAGTTATCACACCAATCAGGCAAGCGATGATCTGCGGTGCCTGTCCCGCCAATTGGAAGAGAACAGAGGTAAAGCTCGGACCCATTCGACGTCTCCGCACTGGGATAGAAAACAAGGCTCCACGCTGACCGGTTAGCCCGTTCGAGCTTGATTCGCGTGATCAGTTAAACGTTCTCGCCGAGCGAAAGCCGACACGCTCGCGGCTTGCTCGCGAACAACGACACGTGAGGGGCGAGTCGACTGATAAGCCGGGTTCTGTTCCGCGTTGTCGCCAACGCGGCGACGGTCATTTCTCTAGGACCTGAATTGCTCCAGGCCTCCAGCAGCCTACCCGAGGGTGAAAACGTCACGGGCCGCGACGCGCCGACGCGAACGTCGGACTCCCCTCTGCTCGGCCTTGCTCCAAATGGGGTTTACCAAGCCGACCGAGTCACCTCGATCGCTGGTGGGCTCTTACC
>JAGQPS010000499.1 GCA_020426595.1 Planctomycetales bacterium
CTGACCCTAGGCTGTGGTGCGGCGCCCCCGTTGGGGGCTTAGCAAACCGTGGTTCGACTCTCTTGCACCCAAATCGCTTTTTGCTTGGGCACGAATCGCATCCGGTTGTTTTAAATCAACAGCCCAATTTGCTTGGGACAGGCGTCCTCGGCGCACTGGAAGACTCGCGGGAACTCCGGCCTAGAGGCTGCGGAGGTACGCTAGCAGGTCGGCTCGCTCTTGTTCGGAGAGCGGTTCCTGCAATTGATGTCGCGATTCGTCGAGGAGGACTTCGAGGGTCGCGGCGCTCCCGTCATGGAAATACGGAGACCGCTGCGAGAGTCCCCTTAGGCTAGGCGGGTTGAACAGGTGGTTCCCCTGCTGATCGACCAGCCCGACGTCAAAGGTCCCGGGTGACGTCAGCAACTCACCCGCATGGCAGTCGGAACAGCCCAGCGCCTCGAACCGCGTGCGTCCCCTGGAGATCGATTCGGCTAGGTCGTCGGGCAATGCTCCTCTCGCGCTTTCCACGGATGGAGGTACGGGAAGGGAGCGAATAAACGCCGCCATGGCGGAGACCTCGCGCTCGGTCGCGGGTTCGGGAGCCTGCATGGTGGCGGAGACACTCGCGGCGATTTGCTCCTCGAGCGTTTCCTTGGCCCCGTTCCAGGCAAGCGGTTCGGTACCGGCGACACCCAAGAGCGTCAGAACTCGTTTGGGAGCTCCAAAGGAACCATCCGAGAAGTTGTCATTGAGCTGGCCATTGGTGTGGCCGTCGACATGGCAACTACTGCAGCTCATCCAACCGTCATGGGCGAGACGCCCTTGATGAAAGAGACGTCGCCCCAGCTCCAGTTCGGACTCGTCCGGCACATTGCCGAGGGCGATTCGCACGACCGGATCGCGTTGAGCCACGTCGATGATGCTCACCGAGTCGTCCCAGCGGTGAGCGACGTACAACGAGGCTCCATCGGGCGAAAAGACGACGTCGACGGGACCTGGCCCCACCGCGATCGCATCGAGCGAGAAATCGCTCTCCTTGCCCACGAGCACCCGGTCGACTCCTTGCACCGCGACGGCGACATCTCCCTGGGTCGACATCGCCAGGCCGGCGGGATCGGCCATGCCCGCGCCGGGTTGTCCGAGCGGATGCATGTGGGAGCGATGATAGAAGTCGTCGTCCTCCGAGAGCAGTACCTCGAGATCGAGCCAACGCAGGTCGTTGCTCATCATCAAACCCCAGTGGACGTCGTTGCGGATCGCGTGGGCGAGACTGTTGAGCATCTGGTGGCTCATCACCAACCGATTTCCGTCGGGAGTCACGGCCAAGCCACGGATCTTGTGAGCCGGCACGCTCCGGCTGCGCCGCACCGATCCATCCGCCGCGTTCAACGCCAACAAGTGGCCGCCAAAGTTGTCCGCGACAATGAGCGTCCGCCCCTGCTCGACGAATTGCATTTGTCTCGGAGCCACCTCGAGATCGACTTGACGCCGCGGCGTGAGAGTACTTGACGCTTCGTCCCAATCCAACAGCGAGAGCCGACGGGACCAAAGCGAGGCGACGGCGAGTTGTTGTTGGTTCGCATCGAAGGCCAGTTGGACAGGTGTATGCGGGACGTCGAGGGTCCGCACGACCTCGAGTCGCGGGGGCTGGTAACGCAGCACGTGCAATTGATGGGTCGCTCGATCGACGACCGCCAGCAGGCCGGACTCGCCTAGTATTTCGACATCCGAGAGCGATTCTCCCACCTGAAACTCGGCCGGCGAATGGGGATCGGATGTCGCTACTACGCTAAGCGTGCCGGTGGACTCGTTCGCGACGAACAGAAACTCCCCATCGGCCGAAAGCGCGATCGCGACCGGTTGCCGACGTCGCTCGACGGACTCCACCGGTTCCTGTGCCGTGGCCTTGGCCGAGGCAATCCCGGCGACGGCGAACCCAACAGACGCAAGGCTCAAGACCAGAATCCGCGGCAAGCCAGGCCGCGTTTGGCGCTGCTCGAGCAACTGTGGGGCTCGATCTGGCGAGGATGGAACCGTCAGGGGCTGCGCGAGGGAGGAAACAGGCATGCCGAGTCTCGATTTCGTTCTGCGGTGCGCGGAAAGCCAATCGCCGCGGATCAGTGAGCTCCCATAATTGTGTACCAATCGACCTCCAGGGCACAATGGCGAACCCGTGATCATGGCGAGCCGGATGACATGGCGGATCGGGTGACATGGCGAATCGCGTGAAATGGCGGCGGGGCGAATCGATTCGTGCGATGGGACCTGTCGCGCTACGCAATGGACTTGGCCCACCTGGAAGCGCACCTGGAAGGCAACTGATGAAGGAACGAAACTTGGACCAATCACCGATGTTCTTCAAACCAGCAACTCACCGGTCCCAGGATGGGCGCCCGGGGGGACTCGCTCGAACGCTTCGCCGAGGCGTGACTTGGTGCGTGGGGTGGCTGGTTGTCTGGACGTCGCTCGAGGGCGCAAGCCGCGAGTCGGCGGCTTGGGAATCGCCGAGTGAATTGCGCGCGGCGACTCGCTCGGAATCAGGCGAGCCTGTCTGCGGCTTGGGCAAGGAGTTCCACGCGGGGCGACGCGCGGCGCTGCGCGAGACGATGGGAGAAGGCGTGTTCATCATGCGCGGTCTCGCGCAGCCGAGAGACTATCAGCGGTTCTACCAAGACAAGAACTTCTGGTATCTGACCGGAGTGGCGAGCCCCAACGCCGCGCTAGTGATCGACGGACGTTCGGGGAACGAAACCCTATATCTCCCGAGGCACAATGGTTTTCAGGAGCAATGGGATGGCGAGGTTTGGGATGTCGACGACGCGTGGGTGCCCGAACTGACTGGCTTCGAGCAAGTGAGGCCGATCGACGAGCTCGATGCGGATTTGCAGGAGCTCCTGGTCGACAAGCCCAAGGTGTTGATCGTCAAGACTCCTTGGATCGGCTTGGCCGGAGGCAACGACATGGCGTGGCCTCATGTACGGGCTCGCGCCGAGG
>JAGQPS010000049.1:0-7934 GCA_020426595.1 Planctomycetales bacterium
TCGGACTAAGTGGCCTAACGCTCGAAGCGATACACGATGTCGCGACTACCGTTGTAGCTAACGTCAGGCAAGACGATCTCAACGGCTTCGTCGGTGACATGGTAAGGAAACGGATCGCCGGTTCGCGGGTCGTTTGGCACGGGAACGATATGAATCTCGGACAGCGAAGCCGGGACTTCTCCCGTCTCCGCTACGTGCATTCGCAGTGCCTCGACGGTACGGAGTCCGGCCAACATCACGACAGCCCGCTCCGAGGCTTTCTCCGCCGCGTTGAAAGCCGGCAGCATCATGGGAATGAAGGGAGTTAGGAATCCGTCGTTGTTTTCGAAGTTCTTCGCACGGCCGGGCAACGTCGTGTCGCCGGTCAAGGCGAGGTTCGCCTCCACGGCTTGTCTGAGCTCCGCTGGAGATAGCAACGACCATTTGAGGCAATCATCAACCGCCCGGGCCAAGTTGAGTGATTCACAGATACAGAAAACCTGCGCCGTCTCCATGTTCTCCAATTCATCCGTATCCCAGCCTTCGGCAATCAGACGCTGTTTCGCAATCGGATAGCCACGCACGATCATCGCGGATACCACTCCGCGAAGAGCGTTCTCTGATTCGTCCGATCCCGGCAGTATTACGGCGAAGTCGCGGGCTAGGGAGTCAACCCACTGCTGACTGGTCCAGTCGAGTGTCTCGGGAGACTGAAACGCCTCGACGCCAAATCGCAACAGTCGGACCTCACCAAGGTAGCTCGATCGCCGCCCGATCACG
Source organism: Planctomycetales bacterium (assembly GCA_020426595.1). GTDB lineage: Bacteria > Planctomycetota > Planctomycetia > Pirellulales > Pirellulaceae > UBA11682. Next base: position 760 of record JAGQPS010000049.1, read on the forward strand.
TTTCCATCGATGCTCGTGAGCGCCCAGTACAGGTTTGGCGAGTTAGGTTGCGCGATCCACGTGTGGCAGTCATGAAAAGCAATCCCCGCGCCGGCGATCCCGATCAAATGAGTAATGAGGAACTCGGGCGTTTGAACGTCCTTGGCGATTTCAAACTGGCAGGTAAGCGCGCTTGACGCTCGATCAAAATCTCCAACCGCCAAGGCGTAGTTTGTTTCAAGGGAAAGAAGACGCATCAGTTGTCGCATGCGCTGATGAGTCTCGATGTTCATCGAAATCATCTCATTAAGACTTCGTCGATCGCTCCAGTCGGTATTCCAATCACAATATTGGCATTCCGCTCCTTCTTGGATCGCCTGACGCACTCGAGTCAGCTTCTCTAGTGTCCGTGCCACATCGTCCAACGGCAGGTCGGTACCACGGCTCAACCAGATCGAATCCCACTGAGTCTCGTCACCCTGCAAGAGCGGTCGAGCGGAATCATAGTGACTGAGTGCCGACAAATAATGAACCGCGGCATTCCCATTACGAGGTCGGATCGCATCGACTGCAAACAGATACTTGAGAGCCGATCTGGGTTCCGCCGCCCCCTGTAAACGCCCAAGATCAAACGTCTGCTGTTCCGCGACCGGACGGGGCGTCGTTTCTTGAAGCATCACGATTTGTGAAAAAGACCGTCTACCGGCAAGGCAGGCCACGAGGACGATGGACAGGTGGATCGCGATTCGAAGCGATTGATACTTGGACTTCATAGCAAATCTCTCCAAGGCTTAAGCAGGGAGGGCATTTCCTGGGTCTGATGCAGTTCGGGTATGTCCCAAGGCTCGTGCTGGGGCTCGGAAACAAACTGCGACGGACGTGGATTCTGTTGGTACCGATAAAACAACGACTCAGACGGCATGCGTTGCCGCAGTACGTCGAGCTCATTGGGCGGAGACAAGCCCAACCAGGACATCCAGTGCCACGAAACACCCATCGGCGCGCCGCGATTCACAAGCTGCGATACATCAACCTGTTTGGGACCTCGATCAAGGACGGCAACCGTATCCTGGTTCGACGCCGTTCGCGGATTCTGATTGGTAAGAGCCTCATGAATCGAGGACTTGACTCCATCGCCCGATGGTTCGGCCAGCGAGGGAATTGGCGTCGTTTCGCCGCTTGACTTGAGCAAGACACCCAGCATCGCCAAGCAGGCGACGGCCAGACATGCACTGACAGCGGACCAAGCCGGATGAGCCCACCAGGCTCGAATCGTGTCAGTCTCCTTGGCCTGACGTTCGACCAGACGCGACTCCGTTGCCGCGTGACGCTCGAGCGCGCGGCCTTGCTCGATCCAAATCGCTTTCCAATCGAGCCTAGGACTCCTCGGCTCCAACGATCGGAGCCGAGATTCTAGATCTTCATGCTCTTCACTCATCGTTCCTTCTCCGATCCTGGATCGTTGGTCGCTGGCATCAACGGCGAGGAATGCGCTGACGTCGAGGTGGAGCCGGCGGACAGGAGGCTGGCGAGTCGCTCGAGTACTTGGCGATGGCGTCGGAGCGCCGTCGGCGCGGAGCACTCGAGAATCGACCCGAGTTGTTCAAACGTCAGCCGTCCCCAAGTCTTGCCCACTACCAAGAGCAGCTCTTCCTCATCCAGTTGATCGAGAGCCACTTGAATCGCCTCGCATTCCTCTTGCTTGTGTTGAGCAAGCTCCACGAACTCCCGCTCATGCGTTAGCCGATGCCACGTCTCGCGCTCTCGGTGAACCCTGCGTGCGGCATCGATGACGAGATTCCTCAGGACTCGAAAGACCCAGGCGGCTGGCTCGTCGGGAGGCGGACTCTGCCGCAACAACCTCAGCAACGCCTCTTGCACCAAATCATCCGGTTGCCGACTCCCCCGAGCCGCATAGAGACGCCAGGCCGGGCCATGCGTCGCCACCAACGCTTCGAGCTCATCGGCTGAAAGCGGAGTCGCGGGATCGCGGCGTTGTGGTGGGAGTGGTTCCGGCACAAGCAGTCTCGTCGAGTGTGTTTACAGTCATGACGATCGAGTGAGAGGCTGATTTCAAGCACGCGACGAAATTTTCCCGATTTCTCCGTGCCCGCCGCGAACTCCGTGGTGAAACAAGAAACCCCCGCCTCGGACCGAGCCGTGAACCAGCATCGCTGGCGAGACCTTGCGTCGGCTCATGAGTGAGGCTCGGCGTGGTCGTCCCCGCGCCTCCGGCTAACGCGATTCGCTGCCCGGGAGCGTATCCGGGTGGCTGAGCGATCGGAGTTCCGCCAATTCACTTTCGCCGATGCGCCTTAGAAAGCCTCGGTCCCAGGAAAAATCGATTTGCCGCTGTGTCGATTCAACAATCAAGCGACAGGCGGCGTCGCCATCGAGTTCCAACACCTCACCCTGGTCGGCGATCCGCGCCAGATGGTGTTCGATCACCTCGGCCGGAGCCAATCCAGCGGGAAGAGGAGCGAGGTCATGCCCCGGCGGGATCAATTCGGGAATCCAGTCTTCCGGATCCATCGACGACGTGTGGAATTCGAGTCCCGTCGCCAACTTGGAATGACAGGCGAAGATCGCTTTTGATTTATGGAACTTGCCGAGACTCAACGAGATGTACGCCAGGTTGCAATAGAGTCGTCGGGAGGGATGCAACCACAGCTCGAAAACTCCTGACTTGCGACCAATCCAGGGTGGACGAAAAATCCCGAGCGGCTGCATCCCCAACGCTCGACACGCATCCTCGAGGTTCGCCAAACCACTTGCCTCGTCCGCCGAGAGTTCGTGGGGAGCGATGAAGTTCAATCCGTCCGGTCGGCAGGTCGCATGATTCGCCGGGTAGGTCCATCCCAGCAGCTTTCGTACGGTGAACAGCGGAAACACCAGCACCCAACCGGTCAGTCCCAAACGTCGACAGATTCTCCAAATCGCGGACAAGGGCAGGAGAGTAATGTCGTCGGTGAAGTAAGCCGTCTCCGACTGATCCGACGTGGCATAGGGGTTGGTATTCAAGAGGCAGGCCTCGAGCAACTCAGGATCAATAGCCGAGACACGTTTCCGTCAACCGTGACGCGGATGGCAAGTCGCCATTACCCCTTGGAGTTCGCGAATCACTACCGCGGAAGGGCACGGCGTCGTGACAGTAACGCGACACCGTTTGGTTTGAACCGGCCTCTTTACTCGGCAAGCTGGGAAAGGCCGTCGGCTCCCAGACGCGTTCTTGCCATTTCGGCGACCGCCGCGACGCTTGGTTGGCGGAGCTTTCGCTCCACGGAGATCAAATAGAATCGTTCCTTGACGTTCGGGAGAACCGCCAACGTCTCGACTCCCAATTGGCTATGGACATCCTCCTCGATGGCCGACGGAATCGCGAACAAACCGACGCCTTCCCGCCCAAACACCTTCATGAGGGCGCTATCCGCGAACTCGCCGCGGATCACCGGCCGAATGTCGGCTTCATCAAACCAACGTTCCAACGAACGGCGCATCGATGTATCGGACAGAGGCAGCAGAAACGGAGCTTCGTCGAGCGACCGAGGAAAATTCTCCCGCAACGGCTCAACCAAGGCCGGAGCCCCGCACAACGCGACGTCGCATTCACCAAGCAAGTGGTTGTAGGCGCGCACCTTGCTCGAGGGTGGAGTCGGAGAATCGGTGAGAATCACATCCAGCTCGTGCAAGGCCATCTTGGCCAGTAGTTGCTCCGGAGCCCCTTCGATGCACACGATCTGGACCGGTTCGTCCAGCTCCAACGCGGCGGCGAGGATCTTGTAACAGATCAACTTGGGCATCGCGTCGTGGATGCCGACCACCAGCCGAGTCGCCTTGCTGGTCGTGCGACCTTGCACCGACTCCTGCAACTCCTTGCCGATCGTGAAGATCTCGTCGGCGTATCGATAGACATCGCGGCCCGCGTCGGTGAGAACGAGATTGCGGCCGACTCGCTCGAAGAGCTTCATCCCGAACGACTTTTCGAGTTGCCGAATTTGACCACTGATCGTCGGCTGCGACAGCAAGAGTCGGTCACATGCCTTCGCGATACTTCCTTCTCGTGCCACGGTCCAGAAGTAAAGCAAGTGGTGATAGTTGAGCCAATGCATCGTGCAGCGCCCCGTTCCGAGATGACTTGTCCAAACCTGCGTCGATACACCTAGTCCCTGGTCGCCAATAAACGCAGGATCGCTTGAGCATAAAGGCGATGTCCACAGTCATTGGGATGATTGAGCCCGTTGCCGGTGAGATCGTGGAAGTGTTTGTGCTCGAGCAACTCGGTCCACACCTCAGTCACATCCGCGAACGCCGTGGTTGGGCCTTGGAGTTCACGCAATTGATCGCGGTACTCGGGGAACATCTCGCGCGGCGTGTGTATCCACTGATCGTTGCCCAACATCGTCGAGACCAAAATGACCTCCGTTTCGGCATTCGCTTCTCGCACGCCTCGAAGGATCTCCTCGGTTCGTTCTCGATACCACCGCGGATCGCGACGCCCCACGTCGTTCATGCCATAAGCGACAATGATCAAATCGGGTTGCGACTTGAGTAACTCGGCAAGATCCTGCACCCCATTGGCGACGCTCCAGCCGGCCACCGAACGATTGACCAATTCAATATCGCTCCCGCTTAGCGCGGCAAGCTGAGCGACGATGAGTTGGGCGTAGCCAGGCTGCTGGGGCTGGGCATCCGTCTTCCCCGAAGCATCCAGGCCGGTCGAGATACTGTCACCACTCACACCGATCGTCAGCGGTTCTCCCGCCCTGAGTTTCGCCAGGGTCCGCGATAGTCCGGCAGTCACGGGATCGTCCGGAAGTCGCAAGCGCGGATTCGAGCCACGCTGCTGTTCGATTTGTTCCGCCGTGGCGTCGCGCCGCGTATAGGTGACCTCGATATTGTGATCGTGGAACCAATGTCCAGGCTGGTAGAGCATGTAGGTCTCGGGATCACCCACGCGATGGCGGTAACTGTTCGGCGAGTCCTTGGGTGGGTAGAGCCACGAGGGCTCGAGCACCTCGATCGGACCGGTGTCCGCGAGTTCCAGAATGCGGCCTTCGTCCCGCAAACGAACATCACCGTTGATGGGCCAACGGAACGTTCCACTCGCGGAACGAATCTCGAGGATCCGCGCGGCGGGATAGGCGAGCCGAGCGACAGCCGCGCCCGACTCATCCCGCATCAACACCGAGCTTTCGCGGTGGACCACGGCCGAGTCCCAGAGTGGTTCCAGCAAGTGGAGCGAGTCCAAGGATTGGCCGCCGACCATCGGTTGGTCCGGCTCCTGACCTCGTACGACCGACATCGAGCAATAGACGGTCGAGAAAGCCGCGAAGCCGACGACAAGCAGAGTCATCATGGCTGAACGATGCGGATTGGTTTGATGCCTCATGGTGGTTTCCATCATTGGCGGTGCACCGCGAATTCGCCGTGCTATTCGAGACATTACTTGGGGGTTCCCACGGCAGCTCACGGAACGAGTGTGAGGTGAAGTAGCCTTCCAGAGGTTAGTCGACGGCGTGTTCGCGGAGTTCTTCCAACTCAACGAATTCAAGGGACGACATATGAGTCGCCTCCAGATCGACTCGTGGGGCCATGCCCGCGAGCAGTGCTTCCTTCCAACGCTGCACGCAGAGACACCAGCGATCGCCGGACCGCAGGCCAGGAAAATCCCACTCGGGTCGAGGCGTGCTCAGGTCATTGCCACGTTCCTTCGAGAACCTCAGGAACTCGTCGGTCATCTCGGCGCAGACAAGATGTAAACCGAGGTCATCCGGGCCAGTTTCGCAGAATCCGTTGCGGTAAAACCCGGTGACTGGATTGGTGCAACAACACTGGAGTTCAGTGCCAAGGACATTCTTTGGGCGAGGCATGCGGGCGAGGGCTCCGGCTGGCGGGCGATGCGATCGACGATTTCCGGAACAGCGCGCTTCGCGCGTTTGGTCAAGCATCGCATTTAGGTTTGGTAAGCGTTTCGCATTGTACCGGCTCGTCGCTCGGGGAACCTCACCGGGCTCGCTTTTTGGCGGACGTGCGATTCAGCCGCCCGATCGCCCCCAAGTCCCCTGTACCGCGAGTCACGAAACGATGCGAACGATTCTCCGCGCGTCACCAGCGGAAGCTGTAACGTCGACAGAAACGGATTCGGTCAGGAAAACTTCGACGGCTTCCGCCCCGCATGCCGAATCTCAATCCCTACGACGAAGCCGTCTCACGGATGTCCTTCGCTCCCCGGATGGAGCACAGGTTCGACGGCCCTCGAACGACGCAGCATCGCGCCCGCATTCCGTGAGACCGATCCATGATGCGACTCCCCCGCTTCCTGTTGTACGTCGAATCCGAATATGAGTCCGAGAAGAACGCGGGCTGTTGGCGTTTCTCCTTGGAAGCGATCGATGGCCCCGAAGTGCTCGAGGCCGAGGATTACGAGTTGGCGGCCCACCCGCAGCGACTCGACCTCATTGGACTCGTCCGAGGTCTCGAGGCGCTGGACCAACCGAGTCAGATTCAGCTCGTGACGGAAAGTCGCTACCTCGGTCGCGGACTGAGAGTTGGTCTTCCACTCTGGCGCGAAAACGACTGGCGATGGGAAAGATTCGGCGAGATGACTCCGATCAAGGACGCCGATCTCTGGCAGCGAGTCGACCACGCGCTTGGCTTTCATCGAATTCAAACGCGGCTCATGCGGATCGACTCGGCTCATACCCTACCCATGCCGCACATGGCGCTGGGTGGCATGTCCGAGACACCTGTCGCCGTTAAGCATGTCGAGCCAGCTAAGCCAGCTCCACGAAGTCGGCGTGTGGTGCTCAATCTTCGTGGGGAAGAGTCCGAATCGGAACCAACCACGCCGGTGACTCGCGTCTTTCGGCGTTCGGGAAGACGCAACCGATTGGGAGTCGCGGCGGGAGCCTGAGCCGACGTCGCATCGTGCGCGGAGGCGCGCCCCGAAACGACGCGACGCAAGTGATCACCGCGAGCCAACTCACGCCGGCTCTTTCTCGCTCCACCAGAAGTACCAGGTGTGGCTGGTGAGAAGTCCGGCGGCGACGGTGGCGGCACAAAGAGTTCCGCCTTCGGTGATTGATTCGCAATAGGCCATCTGCTCCTTGGCCAAGCGAATCGCGGCGTCGCGATCCCGCGGCGGTCGGGCGACATGACATTCAATGGTGTCTTGCGTGATCGACACCACTTCGGCT
>JAGQPS010000049.1:8031-23164 GCA_020426595.1 Planctomycetales bacterium
CACCGTATTTGTCGAGCCAATAGCGCATGACGGCGGCGTGTTCGGCCGGCCAGGGACAATCGCTCCAGCCGCCCCACGGCAATTGCCCAAACAGCTCCGGCGGACTCGCACAAGGAACGAGGCCGACAAGAGCCTCGGCGCGAGGCAGGCCACTCTCCGGTTCAAGATGGGCCGCGATGTCGATCGGCTCGGGTGGCTCACTCGGCCACATGTCTCGGTCGGCCGGCGACGGATCAAGCTCGGCGTTGCGGCGTTCGAGGAACCAGTCAGGAAACGCGACCGTCCGAGCCTCCGCCAAGATCTCGGCGTTGGATGAGCTGTCGACTCGACGTTTGCACCAAGCATCGTAATCGCGCCGCGAACCAAGCAAGACCGGGTATTTTCCCGTCGAGTCGTATTGTTCGCGAAGTTGCTTCCAATGCGCGACCGCATCGACTCCAGCAACCGTTATCAACTCAATCGAAGGCATTCCAACCACTCATTCTTGGTGTGCATCGTGAGTTCGCCCAAACCACCGACTACCCCGAGCTTGGCCGAGGTCCCATCATAGGCGATTCGGCAGGCGAGTGCTTTGAGGTTTTTTGAAAAGTCGGGGGCGAGAGGCGTGTTTGGGGGCTTTGGCGATTCGTCGACGAATGAAGACCGGCTCGAGCCGATTTCGCCGCGAGTCAATTGGAGCGATCGAGCGCCCGTTCGCGATTGACCACGCCGGCTTACCGTGCCAGCCAAAGCCACAAGCGTTCGACCCACCGCCGGTCACCATCACAACGCGCAGGGCGAATCGCTTTCGCCATAATCGGATCGCGGACGAGCCGTAGGCGGTTGGCGTTAGGCTTGTTCCATGAAACGGCGATAGTGGTCGAAGAGATACTCCAGCCGCTCCTCGCACGGCATCGCCGAAACGGTGATGCCATCCTCGGCCTCGTCGGACGAGAAGGGGGGATCCACGTGCAACAGCATGCCTGGCTCGAGCTCCTCGCCATCCTCCCGAAACGCGTCCAATGCCTCCAGGTCGAGGTACGTCACCGGTTCCTCGATCGCGGCACCCAGGAACGCCCCAAGATCCTCGGACATCTGCTCGAAATGTCCCAGTTCGGTATTGAGTTTGTAGACGACTCCGCCGCGCAAGATGAACTGGTCTCCAAAGCAGTCCTGGCCAAACGGTACATCGGTCGGCGCGATCGCATCGTAGACCTTATGCAGTGCGTGCGGTCCGGTCCAAACATCCATCAGGTCGTGCCAGGTCGGGACATCTCCCACACCGCGAAGATGGAACCCACCGTGGAATGCCACGACACCGTTGCGAAGTTGCAGGAGCATGCCGAGCTCCTCGGGGAGTTGCCCCCAATCAAAATCGGCGGGCGCGGGAGGACCCAGAAAGATGGTGCCTTCCAACTTCATCCGACATTCCTTTCTCGTCGCGGTCTCTCAGGTTCAACGGGTCGGCGTGTGCCCCACAATCGACTCAATCCGTTTTCCGCGACGGACCGAAACGATTCCAGCCCCCTTGACCGAGTCTGGGACTCGCGGCGCGAAAGAATCGCCCAGTTTCATTCCCTGCAAAAGCGACATCCGCGGTTTTGACGCAGCCAATTTGGGGACTACGGTTACGCAAGCTCGTGTCCTGGGGAGCGATACGAGTCGTGGGTGGCTGGAGCGGCAACTGGAACGCCGGTCCAGTCACCCTTTTTTCATGCGCGAACGCGATCGCCGCGAAAACAAGTGAGTCGTGCTTTACTCACTATTCGAGGTCCAGATGGAGCTGTGCGTCAATCCGAGGTTGAGCCGTCGGGTTGAGCTCCTTGTACAGCAAGCTTGGCTGAATGCCGCTGTTGTTTTGGTACTTGCCACTCTTGTATTCCACGATGTCGCCGACGACTTCGTGGTAGAAGATCTGGCAAATCGGGATCCCCGGGTAGATGCGAATCGGTTGAATCGCGAACATCTCCAAGGTCCAGAAACCCTCGAAACCCACGTCACCAAAACCGGCCGTGACGTGAACGAACAGTCCGAGTCGACCGACCGACGAACGGCCTTCGATCATCGGCACGAGATTCTTGGTTTTCGTCCGTTCGACGGTTCGCCCGAGATACAGCTGGTTGGGGCTCAACACCAAACCGGCATCGGGCACCGTAACCGAGCGGTAGCGATTGGGCTGACGCATATCAAGCACGATCTCTTCGTAGATCATGAGCTCGTTATGCAGCGTCAAGTTGTAGCTGTTGGGATTGAGGCGGCTCTCGTCGAACGGAGTGATGTCGATGTCACCACCCATGCGGCGCTGGATTTCTTTGCCCGTGAGGATCATGGAGCTCAGACGCCTCGAGGTTGACGGAAGAGGAGTGCGATCCCTGCAGGCCCGCGAGCGAAACGGCGGCTCTTGCCACGCGGGCGAGTCGCGATTCTCAGACGACCCGCCGCGGTTGTCAAGCTCGGGCCCAACGCGAGTCTCGAGTCGCCATGCCGAGCAACGTCGCCCATGCGCCGTCCATCAGCCGCTCGCGCAGGTAACATCACAGTCGAGTGGGACCCGCGTTGATGTCGTGGGGAGAGTGGCCCACATGTCGGTAATCGTGTGACGTAGGGGACGACAACGGATCGAGCCCAAGGTTTCTCGCATCTTCCGCATATCGGCGATCGGATTGTAGCGAGGGCCTTCAATCTGGCTTTCCACCATCACGCGTCGCCCCGACACCAACTCGATCTCCGCCATGAGCTGCTCGCCACTGGTCGGCATGCCACTCGCCAAGTTGAATACGCCACATGCGCGACGGGCCAACAGGTCGAGCTGCATGGCGGCCGTATCGCGAATGTCGGCCAAATCGAGCACCGTGTTCAGGCATCTTACCTTGAGTGGCGCATCGCCTCGCGCGGCCATCTCGAGCCATTCCGGGACGATCAACCGCGCGGGTTGCCAGGGACCGGTTTGCTGAAATCCACGCACGATCAAACGGTCGTAGGGGGCTCGAGATGGATGCTGCCGGACCGCTTCCTCGGCCCAGAGTTTCGTCCAGCCATAGCCGCTCGATGGAACCGTCTCGGCTTGTTCGTCGACCTGCAAGAGTTCGTGGGGGTTGGCCCGATAGACGTGACAACTACTCGCCAACATGAACGTGTCGAGCGATGGAAGCGCATCGGCCAATTCCAATGCGTGGCGCGTTCCGTCGACATTCGTGGCGATCGCGGCATCGGTTGGCCGAGGCGATCCGCAATCGGCTGGAATCGAGATGGCGGCGAGATGAATCAGGGCTTGGGGAGCAAAGGCCCGCACTCGATCGACCACGGTGCCGGGGGCCGGATGATTCACGTCCCAGATTTGGAGTCCAACCCGTTCGATGACCGCCGGCAACGCACCGCCGCGCCACCGGCCCTCGCGCGAGGCTCCCAAGACCTGGAACCCGCGGCGCAAGGCAATCTCGACCAGGTGCATGCCGACAAAGCCGGTGGCACCGGTTACAAAAACGCGCATCAACTGCTCCGATCCGCCCCGATGGAGCGCGACGCGACCCTGAAACCACGGACCGCTCGACGCCTAGGATGCCCCTTTCATCGCGCGAGCGAGCCGCAACGGCTCGCCCGCACAAACCAGGCGTCCCACTCAGCGAGTCACGACCGTTACGATTCGTCCGCCGAGTCTTGCCCGTTCTCGGCGTCGTGGTCGCTGGTCCCGTCGATACCAGCGTCGTCGTTGCTTGCTGCGTCGGACGGATGCTCGTCTCCTTCCGCGGTCGCCGCGTTGGTCACGGGCGGTCCTCCGCCCGGCTGCGGCGACTCGGCCGGGGAGTCGTCATCGGAAGTATCCTTCGGCACGCGGACAACTCCAGCAAGAGAGTCCCCCTCGTCCAGGCTCATGATCCGGACTCCCTGCGTATTCCGACCGATGACGTTGATTTCACCGACCGCGACTCGCTGCAGCTTGCCGCGCGAGGTCATGATCAGGATTTCGTCGTCATCGTCGACTCGCAGGATGTCGACCACCTTGCCATTGCGAGTCGTCGTCTTGATGTCTCGCAGGCCCTTTCCGCCGCGACGTTGAGTTCGGTAGCGGGCTCCGCTTTGGAGCTCGTCTTCCGCGTCCTCGCCCGCATCGGCATCGGTCGTTTCGACTTGAGCCGCCGAATCGTCGTCGGACTCTTCCGAGTCGTTGACCTCGATGGCGGGACCATTCGGGCCAAATTGAGTCCGCTTGCCGTAGCCGAGTTCGCATACCGTCAGCAGCGTCGCGTCGGGATCGGCGACGACCATGCCGACGACCAGATCACCCTTGCCTAGCGAGATACCCTTGACGCCCGAGGTGTTCCGCCCCATGGCTCGGCATTCCGATTCGCGGAACCGGATCGCCATGCCGTTGGCCGTGCTCAAGATCAACTCATCGCCCTTTTGCGCGACGGCGATGTCAATCAGCTCGTCATCCTCGCGCAACTTAATCGCGATGATGCCGCCCCGCTTGGGACGCCCGTAGGCGGAAAGCGACGTCTTTTTGACCAGGCCTCGCTTCGTCGCCATGATCAAGTAATGGTCCTCGAGATCGAAGTTACGGATCGCACGACAATCGGCGATCGTCTCTCCCTCTTGAAGCTTGAGCAAGTTGACGAGCGCGCGACCCTTGCTTTCACGCGAGAGCTGCGGGAGCTCGTAAACCTTTTGCCAATGCACGACGCCCCGCGAAGTGAAGAACAACAGGTAGTCGTGCGTGCTGGCCGCGAAGATATGCTCGATCGGATCCTCGTCCTCGGCCTTGGCTCCCTTGAGTCCCTTGCCGCCTCGACGTTGGGCCCGGTAGGTGCTGAGCGGCGTGCGCTTGATGTAGCCACGGTGGCTGATCGACACCACCATGTTCTCCTCGGTGATCAGGTCCTCGAGGTCGAAGTTGCCCAACTCCTCGCCACTGATCTCGGTGCGCCGCTTGTCCGTAAACTTGCGTTTGATCTCCTCGAGATCGTCGCGAATCATCTGATAGATGATCGCTTCGTCACCCAGGATGCGGAGCAACTCAAGAATCTCGGCCAACAGCTGGGCATGCTCATTGCCGAGCCGCTCTTGCTCCAGGTTGACCAATTGGCCGAGCGTCATGCGAAGAATCGCGTCGGCCTGAACCGCGGTCAGCGTGTAGGAATCCTGCGCGCCTCGCTCTTGTTGGAAAGCCGCGAATCCTTCGTCGCCCAAGGCTCGAGCCATCATGCTGCTCGGACAGGCCACGCCCATCAAACCTATCTTGGCTTCGGCTTGAGTCTTGCTCGCGCGGATGATGCGGATGATCTCGTCGATGTTGGCCAGAGCCAACAGGAGGCCTTCCACGGTGTGCTTGCGCTTGCGGGCTCGAGCCAACAGGAACTGGGTACGGCGACGAATCACCGTCACGCGGTGGCGGATGAACTCGGTTAGCAACCCCTTGATCGAAAGCTCGCGCGGCTTCGCATCGACCAGAGCCAGAAAGATCATCGAGAACGATGATTGCAGCGGCGAGAACTCGTAGAGCTGATTGAGCACGACGTCGGGATCGTGCCCTTGCTTGATGTCGATGAAGAGCTTGACCGGTTCCTTGAGATCACTGACATCCTGGATCCCGGAAATGCCCTTGATCTTCTCGCCGTTCACAAGCGACGCGATCTTCTCAACGATCGAGTCACGAGTCGTTTGGAAGGGGATTTCGCTGACGACGATGCGATACCGGCCCTTCTTATGCTCATCGATTTCACAACGAGCCCGCACGACGATCACACTCCGCCCCGTGTGATACGCGTGCCGGATGCCGCCACGTCCGCAAATGACTCCGCCCGTGGGGAAGTCCGGACCGGGTAGCACCTGCATGATCTCGTCGATGGAGATGTCCGGATTGTCGATCACTTGAATCAACGCTTCGCAGACTTCGCCCACGTTGTGAGGCGGAATGCTGGTCGCCATGCTGACCGCGATGCCATTGGCACCATTGACCAGCAAGTTGGGAAACCGGCAGGGCAATACGGTCGGCTCTTGACGCTGCTCGTCGTAGGTCGGCACGAAGTCGACCGTGTCGAGCTTGATATCGTCGAGCATCGACGAGGCGACCGCTGACAACCGAGCTTCGGTGTATCGCATGGCGGCCGGGGGCAGACCAGCGATCGAGCCGAAGTTTCCCTGCTTGTCGATCAATACGCTCCGCATGTTCCACTCTTGGGCCATGCGAACGAGCGTCGGATAGATGACCGCTTCACCGTGCGGATGGTAGTTACCACTCGTATCACCCGCGATCTTCGCGCATTTGACTCGCGACGACCCGGGCGAGAGGTTGAGGTCGTTCATCGCCACCAGGATGCGTCGCTGGCTCGGCTTCAGACCATCGCGGACATCGGGCAAGGCTCGACTGACAATCACGCTCATCGCGTACGTCAGATAGCTTTCCTTGAGTTCCTGTTCGATCGATTGATTCAGGATACGCCCATCGGTCGAGGATTCGGAATCTCCATTCGACGCACCCTCGGGCAAATCATTGTCGGTCGACAACGTCGCGTCCTTTCCTTGGCGGAGCCGCTCGAACGAACCATGGAGAATTCGGCGTTCGCGAGTCGACTCCCAACTCGCTGGTGACGCTCACTCAAGAGCGCTGGCTGACTGCCTCTCCACAATCCCGGATTTATACCAAATATCGCCTTCGCCAACAACGACCCGTGTCGTTCTTTTGCGCTTCGTAAGTTGTTGTCGTGAAACAGTTTGTGAGGCGTGTTGCCGGGCTCTTAAGGAAGTTGTCGAGCGAGTCTCGCGCCGTTCTGATTTTTGCCCCGATCGACCAGCCCAAAAGCGAACACCCACGCGGACCGAGATGTCAAAAACGTGGACACGCCCGAGGAGAAGCAGCGTCCGGTGGCTTGCCTGACCGAGTGTCACCGCGCCCGACGTTACTCCTCGCGATTCAAACCCGCATCGCGGAAAACGTGAGACCGTCTATACTCGGCCATTGATGGAGGGTCGGCTGGCGCGACCATCGGGAGCCGGCTGGCCACCTCAACGACACGGCGATGGGCGAACCGCGAAGTACCCCACGGCCTCCTTGTGTCCGGGACGTTTGAGTTGAATCGCGATGCGCGCGGTGTGACCTGCGTTTTCGGCTGGTCGAGAGGCACGACGGCAGGGAAGCGCGGACCCATGGAACGGCTCGCGACCAACCCGCCGCGTGGTGATTGAATCGCCGCCTTGTCCTTTGCCCGAACCAAACCCTTGGCAACGTCACTCAGACGTGATCGATGGAGAGATCGAAGCATGAACGTATTGGCTCAGCTCAAGCAGGCCTTCCACAGCGCGCTCCAAGGCATGGTGGCCGATCCGACTCCGTACCTTGAGCTGATCCGCCCGAGCCAGGACGCCAAGTTCGGAGACTACCAAGCCAACTGTGCCATGCCGTTAGCCAAGGAGCTTGGGCAGAAGCCCCGGGATATCGCTCAAGGCATCGTCGAGCGACTTGATGTGAGCCAGTGGTGCGATACACCTGAAATCGCCGGTCCCGGCTTCATCAATCTCCGGCTCCGCGACGAGTGGATCGCACAGGCCTTGGGGACCGTCTTCGCCGATGCCCAATTGGGGATCGTGCCGACCGCCGAACCCAAGACGGTCGTCGTGGATTACTCGAGCCCGAACGTCGCCAAACCGATGCACGTCGGCCACATTCGCTCCACCGTCATCGGCGATTCGATCTCGCGAGTCCTGCGGTTCCTCGGTCATCGAGTGGTGAGTGACAACCACTTGGGCGATTGGGGCACACAGTTCGGGATGATCATCTACGGCTATAAGCACTTCCGAAACGACGAGGCGTACCAAGTCGCGCCCGTGGCGGAGCTCGCGCGACTTTATCGCTTGGTACGCGCGGTGATCGATTATCACGCGGCCGTGCTCGGCGTTCCGGCGCAAGAAGCCGCCTTGGCCAAACTCGTCGAGCAACGAACCGTGGCCGAGCAACTAGCCGCTTCCACCGACGCGGCCGAGGCGAAGAAGGGAGCGGCCGATCTCAAGAGGCTCGGTTCGCGCATCGAAGCGAGCGAGGAAGGGCTCCGAGCGACTCGCGAGAAGATCGCGTTGACGGAGGATTCTCCCGAGGCTCTCGCGCGAGCTCAGGCTCACCCCAACATCGCCACGTCGGTCCTCGACGAAACCGCCGCGCTCCACGCGGGCGATGCCGAGAATCGAAAGCTCTGGGAGGAGTTTCTCCCGTACTGTCGCGAGGACATTCAGCGAGTCTACAAGCGGCTCAACATCGAGTTCGATGAGGAACTCGGCGAGAGCTTCTATCAACCTTGGCTCGGCGAAGTCGTCGAGGAGTTTCAAGCGAAGGGGCTCGCCCGCGAGAGCGACGGCGCGCAGTGCGTGTTTCTCGACGGCTTCGATACCCCGATGATCATTCGCAAGCGGGACGGAGCTTTTCTCTATGCCACGACCGACCTCGCGACGATTCGGTATCGCATGAAGCAATGGCAACCCGATGCCATCCTGTACGTCGTCGATCATCGGCAGGGGGAGCATTTTCACAAGCTCTTCGCGGCCGCGCGGGCTTGGGGTTATGACCACGTCGATTTGAGGCACGTGGCGTTTGGCACCGTGATGGGATCCGACGGCCGACCGTTCAAGACTCGCGATGGAGACACCGTCGGGCTCGAGGGTTTGCTTGATCGAGCGGTTGAAAAGGCTCGAAGCGTCGTGGATGAGAACCTCGAAAAGAGCAAGGACCTGGTCTTCAGCGGCGAGGAACGTCAGCGGATCGCCAACGTCGTCGGCATTGGTTCGCTCAAGTACGCCGACCTCTCGCAAAACCGGGCGAGCGATTACACCTTTAGCTACGACAAGATGCTCGAGCTCAAGGGCAATACGGCTCCGTACCTGCTTTATCCCTACGCTCGAGTGAACGGAATTTTCGCGAAGGGCGATATCGATACCGAGGCCTTCCGCGCGACGACTCCCACGATCTCGCTCGATACGCCCGAGGAACGTCAGCTGGCGCTTAAGTTGCTCCAGTTCGAGAACGCACTGCTCGATGTCACCGTCGACTATTTGCCGAATCTGTTGGCCAATTATCTGTACGATCTGACCAGTTCGTTCGGGCAATTCTACGAGAAGTGCAAGGTACTCGAGGCCGAGACGGAAACCGCCAAGCAGACTCGTCTCGCGCTGTGCGACGTCATGCGACGCACGGTTAGGCAGGGGCTTGAGCTGTTGGGCATCGAGGTCGTGGAGCGAATGTAAGTCGCTTTCGAGGCGGCGACGTTGCGGGCGATCGATACGCGGTACGGGTTGTGGGTGGGAGCTTTGACGTGGCGAGCAAACGACGCCCCTCTTCCACCGACACGTCCCAAGCGGCGTCCTCCGCGGAGCCGACCTGGCGAGTCATGCACGCCGACGCGAGGGACGCGGTGGCGGAGTTGCGCGACGGAAGTGTCGACTGCGTCGTGACGAGTCCTCCGTATTGGCGGCAACGCGACTATGGCTACGATGGCCAACTCGGTAACGAGGCGGATCCCAACGCGTATGTCGCGAGACTCGTCGAATTGTTCGCCGAGATACGCCGCGTCTTGAATACCACGGGGACGGTGTGGCTCAACCTGGGCGACAAGTACCACAACGGTCGGCTCATGGGCATGCCTTGGCGAGTCGCCTTGGCGTTGCAGGATGAAGGATGGTGGCTTCGCGCCGATGTGATCTGGCACAAACCCAACGCCATGCCTTCGAGCGTCAAGAATCGTCCGACCGTCGACCACGAGTATCTCTTCCTGCTGACTCGCGGCGAACAGTACTACTACGATGCCGACGCTATTCGCGAGCCTCATGTCACGTTTTCCGAGGCGAGCCGCATGAAGGGGGGCCGCAAACACTTCGGAGTCCGCGGGGGGACTCCCGAGATCGGCAAGAACTCGGGCAACGTCAACATGCATGACGCTCGCTGGGATCAAGCGTTTCATCCCGCTGGCCGCAATCGGAGAACCGTCTGGTCGATTCCACTATCCAAGAACCGTGACGCCCATTTCGCGGTCTTTCCCCAGCGACTCGTCGAAATCTGTTTACGGGCCGGTTGTCCAGCCGGAGGCACCGTGCTCGATCCGTTCATGGGAACGGGCACCACGGGGCGAGTCGCCCTAGGCATGGGGCTTGGCTTCATCGGCATCGACCGATCCGAGGAGTACTGCGACATCGCTCGCCGGCATCTCCAAGCCGCCAGTGACGCGGCGAAGTCGTAGCGGCATCGGTAGAGCCGCTCACAGGCAAGGGTTCAAGCACCGTCGTTGACCGGCTTCCATCGATTCCCTACCGCAACGTTCCCACGACGAAGCGTTACTCTTCGCGCAAGAGCTTGACGAGAACGCGTCCCATTTCTCGAGCCGAGATATCGTCCTCGCCGGTGATGATCTTGCCATCGACCGCGATGTCGTCACTCGCGGTATTGGGACGCCCAATGCTACCAGGCGGAGACATGCGAGCGCCATTCGCCTCGGGATGCCACCGACACGATGGCTGGGCTCGTCGGCCGTTGTAAATGCCGGGAGCCGCTTGCCGCACCGGCGCGCACACGGTCTTGCCGTTGAGCGGGCTCTCTCCATCGACTCGGGCCCAAGCCAGAATCGAAACGCCGTTACACAAAGCCGCGACATACTTGTCTTGCTCGATGAACTCGTTGATAAGTCGATTGACCTCTCGTTTGACTTCACGGTCTCCGTTGTACGCCGCATCGTCATAGCGACCAGGAAACGCGAATTGGTAGGCCGAGGCTCCCCAGCCACCACTGAAGAGAATCGCATCGAAGTCGTCCGCGGACACTTGCGACAAAGCAACGTCAGGCTGAACCTCACCTCCATCGGCGCCTTGCCCCGAGCCTTGATGGGGGCGACAAACCGCCCGTCGGCCCGCGGCGACGACCACTTCGAATCCCGCTCGTTCGAGTTCCTCGCGTGGCTCACCATACTCGCGATAGAAGAAATGATGATTGGCGATCACCATCAAGACTCGCGGTGGCGCGGAAGCGGCGCCCGGCTCGGGGGCCGGCATGGGGCGCGGCGTGGTCGGATTCGAGGGCGTCGGATCGGGCGTGGTCGGTTCGGGCGGCGAGGTTCGCGGAGTATCCGACGCGACGCTTTCGGCCTGGCCGCGGCGCCAACGCACCGACTCGAACACCGTCGCCGAATTCCAAGCACCCAGGGCTAGGCGGTTGGGATGCTCGGTCGCCCAGAGGTCGAGCGCGCTAAGACGATGTTCGCTCAGATCAATCGAGTCGAGCGGCTCCCCGTCGAGCCATGCGGATACCGAATCGCGGCGGACTCGCAGTTCCACGGTGTAGCCGCGGCCGTTCTCGAGTTGAACTCGTTTGATCTCTCGCGATGTCCGATTGAGCGGTTGACCATCGACCAACTGAAACCCCGCGAGATGCGCGCCCCAAGCGTCGAGTTCAAGCGTCGCCTGTCCGTCACCAACGGGAAAGATCAAGGCGATGGAGTCTCGGCCCGACCGGCGAGTGAACGAAACCTGCCAGTCGTACTCGGCGGCTTCGGGACGGATCAATTCCAAGCGAGCTCCTTCCGCCGCCGCGACACTGAGTCGCTGGTTTTGGAACCGCCATTCCCCGGCGACCGTCTGGGTTCGCGGGTCGAGATCGGTGAGTAGATCTTGCCAATCGGTCCGCTCGCCCGAGCTCTCCTCGGCGGCTTGGCTCGGACCGGAGGTTGATTGAGCCGGGCAGCCGGACCCCATCCAGAGCGACGCGGCAAGGAAAGCCAAGATCCAGGGACCAACACGAGAAGTGCGAAGCATGATCGGTTCCCAAGGCAACGCGGAACGCGGCGGTAAGGACGAGAACCGCATTAGAACGAATCGCTGACCATACAAGCAACTCTTCGGTCCGCTCGAGGAAAGGCGGTGCGTGAGCGCGGGACCGCATTTGCTTTACCACGAAGAGCGCGGAGTGACTGTGTTCGTTGGCAAGCTGTGAGTGGGCTCGCGTCACTTGCTTTTGCGGCGCAAGAGCCGACTCTGCCGCACGCCGGCAATCGGGCAAGCCGCGGCCACCAAAACAGAGCCGCAAGAGTGTCGGCTTTCGCTCCGCGAAAGCACGCTCCGGTCTTTCAATGCGGACGTAGGATCCGTACTTCGTCGTCACGAAGGACTCGAAGAGCACGGAGGCGGAGCAGAGGAATGGCCGTGGTCGGCTCTGCTCCAAAGCGCGATGCGGGCCAGGGCGACGCTTAGCCGAGCGACATGAAGCGACCGAAGACCATGCGACCGGCGCTCGTTTGCAGCATCTTGGTCACGTCGACGACGACGACTTTTCCAATCTGTTCGCGGCCTCCCTCGACGACGACCATCGTGCCGTCCTCGAGATAGCCGACTCCTTGTTGCGCTTCCTCGCCTGGCTTCACGACCTTCACGCGAATCGTCTCGCCCGGCAGGAAAACCGGCTTGAGGGCATTGGCGATTTCGTTGAGGTTGATGACAGGGACGTTGTGAATTCGGGCGACCTTGTTGAGGTTGAAATCACCCGTGACCACCTTGCCGTCGAGATGTGCCGCGAGGAGCACGATCTTCATGTCGACCGGCTGGCCTTGCATCTCGGGGAGTTCCCGCTCGTAGACCACGAAATCGACATTCGTCTTCGCGCGGAGTTTGTTGAGCACGTCGAGGCCGCGGCGTCCGCGGGCTCGACGCATCTTGTCACCGCTATCCGCGATCGCCTGCAGTTCCGCCAACACGAAGCGTGGCATCACCAACTGGTTGTCGAGGATCCCCGTATCGACGACATCGACGATGCGGCCGTCGATCACGACGCTCGTGTCGAGCACGAACGGACGCCCGCCTTTCACTTCACGCGAGAACTCGACATACGGAATGATGAAGCGGAAATCGTCCTTGGTTTGCATCAGCACCGAAATGCAGAAGTAGCAAATCGTGACGGAGACGAGCAGCTGAATCGCGGTCCCCGAGGCTTGACCACCATCGGCTGAAAGACTGTCGATCCACGGCGTCAGTGCGAGTCCGAGCAAGTAGGTCAAGAAGAGCCCGACCACGACACCCACGTAGACGCTGGAAATGACTTCAATGCGTTTTCGCGGGCTGAGCCAATCGACCACGATGACGGTGATAGCGCCGAGCAAAACGGTCGGGAGGACCGCCCAAGGCGCTTGCGAGAACTCCGGGGCCGTGACCAACGAGGCTCCGACGCCAATCGCGACCGCTAGAAAGAAGAATCTCAGAATCCAAATGGCCATCGACGATTCCAACCCCAAAGTAGAACCACACGACCTTTCAACCGACCGATAGCGACATCCTGCCGCGAGGCCGAAGATCGATCCATGTGTCTCATTAACGCGGGTCGCCAACGTTTGGACGCGATTTCATTGCCGCGAAAAACGATATCTCGCGTGAATCCGCCGCCGGACAAATTGGGACCCATCCCCGTCCATCCCGAGCGCCCGAACCGGCGTGGTCGCCGGACCCGAATGCCCCTGGCACTGTTTCTCAGTCAGTCTTCCAAGTGGCTGTCGTACCTCCACAGCCATCGCGAGAAAGCGGTTCCCGCTCACTCCCGCCGTCTTGTCCCGGCGTTGGCGGGAAAGACAAAAAGAGGTCTCTCGATCCACTCATTCGAGTGGCTCTCTTGGCCTCTTTCCCAGCATTCTAACCACGCCACCGCCAAACTCACCAGTCGGCGGCGGGCGACGGCGAACAATTAATCATAACTGAAGCGAGCGTCATACCGATCATAGGACGCCAGCCACTTCCGGGGGTTCACCGTTGGCCCATATCGGCGAGCATGAGCTTGAGATCGTCCCAGGCAAGACGCTTGGCTTGCGGAGTTCGCAGTAGATAGGACGGGTGGTACGTCGCCACTACCTTACTCGACCGGTAATGGTGAAACCGACCTCGTAGACGACCGACCGAGTGGCCGGGGCCAATGACGCAGCGAATCGCGTAGGCTCCCAGGCAAACGATGTATTCGGGCTGGAGCAAATCGAGCTGCCGTTGCCAATACTCCCGGCAATTATCGAGCTCGGCATCGGCGGGAGCCCGATTACCTGGGGGGCGGCATTTGAGCGAATTGAGGATGTACACGTCGGACCGTTGAAAGCCACAGGCGACGATCATCTTGTCGAGCAGCTGCCCCGCCGCGCCGACGAACGGACGGCCTTGCTTGTCTTCTTCCTCGCCAGGGGCCTCACCAAAGAAAACGATTCTTGGCGTGGGAGGCCCTTCGCCAAACACAGTGCACTTGCGCCTCGACACCAGTCCGGCGCAGCGAGTGCACCCGCTGACTTGCGACTCGAGCACCTTGAGCGCAGCCACTCGCCCGTCCGCGTCTTGGCTCGGAGGATAGGAACCTTGCGAGTCCGCGGGTTCGAATGGTCGTGGAGCCGACTGGGGGCTCGACATCGCACGAGCGGTCGCGGAATGCGACGCGGTCTTGAGAGGCGGCGCGGTCGTGTCCGCACCTCGGTCTCGAGTGGCACTGGCAACAGCGGAGCCGGCCAGAGTGGCTGCTCCGCCGCCAGCGTTCGCCGGGGCTGCGGGTGAGGCCTGGCCCGCCGCCAACCAAGCTTCCAATTCCGACTCACCCAATTCAGCGCGCGGCAAGGTCGAGAGCCCAGCGGAACGCAGGCTTTGCAAGTACTGAGCACAGGCCCAGCGCCAAGCATCGTCGTGTTCTGACATCAGCGGTAGCCGGACTCTCGACGGAGCGGAATCTAGAACTTCACGTTGAGTGCCTCACCGGTCGCGGTACGGCAATCGAGATCCATGTGCTCGGGATGCAGCTCCTCGCTTCCCAGCACTTGGAGTAACAGGTTCCCCTCTTCCTCGAGGCGATGCAAGTCGCGGCGTTTCTTGTTGTTCAAGTAGGACGCCACTTCATCATGGACCGTCACGGTGATGCGAGCGCAGTTGGGCTGTTGAACCGCGAGCATCAAGATGCGAATCACCTCGATCGCCATGCTCTCGGCGGTCTTCACCACGGCACGTCCGTGACAGCAGGGGCAATCGCGATAGACACTGGTCTTGATCGCCGGACGAATGCGTTGCCGAGTCATCTCGACGAGCCCGAAGGGGCTGGTTCGGAGAATCTTCGTGCGGGCTCGGTCCCGCTTCATCGCGTCGCGCAGCGCCTTTTCCACGCCACGGCGATGTCGTTCACGCT
>JAGQPS010000004.1:0-1403 GCA_020426595.1 Planctomycetales bacterium
GCCGCTTGTTGGTCGAGCTCGAAGGCTCGCGCTGGGTGGCTCGCAAGCAAGGAGCGACCGATCGCCGGAAGTATGTCTTGCGGCTCACCGCCAATGGCCGCAAGAAGCTCGAGAAGCTTCCTTCGATTCTCAAGGTTCGCCAAGGCGGTCGGCTAACGACCCTCAGTAAACAAGAGCAGGCGGAGCTGACAGCTCATCTCGACCAGGTTCTGGCCTTGTTGCGAGTCAGCCCGGAAGCGGCGGACCGGTTGTTGGGCGCCTAGCGGCACCCGCGGTGACCGGCGACCACCAGCCTCCCGCTTAGACGTAGAGCTCCGTGTGTTCGGATAAATCTCCCACCGGAATCACGTCTCGTTCGGCCAAGTACTCGGGCCGTGGTGGTTGCTGGCCGTAAGGATCCTGGACCGCGTTCTCGACGCTGTTGAAGACAAAGAACAGATTGGTCCGCGGGTAAGGGCTCAGGTTTCCCGCCGAGCCATGCATCAAGTTGCATTCGAAGAAGAGGGCTGATCCTGCTGGACCCTTGACGGCATGGAGCCCTTCATGCCGCTCGATCAGCATCTCGAGAGCCTCGCGCGACGGGACTCCATACTCCTGTTGCTTGAGACTTTGCTCGAAGTGATTCTCGGGCGTTTCGCCCTGGCAACGGATGAACGTCTTGTGCGAACCGGGCACGACCATCAGGGGACCATTGAATTCCGTATTCTCGGTCAGGCTGATCGAGACGCTTACCGCGCGCATCCGCGGCATGCCATCCTCGACGTGCCACGTTTCAAAATCCGAGTGCCAAAAAAACTCCCGGCCATCGAAGCCCGGCTTGAAGTTGATGCGTGACTGATGGAGATAAACGTCACTGCCCAACATCTGCCGAGCGATATCCGAGATGCGCAGGTCCGCGCAGACTCGTTGAAAGATCGGACTGATGCGATGGATGCGGAAGATCGACCGAACGGCATTGCTGCGCGGTTCGCGAATGACGCCTCGCTTGGTCCCCTCGAGTGCCGCGATCAGACGTTCCGCCTCGGTGCGCCAGGACACGACCTCGTCGGAAGAAAATAGGCCCGGGGAATAGCGAAAACCTTGTTCCGCGTACGCCTGCAGTTCATCGTTCGACAAGGGACCGGTGTGGCCTGGCCAAAGAGTTGGATCCTGCCTGTCGGCGGCTTCCCAACGGTCGGCCAGTCGAGACCAGTAGGGATCAAGAGTGGGAGCGGTGGACATCGGATACGGACTCCTCCGTCAGTAGTCATCAATGGGAAACGACTAGGCGCTCGGCGGGATCTCTCGAGGCACCCCAGTCGGCGCCGCTGGGCCGGTTTGGCGCGGGACCAAGATTGAGGCCCGGCGCTTACGGCGTCTCGGCGATCAACGGGTAACATCCCGACTCGTCATGCGATTCGGGA
>JAGQPS010000004.1:1503-19156 GCA_020426595.1 Planctomycetales bacterium
GAATCAAGAGTGGCGTTGACCGCCTCCTGGAGCGTATCGAGACCTTCATCAAGAGCCGATTCGGTGATCGTCAGTGGAGGAAGAATCTTCACCACCTCGCCTCGAGCCCCCGCGGTCTCGATGATGAGTCCGTTACGGAAACAGTGAGCCGAGATCTGATCGGCGGTTTCCCCATCGGCCACCTCGATCCCTTGAATCAAGCCTCGCCCACGAACGGCGAGTCCGTGTTCCTTGCCGATCGCGGTGAGCCGTTGATGGACTCGTTCGGCCAAGCGATGCACGTTTCGAGTCAGCGTGTCGTCGCTCCAGTAATGTTCGAGAGCCGCGGCCGCCGTCACGAAAGCGAGGTTGTTGCCGCGAAAGGTCCCGTTGTGTTTGCCCGGATCCCATTGATCCCATTCCGGTTTCATCAATGTCACGGCGAACGGTTGACCAAAGCCGGATAGCGACTTACTCAGGCAGATGATGTCCGGTTCGAGGCCCGCTTTCTCGAAGCTAAAGAACTCGCCGGTGCGACCGCAGCCGACTTGGATGTCGTCGACGATGAGCAAGATCTTGAAGCGACGCACGAGCTGTTGCAGGCGACGGAGCCACGTCACCGAGGCGACATTCACGCCTCCTTCGGCTTGGATCGTTTCCAGCACCACGGCCGCCGGCAGATCGACTCCGCTACTCGAGTTCGACAGGTGGTGTTCGAGAAGATCGATCGTGTCGAGTTGGTCGTCGAGGCACCGATGAAACGGCATCCGCGTCACGTCGGTCAGCGTGACCCCCGCCCCTTCACGCTTGCTGCTATTTCCGGTCAGTGCGAGGGAACCAAGCGTCATGCCATGAAAGGCGTTGGTGAACGCGATGACATTCGGGCGGCCCGTGACGAGCCTCGCGATCTTCAGCGCGGCCTCGACCGAGTTCGTGCCGGTGGGGCCGGGGAACATCACTTTGTAGTTCATCCCGCGCGGTCGCAGAACGAGCTCCTCGAATCTCTCCAAGAACCGTCGCTTGGCGGTGGTGGACATGTCGAGCGAATGCGCGATGCCTCCATCACGCAAGTAACGAATCAAGGCCTCGACGAGTTCCGGCGGATTGTGGCCGTAGTTGAGCGCGCCGGCTCCCGCGAAGAAATCGATGAACGACTTGCCGTCCTCATCGACCATCGTATGTCCCTTGGCCCGCGTGAATACCGTGGGAAAGACGCGGCAATAGCTGCGTACCTCGGATTCCAGTCGAGCGAAGATATCTGAAACCATGCTCATGATTTTCCTGTGAATGAAACGTGGGGAGTGGGCGTGGGCGCGGACCAGTCAATCACCAGCAGCGGCTCCGCCTCGTGGGAATCCTTCCCAAAATCCGCCGGCTCGAACCCCGTTTCCTCGACGCAGCGAGCGCGTTGGTGACGTGCGAAGGACTCGAAGAGACGACGCGACGCGAGGTTGCTCGGCGACACCGTGGCTTGAATCGCCACGATGTCTTGGCAGGTGGGCTGGGTGACGAGGTGCTTCAGCAGCCTTAGACCGAGGCCTTGCCCCCGCGCGCTGGCGTCGACGGCGACTTGCCACACGAACAGACTCCGCGGCCTGCCAGGAGGCCGGTACGCGGTGACGAAGCCGACGATCGCGTCCCCCCGCTCCGCGACGACGCAGGAATCCGCGAAGTGGGTACAGAGCAAGAGATACGCGTAGCACGAGTTGTGATCGAGCACTCCCGAACGGGAAACCAATTGCTCGATGGCCGCGGCATCGGATCGACGAGCGGATCGCAGCAGGATCGAGCCTTCACGAACCGGACTATTTCGCGGCGATTCTGGTACGGTCTTGGATTCAGATGCGGTACGTAGTTCGGACACAGGCTCGGCAAGGGTTGCTCAGAGACACGCTAAACAGGAACCGCACGGGCGTATCACCCGCGGTCCACGCAACTCTCAGGGGTCTGGATGCTTGCGGAAAAAACCTTTACGCTTGCAAAGGTATCGACCACCCTAACACAGACCCCGATGCGCCTCAACCGCTTTCGTACGAGCTGGAATGACTTGCCAGCACGAGCTTCGTGTTGGGGCACGAGCCATCGGCGCGAAGGGTCGGGAGTCGCGCGGGTCGAGGAAACGCGAGTCCTGGCGGAGTGATCGATGCGGAGCTTGGAAACAAGAAAGGCCCGGCCGCCTCTCCACGACGAGAGGCATGCCGAGCCTTGATTCGAGGCCGAATTTCGCCTGATCGCGGGTCGCGGCGGCGAACAAGTCCGCTGGTCATTGTCGTCTGAGGAAGCCGTTCCAGTTCCACGTGGCGTTGTAGCCGTAGAAATCCGTGTAGTAACGATCGACGGCGTAGGCGGTCGGCTCATCGGCGAAGAAGCGGGAGATCTCGCGAAACTTCCAGTCGCCCCACTCCTGATCATCTTCACTTTGGCCAAACGTGCCGGGAATCCATGGCACCGTGTCCTCGATGATCAGGTAATCACCCGTTCGCATCGCGTGTTGGTGAAAGTGACGATAGACACCTTCCACATTGACATGGGCATCGTCGATCAGGACGAGAGGATGAGGCAATTCGGCCAGCTCCTCGGCGGGAAACAGGCTCTCGATTTCGTTGCAGTCTCCCTGTCGAAACTCGATCGACGGTTCCTGCTTGGCGAGCCCGTCGATCAGAGCCAGGTCGATATCGACGGCGATGACGCGACTGTCGAGTCCATAGGTCCTCAACGTATCGGCCATCCACAACGCGCTGGCTCCGGTATACGCGCCAAGCTCGATCACGGTTCGCGGTTGGACTTCAAAAAACAAGGTCGAGTAGAGGGTCAAATCAAACGGGTTCTTGGCGAGCGAGAGACCACGGTAACTCATGAAATGCTTGCCGTGGCTAATCGTGGCGAAAGCCGATTTCGGCAGATCGCACTTCATTTCCCGCTCCGAGAAGGGCACGAAACGGGGATCGAAGCGTTCGGTCCAAACACCGCGAGTCATCGACTCGTTCGCTTGATTCTTGGCTTGGTGGTAGTCGCTGTGCGTGTCGCTTTCGATGCGCTTCGATGCTTTGTCTTCCGTGGGAACTGACAATGCTTCGACCTCACTATTGAATGGGAACGGAACAGTACTCGTGCATTCGATCATACGAGTTTTCAGATGGCAGCAAAGGCTAGAGGGTTCGTTCCTCGCGCTTTGCGTGGCGGTGATCGCCGCACTGACGATCGCGAATGTCCTCGGTCGCGCGCTGCTGGGCATCAGCTGGGCGATCGTCGAGGAAGTCGTGCAAATGTTGATGATCGCGATCTGCTTCATTGGCATGAGTTACGGCGCGGGAATGGCTCGGCACATTCGTATGTCGGCCATCCACGACGCGCTTCCGTTGCCTTGGCGCCGCCGTCTGATGACCGTGACGACCGCGCTAACGGCCGTCCTGATGGTTGGACTCTGTTATTACGCCTGTCGGTATGTCGCGACCGTTTATCAGCTGGGCGGCATCTTTCCCGCGACTCGTGTTCCCTACTTCGCGGTCTACTTGTTGGCGCCCATTGGGTTCGCCTTGACCGCGGCTCAGATGGTGGGCACCGCTTGGTTGAATTGGATGGGGGACGAGGTTTTTCTCTCGGCGCTCATGCGCGAGCAAGACGCGGACGACTCGCCTCCCGATGAGAACTTGATCGACGCTCACACCGCGACCATCGAGCGACCCAGCGCGGGTTCATCCGAGCGAAAGGAGTCGTAACGGCATGGTGATGTTGGCGATCATCGTTTTGCTACTGATGTTGTTGCTGCTGTTGGCCGGCTTTCCCATGAAGGTGCCGCTCATCATGGGCGCGTGGGCCGCGCTGCTGTTGTTCACGGGTGGCGAAGTCTCGCCCGCCATTCTTATTCAACAGTGGATCGGTGGTATCACGCCCGCCGCGCTCGTGGCCGTGCCGATGTTCGTCTTGGCCGCCGAGATCATGACAAAGGGGCAAGCCGCGGATCGTCTCTTGGGAATGGTCGTGAGCTTCGTCGGGCATCTGCGCGGCGGCCTGCCGATCGCCACCGCGGTGAGCTGCACGTTGTTCGGCGCGATGAGTGGATCGACACAAGCGACGGTGGTCGCCATCGGCGGACCGCTGCGGCCCAAGCTTCTCGATGCCGGCTACTCCAAGTCGTTCTCGACCGCGCTGATCATCAACGCGAGCGATATCGCGATGTTGATTCCGCCAAGCATCGGCATGATCGTGTATGGAGTCGTATCGGGAACATCGATCGGCGAGCTGTTCGTCGCTGGAGTCGGACCCGGTTTGCTGATCCTCGCGATGTTCTGTGGCTATTGCTTCTGGCTCGATTGTCGTTTGCCGCGTCCGCGTCAACAGCGAGTCGCTTGGCCTGAGCGTCGACGAGCGGTGCGTCGCGCGTTACTCCCGCTCGGCTTCCCCGTGATCGTGCTGGGAGGGATCTATACGGGAGTCTTCAGTCCGACGGAGGCCGCCGCCGTCTGCGTGCTCTACGCCGGTATTCTCGAGCTGCTCATCTACCGGGAGCTTGGCTGGAGAGACTTGGGGAAAGTCGCTCGATCGACCGCCTTGGTCACCGCGATCGTGTTCGTCTTGGTCGGCGCCGGTGCCGCGTTCTCGTGGGTCATCTCATTCGCCCAATTGCCTCAGGAGCTCGTGACCAACACCCTCGGTCTCAACGCTCAATCCGGCTATTGGACACTCATGCTGTTCATCACGGTCAGCTACTTCGTGGGCTGCATGTTCGTTGATCCGATCGTCGTCATCTTGATCCTGACACCTATCTTCCATCCGATCGCCGTCGCCGCGGGAATCGACCCGGTATTGGTGGGCGTGGTCGTGACGCTGCAAGTGGCGATCGGGTCCGCGACGCCTCCCTTCGGCTGCGACATCTTCACCGCGATCGCCATCTTTCGTCAGCCGTATCTCGAGGTGTTGCGCGGGACTCCGCCATTCATCGTCATCTTGTTGCTGGTCGCCCTGTTGTTGCTCGGCTTCCCCGTGATCGCCTTGGGCCTGCGCGACCTCGCCTTCGGCTAGCTCGCGGTGAACCGTTGGCTCCACGTCCCCTCCGTATCGTCGCCGCTTCACCCTCGTCTTCCTCGAAACCGCCGATGGTCATGAATCCCCTGAACTTGATTTGGAAGAAGCCCACCGAGCCCCGCGATCCGTCGACTCGAGAGCAGTGCGGTACGGGAAGCACGACTCGGCTCTTGCTGGTGTTGGCGTGTGCCAGTCTCGTTGTCTTGAGCACCTCGTGTGATGCCCCGCGCAAGCCCGGCGACAGCGCCACGACGACTTGGCGGTTCGCGATCGAGGAGTCCGTGGGGAGTGTTCAATACGAATACGCGTTGGGGTTCAAGCGGCGCATCGAGGAGCGAACCCAGGGGCGGGTGCGAGTCGAGATCTACCCCTACGGCACGCTCGGCACATCGACTCAGATTACCGAACAGCTCAACATGGGCGTCGTGCAGTTCGCGATGGCTTCGCCGGGGAGTCTCGGTAAGTTCATCCCGGAATTGCAGGTGTTTCTGTTGCACTTCATTCTCAGTGGGGACGATCGAGTCAATCAACGCGTCTTGAGTCACCCCGAGCTGCTCGCGTTCTTCAATGAGCTTTATCAACGCCGTGGACTCACGCTGCTTGCTTTCTACGGCGAGGGAGAAATGGTGTGGACCACGAAGAGCGAAGTGCGGACTCCGGCCGATCTGCGTGGTGTCAAGTTTCGTGTGATGACGAGTCCGATTCTTCTGTCGGCGTACGGCGCCTACGGCGCGAGTCCGACTCCGCTGCCTTACTCCGAGGTGTATAGCGGTTTGCAGCTCAACATGATCGACGCTCAAGTCAATCCGATCTTCGCGATCGAGCGTCAAAAGTTCCACGAGGTCACGGACTGGCTGATCTTTCCCGGGCATTCGCACTTCGTCACGTCGGCGGCCGCGAACCGGCCGTTTCTGGAGAAACTGTCGGCCGAGGATCGCGGGCTCGTGGATGAGGTCATTCGCGAACTCGATGAGGAGATCTTCGAGGTCCAGCGCCGATTCCAGTACGAGCGATTGCAAGTGATCTTGGAGCAGTCGCGCGGCAAGGGACATCCATTGCATCTTTGTGGCGACATGCGAGGCTTCGTCAAGTCGCTTGGCGATGAGGATCGCATCGCCTTGATCGAGCGGAACGAGTTCCTGCATCTCGACCCCGTCTGGAGCGAGTCGGAGCGGAACGAGTTTGTTGAATTGAGCCGTGACGTGGAGTCGGTGTATCTCTCGATCGGAGGTGAGCAGGCCAAGGACGCGCTCGATCTGCTCAGGCGCCTCGTCAGGGAGGAAACGGGAACCCACCGATGAAATCGGGAACGCAGGGGTGAATCGTGTACGCAGGGATGAACCTGGAACGCAGGGGTGAATCGTGCACGCAGGGATGAACCTGGAACCCACCGATGAATCGGTGGGCTATTTTCGGGGCGTCCCTTGCGGGACTGGGGGAATGTTGGTCACGCGG
This sequence comes from Planctomycetales bacterium, assembly GCA_020426595.1. GTDB lineage: Bacteria > Planctomycetota > Planctomycetia > Pirellulales > Pirellulaceae > UBA11682. Next base: position 7,963 of record JAGQPS010000004.1, read on the forward strand.
CGGATGGATGGAGGTGATGGGGGCGTCTTTGATACCCACCGATGAATCGGTGGGCTATTTTCGGGGCGTCCCTTGCGGGACTGGGGGGCATGCAAGGGATCGGTGGTGTTGATGGGGGCGTCTTTGATACCCACCGATAAATCGGTGGGCTATTTTCGGGGCGTCCCTTGCGGGACTTAATGAATGCTGGAGACACCCACACCTGTCCCAATACATGGGCTGACCTCACACCTCCTCTCCCGCTCTCCTGCTCTCCTGCTCTCCTGCTCTCCTGCTCTCCTGCTCTCCTGCTATCCTGTTCTCAAGAAATAAAACAGGTCCCGTTCTTGCGAACGGGACCTGCTCCCCACACTCCCACCACAGGAGATACGCATTGTTCGTTGAGCGGATAGGCGTCTTGGGGTGACGCTTTGGTCCGCTGGATGCCGTTCCTTAGAGGAACAGGTATCCGTCTTCGCCGTGTTGGCTGAGGTCCAAGCCCTGTGCCTCGGCGTCCTTCTCGACTCGTAGGCCGATCACCGCGTCGATGATCTTGAGCAGTACCAGGCTCACCACCAACGCGTACACGATCGTGACGATGACCGCGATGATCTGTCCGCCCATGATCGCGGCGTTGCCGTCGATCATGCCAACCGCTCCGCCATTGTTTAAATCGTTAACCGCACGAGTCGCGAAGACTCCGGTAAGGACGGCACCCAGGATCCCGCCAACTCCGTGAACTCCAAACGCATCGAGCGAATCGTCGTAACGGAACTTCGCCTTCAAGGTCGTACAGGCGAGGTAACACACGATCCCCGCGGCGGCTCCCATCAAAATCGCGGGCATCGGACTCACGAACCCAGCCGCGGGCGTGATGCATACCAAACCGGCCACCGCGCCCGAGCAAGCTCCTAGTACCGTCGGTTTGCCTCGCTTGATCCACTCGATCTTGGCCCAAGCCAAGGCTCCCGCCGCCGCTGACAGGTGAGTCACCGCGAACGCGCTCGAAGCCAATCCGTTGGGAGCCAAACCACTCCCCGCATTGAATCCAAACCAGCCGACCCACAGCATCGCCGTGCCGAGAGCCGTGTAAGTCAAGTTGTGCGGCGGCATCGCGGACGAGCCATAACCCGCTCGCTGACCGATCACGATCGCACAAAGCAAGGCGGTCACACCACTGCTGATGTGCACCACGGTGCCGCCCGCGAAATCGAGGGCTCCACCCATGATGGCCGAATCGCCGCCGTAATACAGGATTCCCTCACCCCAGACCCAGTGGCACAGCGGGCAGTAAACGAGCAATCCCCAGGCGGCCGAAAACACGACCATCGCCGAGAACTTCATCCGTTCCGCGAACGCACCACAAATCAGTGCCGGTGTAATGATGAAGAACATTCCTTGGAACAACATGAATGTGAGACGCGGGATCGCGTCGTCGAACATTGGGGTCACAACCCCCGTCCCCTCTTCCCAGTACGTCGAGACGTTATTGAGAAAAGCGAACTCCAGCGTTCCGATGTAAGGATTGCTCCCACCAAACGCGAGCGAAAATCCAATCAACGCCCAGAGCACCGACATCATGCCCATCAGGTAGATGCACTGCATCATCACGCTGAGCACGTTCTTGCGGCGAACCAGGCCTCCGTAAAACATCGCCAGTCCTGGAGCCGTCATGAACAGTACCAACGCGCTGCAGACCAGCATCCAGGTATTCGCTGCTCCATCGACCTCAGGGGCCGCGGGAGCGGTTGATTCACTATCAGTCGGGTTGTCCGATGTCGCACCGTCGGTCGTCGTCGGCTCGGCTTCGCTCGAGCCCGGCTCGACTCCCGCGGTCGTATCGGCTGGAGCCTCGGTCGGTTGATCTTGCGGCCAGCCCCAAACCGGACTCGCCACGGCTCCCATACCTACCAGGAGGAAACAACCCAACACAATCGACACGGAACGGAGACGAACTCCGCCCATACGGCCTAACTGACCAACCATGCTGACTCCCTCACCCAAAACCCCACTACGATGCCAATAGTGACGGGTGTCTTCACGCCTGAGCCGCTAACGGAACCAGCACTCCCTGCTAAGTCCCTCAGCGAAACACCTGCGTTTCCCAAACGAGCACGCCTCCAGAACCTGACTCCTCGGTTCCTGAGTGACCAAAACGCTCTGTTTTGAGCACCCGTGGAGCGGCAACTCGTTGGTTGGGTCGCCAACCCGTCGACCGCACCTCCCCTAGGCAAACACCGTGCCGCGAACGAAATCGGGTGAAGTTCTCTCGGACTTTTCCCAGCGGCGACCTATGGGGCCCAAGTCCGGTCCCAGCCCGGTACTCGCACCGGTGGCTCGGCGACTACCACCAGCTATCCACAAGGGGGTGCGATCTCCCGTTGCTTCCCAAAACCAAGGGCGATTATGGAGTGTTACTGCCCCAGAAATGATTTGAATTGAGAACGGGCGCGAACGGGAAGTTGAGGGAGCCAGCTGGACGTGGAAACGGGGCTGCTTGCCCGGCTGGCAAGGTCTGCATCTTTGTTTGGCACGTAAGTGAGGCGAAGTAGACGTCCCTGTGAGCCAGGCCGTAAGACTCGGTCGGAGTCGGAGAGCGGCTCGCCCAAGGCCGCGCGGACCAAGACATTCCCTTCCGCTCGATCACCGCGTTTGCTGGCGATGCTCGGTCGTCGCCTCCGATTCTCGGACGGTTCGAGGAGGGGCGAGATTCGGTCATCGAGAGCCTCGCCCCAGCGTCGGAGCGACCCGTTGAATCACCCGATTGCAAGGTTCAACCCGAGAGACACGGTTCACCTTCCCCGTTGATCGAGGACCAGTCGTTTTGATCTTCGCGGGCTGGGTGGTTTGGATGGGCGCGCCTTGGGGAGAGGATTCCACTTTGCCTTCGAGGAGGCGTTGATTTACTCGCTCGGAGTCATCGGTTTGGTTTGGCCGCGGCGGACCGCTGGTTGCGACGAGATCATGTGGAGATTCCCGTCCGGGCGCGCACGTGGTCCGTGCGTCCGACTTCCTCGGTAAGGGGCGACTTGCGAGCTCGAGAGAATTCTCGCTTCCGTTGGCTACCACGACTTACCTTTGGAATAGGGAGTGCCGTGAAGTCGCGGGCACGGGCAATTCATCGTGCCGCTAATCCACTGTGCCACTCCGATATTGCAAGGTCGCGGGTTAATTGTCGCCCCCTGGGGGCTCCGCTACACTGAACCGCTTCGACACTCGGGCTTCGGGTGATCCGACCAATGTGAGCCGATTCGCGGCTCCATCGGTTCGCGGCCACCACCGAACTCCACCCGCTTGTTTGGTCTGGCTAATTGGGCGAGCGGGTCAACGGTTCGAGCAACCACACCTTGCGGGAACGACTTCCGCGCCGAGTGATTCATGTGTCGAACGCCTCAGAGGACCTCGAGCGTTCCCCGCGGCGCGGCTTGAACTCGTTCGATGCCGCGTGGCCCGCCAGTACAAGCCAGTGATCGCACCTCGATACGCAACATCCAAAGGACTTTCGATGTCGGACGTCGCCAAGCTCAAGTACGCGGACAAGGAGTTGGACCTTCCTGTCATCAAGGGGTCCGAAGACGAAGTGGCTTTGGATATCTCAAAGCTGCGTTCCTCGACCGGGCTCATCACGCTCGACGAGGGTTACGTCAACACGGGCTCGACGACCAGTGCGATTACGTTTCTTGACGGCGACCAGGGCATTTTGCGTTATCGCGGGTATCCGATCGAGGAACTCGCCTCGAAGTGCGACTTCGTCGAGGTCTGTTACCTGTTGATCTATGGCGAGCTACCAACTCAAGAGCAGCTCGATACGTTCCGCGATTCGATCCGCATGCACACGATGCTGCATGAAGAGATGAAGTCGTTCTACAACGGCTTCCCTCGCGACGCCCATCCGATGGCGATTTTGTCGTCGGTGGTGAGTGCGTTGTCGACCTTCTACCAGGACTCGCTCGACCCGAACGATCCCCGTCAGGTCGAGATCTCCATTCATCGACTGCTCGCCAAGCTGCCGACCATCGCGGCTTACAGCTACAAGAAGTCGGTCGGGCAGCCGTTCATGTATCCCAAGAACGATCTCGACTACGTGGCGAACTTCCTCCACATGATGTTCTCGGTTCCGACCGAGGAAGAAGAGAAGATCGATCCGGACTTCGTGTCGGCTCTCAACATGCTGTTGATCGTTCACGCGGATCACGAACAGAACTGCAGCACCTCGACGGTGCGCATCGTCGGTTCGGCCGACGCCAACCTGTTCGCCTCGATCTCGGCCGGCATTTGTGCCTTGTGGGGACCGCTGCATGGCGGAGCCAACGAGGCGGTCGTGAACATGCTCGAGCGGATCATCGAGGACGGCGGCGATGTCGACAAGTACGTCGCCATGGCCAAGGACAAGTCCAGTGGCTTCCGCCTCATGGGCTTCGGCCACCGCGTCTACAAGAACTTCGATCCCCGAGCGAGCATCATCAAGGCGGCCTGCGACAAGTTGCTCGCCAAGCTCTCGATCGATGATCCACTCTTTCACGTCGCTCAGCGTTTGGAAGCCACGGCGCTTGAGGACGAGTACTTCGTGCAGCGCAAGCTCTATCCGAACGTCGACTTCTATTCGGGCGTGATCTACCGAGCCCTGGGCATTCCAGTCCAGATGTTCACCGTGTTGTTCGCCATGGGGCGGCTGCCTGGCTGGATCGCGCACTGGGCCGAGATGCACCAAAGCCCGACCAAGAAGATTGGCCGTCCTCGCCAGATCTACACCGGCGAGACCAAGCGGGACTTCGTGCCTCTCAAGAGTCGCGGCTAAGGCGACTCGAGCGTGCCCCGCGTTGGTTGATTCGATTTTGGCTTTCGGTCAAACGGTTCATGGCGGTGCATGACCTGGATCGGATCGCAACCGCTTGGGACTTGCTGGATGTTGGCGGTCGCGGTCCGTCGCGCTGACTCACCGACTCATTCGTCGTTCTCGGTCGAATCGAGTCGTTCGAGAACGATGTCCTTCAATTCGGCCGTGGTGTACCAGCTGGTGATGCCCAGGGGGCGAGCTGGTTCTTGCTCCCACCAGATCGCGTATTGGTGGTCGGCCGTCACGACGTTCACGATTTGTTTCTCGCCGACCCACGCTTGGATTTTCTCCCCCGTGACTCGCAGACGAACCGGGTACCACTGCTCTTGTTCGAATTCGAGGAAGTCGGTGGTTAGGTTCTCGATCGCGGCGAGGTTGTCGACATTGCTCAGGCCGGTCGCGCCTCCGCCCCATCCGCCGAGAATCAACGTGCAGTACTGATCGTTGACGGGGAACGTGACTCCGCAAAAGAAGTCGCCCCCTTCAACTCGCCGGGCCCGCAGCCGAAGTTCGTAGTCGATGCGAGGCACGTCCCCTTCCCAAGCGATGCCACAGCCCGGCGTGCCGGCTCCCAAGCGAATCGCTCCGTCGCGCACTGCGACTTCCCCGTGTCGCTTATAGACCGTGGTGTCGAGGATCTTCCAGCCCTCGAGCGACTCGCCGTCAAACAATGTCCGAGCTCGTTCGGACTCCTCGTCTTCCTCGACGCCCTCGGCGGTGACCGCCGGTTCCTGCGCCCTTGCCGAGCCCAGTGAGACTGTCCAACCGAGGGCGAACAGAGTCAGTACGAACGTCGGCCGCCAACGACTCGCGATCGGGCGAGGAGTGATCCAGGTCGAAACCATGGGAGAAATCTCTTTTCAAAAATGGGCGGAGCCAAACGAGGAGCAGGGAGAATCGCGGGCTTCGCATCAGGCGGCAAGGTCCGCATCTGGGTGCCGAAGCGGTGATGGTTGGTGTTTAAGGGGAAGCCGAACTAGAGCCACGCTGGCGGGCCGATCCTTCCGGGGATTGGCGGTGGTGCATCATGTCGATCAATCGCCGCGCGGCCGTCGTCGCGAAACGCGGGTCGTTGATGTGGAGCTCGAATCGTTCCGGTTTGATCGGCGATTCGACGCTCGTCAGTCCCGACCATAGCGATTCGCGCGCGGCTGGATCATCGAAGGCTTGTCCCTTGGCATCGATCGCCGAGACACCGAGCGACGGAAACAGGATCGCGGCGGGCCCCTGCGCCGTACCGACCTTGCGAGCGAGCGTCTCGCCCAGGCGACGACACTCATCGGCGGTCGTGCGCATGAGAGTGACCGTCGGGTTGTGAATGTGGAACTTGCGGTCGGCGAACCGAGGTGGCACGGTTTCACGCGGTCCGAAGTTCACCATGTCGAGCGCTCCCACCGAAACGACTTGCGGAATGCCGGCCGCTCCCGCGGCTTGCAGTCGGTCGGGGCCGGCGGAGAGGACTCCGCCCACGAGCTCGTCGGCCAATTCCGTCGTCGTTAGATCCAAGACTCCGGCGATCAATCCTTCGCCGATCAAGGTTTCCATCGCGCGACCTCCACTGCCTGTCGCGTGGAAGACCAGTACTTCGTAGCCCGCGGCTTCCAGGACTTGTCGAGCCTGTTGCACGCACGGAGTCGTGACTCCGAACATCGTCGCCGCGATGATCTCTCGATCCTCGCGATCATGCTGCAGTAAGGCGTCGCGCCGCGCGCCCTTGAGCATGCCGATCACGCAGTCCGCCGCTTGGCTCAGCACGATACGACTGATGCGATTGAGGCCGGCGATGTCGACGACCGCGTTGATCATCACGATATTGCGATCGCCCACGTAGGGACGCACATCCCCCGAGGCCATGGTGCTGACCACCACCTTGGGCAGCGACAGGGGCAAGCGTTTCATGGCGGCCGTGCCGATGGTCGTGCCGGCCGACCCGCCGATCGCCAAGACCGCCTCGACCTCGCCCGCTTCCATGCGCTGAGCCACGATCTCGGCGACTCCACGCGCCGCCATCGTCACGGCGTCGCCACGTCCCAGCTCCGACCAACTTTGGGGAGCCTCGGAGCCAGCCGCCTTGAGAATCGCCGTCCGATCGATGTCCGGCTCGGTGAGAGGAGGACCTTGCGTGCCGACATCGACCAAGGTCACAGCCAGCCCGCTCGCCTCCAACCGCGCGCGGAGATACTGAGCTTCGATGCCTTTGGTATCGAGAGTCGCCAACAGAAAGACGCTCATGAGTGGTTCCTTTGCAAGGTGCGAATGCAAGAGGGAACCGTATTGTGCCACGGCGCCGAGCGATTCGCATCAGCCGAGTCGCTCGTTGGGAAGTCGCGCCCAGGTTGATGTGGCAGGCGAGAAGCGTTGGCCGTTTGCCGAGTTGTCGGCTTGTTTCAGAACGCGAAGAATCCCTCGCTCACGCTCTTAGATGTAGCGCTTTCTAGGATGGCGCGAAACGGTGTTCGTGGCGCAACGAGTTGGTGGCTTGTTTGGGAAGTCGAAGAATCCCTCGCTCACGCACTTGGATGTAGCGCTTTCTTGGATGGCGCGAAGCGGAAGTGTTGGTGGCGTAACGGGTTGATGGCTTGTTCGGGAAGTCGAAGAATCCCTCGCTCACGCTTCGGGTTTCCTTTGGATTTCCCACGCGATTGAATTTGTTGAACAGGCCGAAGCGGCATTGTCGCGGCATCGAAAGCCGCTTGTTGGTGGCGAGAAGGCCCATGAATCGCGGTTGCTGGCCGGCTTACAGCTGGTCGAGCGCGTGTTGAATCAACACGAGGAGAGCGTTGGGGTCGTACGGCTTGCGAACGTAGAAACTTCCGCCGGCCATTCGAGCTTGACGCACGCTGTGCGGTAACTCGGCTCCTGAAATGATCATGACCGGGATCTCGGCCGTCACGGGATCCTCATCCAGGTCGGCGCAGATGCGCAGGCCATCGTCATCCGGGAGCTGAACATCCAGCAAGATAAGCGTCGGATGGAGTTCGCGCACGAGCCGCCGAGCGGCTTGTCCCGACGTCGTCGTCGCGACTTCGAATCCTTGACCCTTCAGGCAGTAGGCCAGCGCCGTGTTTTGATCGTCATCATCATCGACGATCAGAATGAGCGGTGGCGACACGGGCTCAATCGGTTCTAGACAAGGCTCGATGGTGGTTTGAGGGTCCAACACGCTGCTCCTTGACTCGGACAAGTTCGTTCCAAAGGCGTGGGCGAAGAATAGTTGGCGCTGAGGGACGGTCAAGTTTTTCAGGCTCGAATGTCGTGAAACCGCAACGTCGCACCTCGCCGTGAGTCTCGACAGTCGACTCGCACCCCTGAACTTCCGGGTGCTTGGATCGGTGGGCAAACTCGGATTCTTGCTGTCGCGCAATTCATGCTTCGCCCCAGTCGACGCGCCAAAAGCGTGGAAAACCAAAGGAAACCCGAAGCGTGAGCGAGGGATTCTTCGATCTTTCGGACAAGCCATCAACTCGTTACGCCACCAACACTTCCGTCTAGGACCATCCCTGAAATCGCGACCTCCAACATCCGAAGCAACGGATGGTCCCAAGGCGCTCGAGCCACGCATGGTCCGCTTCGCGGAGCCCCTTGGGACCGTTACATTGCGTCGACCAGTGGGGATGTAAGAGGCACAATCGTGACACCCGTTCGTGTGGCGGTCGCGGTTGTGTTTCCGTGGTTAAAAAGCGAAGTACCCGAGGCAAGCGGCTCCTGGTGGATCGTGAGCGGGGGCTGGCATCGGGGTTGCGCGGGATGGGCTGATCATCGGCCATGGGCCGCCGAGATCATCCTCACGAAACGGTAGGGACGGGAATGGACGAGCGGCTATTTCAATACCTGGCGGCGGTGCCGGTCCTGGGAGTCATTGCTCAATGGCTCGCATGGCGAGTCAAGCTGCCATCCATTCTTGTGCTCCTGGTCTTCGGCATCGTGCTGGGACGGATCGTGAACATCGATCACCTGTTGGTCGCTGGCACACCCGAGGACTCGGCGGGCGCTTCTCGTTTGCTGTTCCCCTTCGTATCGCTGTCGGTCGCCGTGATTCTGTTCGAAGGGGGATTGTCGCTGCGCTTCCGTGAACTCAAGGAAGCGGGTAGTGGTGTCGTGCGGCTGGTCATGTTCGGTTCGATCGTGAGTTGGGCGCTCACCTCGGTACTGGCCTGGTGGATCTTGGAGTTCGACTATCGTCTGGCCGTTCTGCTCGGCGCGATTCTCGTGGTCACCGGGCCAACGGTCGTTCAGCCACTGCTGCGCCACATCCGACCGACCCGTCGGGTCGCCGCGATATTGAAATGGGAAGGCATCGTGATCGATCCGATCGGCGCGATGTTGGCCGTGTTGGTGTTCGAGGAACTCCTGACGCCCGATCGAGTGCAAATGGCCTCCGAAGGCGTGCGAACAGCCGCCGAGTTCTTGGGGGCCGCGAAGATCGTGATCGCGACCGTTGGGCTCGGGACGCTGGTTGGCGGGCTCACCGGGCTGGCGTTGCTGCAGGTGGTCAGTCGTTTTCTGATTCCCGATCACCTCTATGGAGTCGCGTTCCTGGCTGGCGCGTTCGCCGCGTTCGCCCTGTCCAATTCCATGGTCCACGAATCGGGACTGGTCGCGGTGACCGTGCTAGGCATCTTGTTGGCCAATCAACGAAAAGTGGCCATCGAACACGTCGTGGAATTCAAGGAACACCTCGGAGTGTTTCTCATCTCGTGCCTGTTCATCGTCCTCGGTTCCCGCTTGGACCTTTCGTTGATCGCGGCGCTTGGATGGCGTGGTTTGGCGTTTCTCGTCGCGCTGATCGTCCTGGTGAGGCCGCTATCGGTGGCGATCGGCCTATTCGGCAGCAAGGTTCCCACTCGGGAACGAGTATTCCTGGCGGCGCTGGCTCCGCGAGGCATCGTCGCGGCCGCGGTCGCCTCGATCTTCGCGCTCAAGATCGCGTCCAATGCCGAACTGGCTCAGATCGATCCGAAGCTGGCCACCCAAACCGATCAGCTCGTGTCGGTGACTTTCCTCGTGATCGTCGGCACCGTCTTGGTTTACGGCCTGACGGCCGCTCCACTCGCTCGACGCTTGCGGTTGGCCGACTCCGACCCGCAGGGGTTCTTGATCGCTGGCGCGGAACCGTGGGTTCAGGATTTCGCCAAGGTCGTCAACAAGTGCGGACTGAGCGTCGCCTTGGTCGATACGAACTATCGCAACGTGGCGAACGCCCGCATGAACGGAGTCCAGGCTCACTGCGCCAACGTGTTGTCCGAGGAGATTCGCGAGGGTATCGACTTGGCCGGCATTGGTCGTTTGCTCGCCATGACGGGCAATGACGAGGTGAACACGCTCGCCGTCCGCGAATACGAACACGTCTTTGGTCGAGCCAACGTGTATCGGCTCGCATCGAACAATCGAGGTTCCGGATTGCGAGCGGCTGGTGATCGTCGCAAGGGACGCGAACTCTTTGGTGAGGGACTCAACCAGCGAGCGATCACGGCGCTGATCGACCAGGGATATGTCATTCGCGCGACGACGATCACCGATACGTTCACGTACCAGGACTTCCTTAATAGCCAAGGTGAGTTGGGACATCCCCTGATTTGGATCGATGGCCAGAAGCGGGCCACCCTGGGGACGATTCGCATGCCGCTCAAGCCCACGGGGCGTGGCACCGTGATCGCGTTGGTCCCCGCCAAGGCGCGAGGACCCGCGGCGGACCGAAGCGGCGAAAAGACTCGCCCCGCCGGAGCCGATCGCTCGAGCGAGGAGTCTCAATCGCCCGACGGTGAACGCTCGCAGCCGTACCGGCGGAGCGATGAGGCTCACTAGCGCCATCCAACGAGAACGGCCCGCGCGACGCAGCCGTCATGCGGGCCGAGGTGTGGGGCGTGTCGAGACGCGATCAAGCACGCGAGTCAGTTGGTCACTGGCATCGCCCGTTACCGCTGCAACGGCAACTCGAGCTCCATTTCTCGACCGTCCCGCATGATGGTCACCGAGACTCTTTCCTCGCCCGCCAGCTCGCGAAGCGCGTAGGAGATCAAGTCGGTTTCTCGCAGCAGGTCCTTGCGTCCATCGAAGGCGACGATCAGGTCCCCTTTCTGAAATCCCGCATTCTTGCCTGCGGCGTGTTGGCCGTACTGCCCGACGTACTCGACCACGATCGCCATGCTGTCGGGATCAACGCGGTTCTGGCGGCGCACGGAATCCTCCGCGGTTTTCAGCACGAGACCGCCGGTCACCATCCGACGCAGATTCCAAGTTGAAACTCGCCAACTGATATCGCCCGCTTGTTTCCAGCCTTCGGGCAGATCGAGCGTGAGCTCGGTTTCAATGCCATCGCGTTCGACGACGAACTCGACTTCGTCCTCGGAATCACTGTGGTGCAAGACCCACTGCATA
>JAGQPS010000004.1:19255-34044 GCA_020426595.1 Planctomycetales bacterium
CGCTGGAACAGCAAGTTGGTTTGGCGGCCGTTGAGCGAGGGGTACAGTTCGGGACGCGCGAACTCCGGTTCCGGGCCTCGCTTGTCTTGAATGCCCCGCCGATATTCGCCTGGGTTCTCATGTAGCTCCAACGCGCCCTCGAGCGCGGCGGCCAGGCCTTCGATCGACACGTCATCAATCCACTCGGTGCGGCTCGACCGAGTCCCGTAGCGGCCATAGATGTTCAGGTCGGCGTCGAGCATGAAAACGGTGAATGATTGGTCGGTATCAAATTGAAAGATGCTGAGATCGAGCCCGTTGGTGGAAACGATTCGGACTCGCACGAACTGCTCGAGCAGTCGGCGGAGTTCGGGATCGTTCTCCATGAGTTCCTCGTCCAGCTTGACGCATTCCTCGCACGGAATGCAGCGCAGGGTGACGAGCAGTGGTTTGCCCGTTCGCCGAGCCTCCCGCACTCCCGCCTGCAAGTCGTTGTAGAGCCAGAAGCCCTCGGCTAGTACGCGCTCGCGATCGGACAGCACCTTTTCTTCACGAGTCTGGGCTTGGACGCTCAAGGGCGAGCCAACACAAATGATTCCCAACAATAACCAACGCAACATTCGCGAACTCCTCGCAATGTGAAATCAAGGTGTGGCTCGGCCAGACCGGCGTCTTGGCCGTTAGTCCGTTGCATCGCCAACTAACTCTTAACGAACGAGTCCTTAGTGGAGTCGTGAGTTTGGGGAGTCGTCAAGCAGTTTGGCCAGGTGATGGCCTTACGGTTGGCCGGCTCTACCCTGGCCCGTCCCCAAACGGGGTTCGAGGGAGCATGAAGTTGGTCGCCGACGGAAGATTCACCTCGGTTCTCCTCGGCGAGCCCAGCGAAAGCGTGATGCTTGGCCCCTTCGTCACTATTTACAACGACGGTTCTCTTTCCGGATTGGCACCCAGTACCCGCTAGGAGAACGATGGCGGGGAGATTTCCCCTAGATCGAGGGTTGGTTGAAGTGGGCGGGGAGTGAAGCAATCCGTGACAGTTCGCCGGGCCGTAACTACGATGATTAAGGTGGCGTGGACTCGAGCGACACGGCTGGGGTCTTCCAGGACCGAGTCCGGGCACCCCGGAGATTGGCCCGAGGGCCATGAGGCAATTCCTTCGGCCTTGGATCGACTTCTTAACCCCCAATACATGATTTCCGCGGATCGCGGGCGGCAGGAGCCCTGAGTTGGCAGAGGCGACAATCAACAACGACCAGAGCTCCGAAAAATGGACGGTGGAGTTTTCACCCGAGTCTCAGGTCCGGCATCCGATCCGACTGATCAAGGCAATCTGCTCTGATATTTGGGGGGGGCGAAGTCTCGCCTACCGGCTGTTCGTACGGAACCTGTCGGGGACTTATCGCCAGTCGTTTCTTGGCTTTTTATGGATTCTGGTTCCGACGATTGGCCAGGCGGCGTCCTGGACATTTCTGGCTCGACAAGATGTCGTTCGCTCGGAGGGAATTCCGGGTGGAAGTTACGTCGCGTTCATCGCGATTGGATCGATTCTTTGGCAGGCCTTCTTCGACGCGGTGCAGGCACCCTTGCGTCTGACTTTGGCCAATCAGGGGCTGATCACCAAGCTCTCCTTTCCTCGTGAAGCCCTCGTGCTCGTGGCGATTGGGGAGGTGATTTTTGACTTCTTGATACGGTTCGTCGCGGTGACCCTCGTGCTGACGATTGTGGGGTTCAGCTGGTCGCCCGCGATGTTGTATTTCCCGGTGTTCGCGTTGGGGCTCATCCTGGTCGGAACTGGTATCGGCCTGCTGATCACGCCGATCGGCATTCTGTACCAGGACGTGGGGCGCACGCTGACCATCATCGGACCGTTTTGGATGTTGTTGACTCCGGTCGTTTACGCGGCTCCAGCCTCGGCGGCCTATCAATCTTGGAGCTGGCTCAATCCACCGGCCGCCATGCTTTCGGCCGGACGCGACTTGTTCGTGGCTGGATCCACGGACATGTGGATGCCGGCCTTGGTTTGGCTGGCGATCGCGGTGCCCTATCTGATGTTGGGCTTGCTTTGGTTTCGCATTGCCTTCCGAATTTTTGTCGAGCGGATGGCAAACTGAACTGACGGGGTTTGTAAATGTCGACGGCGAAGTCCGAGACAATCGTTCAAGTCGATTCGGTATCGAAGAAGTTCTGCCGGGCCTTGCACCGCAGTCTTCGATATGGCGTGGTCGATATGTGTCGCGAGGCCGTGGGGCTTGGTCCGACGCCGACATTGCGCAAGGGCGAATTTTGGGCGGTGAAGGACATGTCGCTCGAGGTGAAACGGGCGGAGTCAATCGCGTTGATGGGCCAAAACGGCGCCGGCAAATCAACGCTTATCAAGATGATTCATGGACTCATTCGTCCAGACTCAGGCCGAATTCGCGTGCGCGGTCGGATGGGGGCTCTGACTCAACTGGGTGCGGGGTTCAATCCCGTTCTTTCCGGTCGAGAGAACGTCTACATCAACTCCGCCGTGCTCGGATTCGCGAAGTCCGAGGTCGACAAGAGACTCGATGAAATACTCGACTTCAGCGGCATGGCGGAAGCGATTGATGATCCGGTTCGAACCTACAGTTCGGGCATGCGCGCGCGGCTAGGTTATTCGATCGCCGCGTTCCTCAATCCAGATCTGCTGCTCATGGACGAAGTCCTGGCCACCGGCGACATCGCGTTTCGCGCGAAGTGCTACGCCCACCTTGAGAAACTGATGTCGCAAGGAACGTCGATCATCATCGTGACTCACATGATGGGGCGAATCGCGCGAGCCTGTAACCGATTCGTGATCATGGATCAGGGCCGAAAGTTCTACGACGGCGAAGTTGACGAAGGCCTGCGGCGCTACCATGACCTGATGAAGGTCCAGGCTTCGAACGATGACTCCGATGAGGCGGATGGACTGGAAGCGTCCGCGTCTCCGGCGTCCGTCGCGACCAGCTCCATTTCGTTGGGAGCGGCTCTGCTGGAATCGGTGGTCGTTACCGATGAGGCCGGCAATCCAGCCCCCATCATCGAGCATAGGCAAACGCTGAAGGTCCGCATGCGCGTGAGGGCGAACGCGGACGCGCGACAGCTTAGCCTGGAGCTCCGTATCGAACACGACGGCGACGACCTTATGGCCGCGTACTATCCCCAGATATTCGAGATGCGCGAGGGAGAGACTCGGGAGTTCGAGTTCACGATCAAACAGTTGTCCTTGCTCAAGGGCGTTTTCAACGTCCGAGGCATTCTCTTGGCCGGGGTTCCTCCCCACATTATCTCCGAGAAGCAAACGCGATTCGCGGTCGATTCAGGGACTCGCCCCGGGCTTTTCACGCTCCCGCATTCGTGGAACGAAGTGACGGCGGTCGAGGTCGACTGAGTCGCCAATCCCGCCTCCAGATCGGAACCGGCTCAAGGCCTCACGACGGGCACGCGAACGACCGCCGCCACCATGGCTAGACCTTCTCGGCGATGACGCGTAGTCCCTCTGGAATCTCGAGCTCACGGCCGTGAGCTTTCCAGAAATCCGACATCCGCCGCAAGCTTGACTCGCGGAACTTAAGCCCCTTGAGTTCCGACCAACGTTCACGATGGTCGCGTTTCGGGCCTCGCCCCTTCACCGCCGCGTGACTTCGGTCAAACGCTTGCATCATCTCGCGTCGGAAGTCGAGATCACAGGTCTTGCAGAGACGTCGAAGTACGTCCTCGGGTTGGTCCACCAAGTCGTCAAAGAAGACGACCTCTTGAATCCGATCGCCGGCTCGTTCGTAGAGCTCATAGGTGAACTCGACGTCGAGTGCCATTCCCTGCAGGCTCCAGCCGGAAAACTCTTGTCTCGAAAGCAACACATCCCACGGGCTACGCACCGTTGTGATGTAGGTCGAACGCGGGAAACACTCGTCGAGTACTTGCCAATACCAGTCGGTTGGAAAGTTGGTGATGGGAGACTTGTCTCCAGGAAGCCACTTCCAATTGAGGAACTTGGGCATGCCGATCGGCTTGTGAAACCAATGCGGGCGCTCGCCCGGACAAAGGGCGCACATGCAGGCCCGAATATAGTGCGCCGCCTTCTCGTCTTGCTTGAGCGGACTTTGGGCTTGATGCAGAAAGTCGTTTTCAAGAAAGCTGGTCATTGAACCAGCCCACAGCGACGAAATGATCCCGAAGGTCTCGCCACAGACTTGCACGGCGGGATGGCGGCCAAACGCGGCTTGCAGCACGGTCGTGCCGGAACGCCCCAACCCCACCAAGGAAATCGGACTTTCAACATTACGACTATTAGGCATGGCGACGGTCTTTCTAAGTCAATGTGCGGAGGTGCCGAGGCGATTGAGTCGCCGGTCTCATGATCGAGTCCGTTTCGCGAGGAATCGCACCCACATCGCACGTATCCGGCGGGTGGTCGCGGGTGTTCGTGGCGAGTTGGCGGATCTGGAAGTCTCGACGAGCCCCTCCTTGCCAAAGCGGATGTCGGGGCGAGATTTCTCCAAGAGCTTTCGCAAGCGGACCGCGATCACTTGCTCGTTCTTCGTGGCCAGGGATCGATGACGCAATAGCTCTTGTTTCGGTTCGGCGACCGAGGTGGCATCATGAAGATGTTCATGCGTGAACACGTAGTCCGAGAGCATGTCGAGTCGAGGCGGATTCACGGCGGCGACCACTTCTTGCCGGACCATGCGGAACACGCGAGCGAAATTCTCTCGCAGGTTGGTGGTCCGCACCATGCTGTTGGGATTGGTGCGGTAAGCGAACAGCGCCTCGACCTGAACCGCGAATCGATGGCCACGCAGCGCGAGCTTGAATAGCAGCTCGTAATCCTCGTAGCCAACACCAGCCAGCTCGGTAAAGCCATTAACTCCCTGGACGACACTTGTCCGGAACAAGCTACAGGCCGGCCCAAACGCGTTGCCGAACAGGCCCCAGTTGACGTCGGCTCCACGAAAGAACCAAGTCGGCGGCTGCCGTTGGGACAGGACGTCGTCGAGTGGAGTGACGCTATCGCCCTCTTCCGGCAAGTAGTAGAGGTGCGGCACGACGACGTCGGCGCCTTGCGCTTCGCCCGCCGCACACATCTTCTCCAGCATTTCGGGCATCGCGACATCGTCGTCGTCCTGGAAGAGCACCCAAGTCGTATCGGTCCCATCCAAGATCCGATTGCGGCAGGCTCCCAAATAGCGATTCGTCGGATTGATGAACGCCT
The DNA here is from genome assembly GCA_020426595.1 of Planctomycetales bacterium. GTDB lineage: Bacteria > Planctomycetota > Planctomycetia > Pirellulales > Pirellulaceae > UBA11682. Next base: position 24,450 of record JAGQPS010000004.1, read on the forward strand.
CGAAAGAGACCTCGAGACACTCGAATCGCGCGCGATACTCGGTCAGGACCGATTCCAGTTCGGCTTGTCGTGGCGAATTGTCATCGACCACCACGACTCGACGAGGTCGAACGGTCTGCCGGGCGATACTCTCGAGCGCGCGGGCCAACAACCGAGGACGGTTGTAATGCACGACGCCAACCGTCACGTCGACGAATCGCGACTTGACTCGAGTCCCTTGATCCGCGCGCCCTGGGCGTTGGATGATCTCGTCGAACAGACCGATCCACGACTCGCGAATCGCGGTGGGAATATGAGCCGGTTTGAGCGTTGGATGCCCTTCATTCAAGGCTTGGTCGAGCCGCTGGGACAGCAGGTCGGCTCTCGGCGCGCAGAGCAAATGGTGATGCTCGGCCGCGATAATCTCCGGACATCCCCCGCAATCGGTCGCGAGCAACGGAATGCCGTGATTGACGCACTCGATCATGGTTCCCGGCAAGTTGTCATCAATGCTCGGCGTCACCGCGAGCACCCCGCGGGTTTGGCAATACTCAATGAAGTCGGCCGTGCTGGCGTCATCGATCAAGTGCAACTGGAGCGGCAGGTCGAACAGCTTGTCGACGATATCAATGTGAGCCCACAGGCCGCGATTGAAGATCGACCGACCAAAGAACGACACACGCGTCGCCGAGAGATCGCGACGTTGGGCGAGAAGCCGGATCGCTTCGACGAAGATCTCGAATCCCTTGCGCGACTCGAGTCGACCAAAGAAGGCGAATTCGTCGATCGGCTGAAACTTGCCGACGTCGGCGAACTGGCTCGCTTCGCGCAACTGGCCATGTTCGTCGAAATGGGCTGGAACGAGCGACGGAATGACTCGGCTATCGGCGAACTCATAACGCTGCTGGACACACCATGCGCGGAGGAAGTCCGAATTGAAAACCACCATGTCGGCGAGGGCATAGGACGCGCGTTCGAGGTAGTCGACTTCGGCTCGAGCCGGGCTGAAATCGAGTTCACCGCTTCCGTGTTGGCACCAAGCGAGCGGGCCGTAGCTCAAAACGAGATGTCGAGTCGTGGTGAGAGCGGCCGACGATCTCGTGGCCTCCATCGCGTAGTAGCCGAGTCCGCGATAGTCGGGCCACAACAACAGGTCGTAGGGAGCTTCGTTGGCGAGATACTGATAGGCCGCATGGGAACGGCTCGCCGCCTTCTGTCGCTTGAACGAATCGGCTCGCCGCATATCAAAGAAGCGTAATCCGATTCGCGCCTCGTCGTCCGGTCGCCTCTCGGCGACTCGCTCTTCGGGGAAAAACAAGAGATCGACCTCGAGCCCCGCGGCCCTTAACGAACGGGCCAAGCCCTCGCTCGCCGTGGCGATGCCACCGAACGGCGGGTAGAGCGAGATTTCACCCGTAACGATGCCGATCTTCATGCCTTGCCTTCAACCTGCTGAGACAGGTTGTTTCCCCGATTTCCAGGTCATTCCTAGGGCTGGTCCAAAACGACGAGTGGACCGAGTCGCCGAGCGTGGCATCCCTCGGTGACCGGTGATGCCTCCTCCTGGCCCCGCGAATCCCCGGAGACCAAGAATCCAGTCTCATTGCCCACGCGAAAATCGCCTAGAGAGAGCCCCGTCTCCGTTCGTCGTTTTCTCCGATTGACTTGCCATACTTGGCACAATTGGCGCATGTGGACTGGCTTCCCTGGGGGGCTTTAAGTTCACGGCATCAGTTGGAATCGCGGCGGCGGCGCGACCTCGCGGACCGAGCGTTCCGCGATCGACTCACGTCCCGGTGGATGTTCCAATACCGTTTCATGACCCCCGCGTCCCACCCGTTGGTCCGTACCAAGTCAGGGTGAACGCCGACTTGCCGGGAACATCGATGATGGAACGCTCACGAGTTTCTTGCTCCCTGGCCCGGGTAGCCGCCTTTTTCTGGATCGTCTGGACCTCACTGTCTCTTTCGGCGTGGGGCAAGACCTGGGTCTTCGTGTCGGCCGCGACCGACAAGACACTGGTCGTGTTCGAGCTCGATGCCGAACGCGGAGAGCTGATCGAGCGAAGTCGGTTGCGGTTGCCCCACGAACCGGCCTCGATCGCCTGCCGTCTCGATCAAAGTCGACTATTCGTCGCCTTGCGGTCGGGAGGGAGTCTGGCGGCGGTTTCGTTTCAACCCGAGGACGGAACGCTTCGGCTGATCAACGAGGTTCCCGCCGGCGACGATCCGGCTCACATCGCCCTCGATCCTTCCGGTACGCGACTGGTGACCGCTTTCTACGTCGCCGGCAAAGTCAGCGTGCACGCCATCCTCGAGGATGGCCGGTTGAGCGAATCGCCGCTGCAGGAATTCACGACGGCCGACAAGGCTCATGCCGTGGTGTTTCAGCCCGGGACGCGGCGTGTTTACGTGCCTCACACGGGCAGCGAACGCATCGATGCTTTTGATTGGGATACCCAAACTCGCACACTCCAGCCTCGAGACGACTTGCGGTTCTCGACCGAGCCAGGAACCGGGCCGCGGCATGCGGTGTGGCTAAGTGATGGTCGGCATCTGGCTGTTGGCAACGAACAAGGCAGTAGTCTGAGCTTGTACCTCGGTCTTGAGACGGGGCGGCTCGAGAAACTCGCGACCGAGTCAACCTTGCCCGGTGATTTCAATGGTCCCAATTCGACGGCCGCCGTTCGCAGGCATCCTCATCAAGACTTGGTTTACGTCGCCAATCGCGGTCATCAGTCGATCGCCGTCATCGGCGTTGTCCCCGGTGAGGATGATGGCGATTGGTCGTTGATGCGACTCCAAAACATCGCCACCGAAGCCGTGCCTCGCTCGTTTGACGTCGACCCCACGGGGCGATGGCTGGTCGTCGCGGGCGAGCAATCGGGCGTGCTCGCCGTTCACCCGCTGGAGGATGGTGGTCGCCGCGGCTTGGAGCCGATCCAACGCATCGCGCTCGGCGAGCGACTTTGGCACGTCGTGATCGCGACGACTCCCTAGGCGCATGTCTTGGAAACGAAACACGCTTGCAGGACTAGACCGCATGGCCATGGGCGTCGGCGAGTAATCGCTGGACCATGTGATCGTAATCGAGCCCAGCTTGTTGGCACGCCGCGATGAATCCCGCGTCGGGCGAAAGGCATGGATTGGCGTTGACCTCGAGGATCCACGGCCGTCCCTCGCGATCGACGCGCCAATCGACGCGCGCGGCTCCCCGCAATGCGAAGACCTCCCAGCACCGCGTGCTCATCGTCGCCACCTTCGAGATCAGTGGTTGGTCCTCGAGACCGAGGCCAAAGGTCCGCGGCGTGTGATGGAACGCCTCGCTCGCTTCATTCCACTTCGCGTCAAAGCCCACGATGCGCGGCTTGTCGTCAGGCCAATGCTCGAACTGAATCTCGGCGATCGGCAATGTTTGGCCCGCGAGTAAGGAGACGTTCCATTCACGTCCATGGATGAACGACTCGGCGAAACATGCCTTGCCCAGCCGCTGTTGCTGCTGCTGAATCGCCAACGCGATGCCATCGACGTCGCTGACCTGACGAACCGCGGTGTCATCGAGTCCGAGTGAGGCGTGCTCACCGATCGCCTTGACGATGATCGAATCGACATGCCCGCGACCAGTGCCCAGCTCGTGGAGCGATTCGTGATCCAGAAAATAAGCGCGAGCGGTGGGCAAGCCGGCGGACAACAAGCGTCGCTTGGCCGCGAGCTTGTCATTGGTGTTGACGATGGCTTCACTGCCGCAACCAGTGAAGCGGAGGCCCATCGATTCGAGCAGCAACGGGATGACCGCCATCAGTCGATCGCTCCCGCCGAGCGATTCCACGAGATTGAAAACGACATCGGGTTGCAGCTGGATAAGCGTTTGTCGCAGTCCGTTCAGGTCGAGCGTCGCAGACAGGTGGATGGCCTGATGGCCGAGCGACTTGAGCGACTGGGTGATCGCGTCACGTTGGACGAGTACATCCAAGAGTTCAGGCGAATCGCCCGCCGGCGCGTCGTAGAGAACGACGACACGAAGGGACCCCGCGAGCGACGTTGCAGTATCGAGCCATCCAAGGTCATCGAGCATGGTGGCGGACCTCAGCGAGTCTCGATCGCTCGGCCAGCGACTCGCTGGTTGGCGGATGTGACGATGCGGTCAATCAACTCCTCGTACGGCATGCCAACGGCGGTGGCGAGCATGGGCAGGTCGGAATGATGCGGGTGGAGCCCGGCGAGAGGATTCACCTCCATGAACTGCGGCGAGCCGGCCGCGTCGCACCTCAGGTCGACTCGCCCGGCATCCCGACAACCGAGAGCGATCCAAGCGCGGCGAGCAATCGACTCCGCCGCCGCGACGCGCGGGTCGTCGTTGGTGACGAGGCGATACTCCACGAGCTCCTCGCACCGCTCCTTGTTGACATAGGAGTACGCGCCAGGTTCCGCTCCCTCGAGAAGTACGATCTCGAGGGTTCCCAAGACGGTGGTGGAGTCGCCCGTTCCCAGCAGGCCGACCGTGAATTCACGGCCAGGCAGATAGGTCTCCACCAAGACACCTTGGCGGAACGACTCGAGCAATCTCCCGACGGTGGACTCCAGTTGATCGGCCGAATCGATGCGCGATCGGTCCGAGATCCCCTTCCCCGTTCCTTCCGCGATTGGCTTCGCGAAAAGCGGCCATGGCCCCGAGATTTCCGCTAGATCCGACAATCGCTCCACCGTCCACGAACGTGGCGTTGGAATCGAATGTTCGCGGAGGATCGTCTTGGTCAGACCCTTGTGCAAACAGAGTCCCATGACGACCGGATCCGAGAAGGTATACGGGATCTCGAACAAGTCGAGCACCGCGGGAACCTGGGCCTCGCGCGCGATCCCGACTCGTCCCTCACAGATGTTGAACACAAGATCCCAGCGATCTCCGCGAGCGAGTCGCGCCACGAGGGCATGTCCTCGACCGATGCGATCGACGGTGTGACCGAGGCCGATGAGCGCGTCGGCCAACGAATCGATCGTCTCGGCCCGATCGAACTCCGCGGTCTCCTCCTCGCCATAGCCGAGCGCGAGGTACTCATCGCGAAGATCGTAAGTGAGTCCAATCAACATGATTCCAATCCTCAAGTCCGATCGAACGTCGCCGTTCACCGGTGACGCGGGGTCTCGTGCACAACCGGCCAACCATACCGGCCAGTCATGCGGGAGCGAGTTAGGTGTCTGAAGGTGGCGAGCATCGCGCGTGCCGCTCGAGCCTTATCTCGGCGTAAAGCTGGGCATGCCAACGGCGAGCGTCGTCGACTCGCATGTCGAGTTCGCCGAGTAGACCGAGTTCGGGACGCACGAGCTGCATGGGGCAGCCATTGGCGAGCACCGGTTTGATCTCTTGCTCGTTGTAATCGAACGGATAAAGCCGACAGATCAGGGGTCGGTCCTCGATCGCGAGTCGACAGCCTTGCTCGCCGAGAAACCGACAGTCCCCGTTGGCCTCGCGCCGCAGGACTCGTCGCTGTTGGTCCTCGCGAATCACGGTTTCGAGCCAGATTGGGTCATCGTCGTGACTGTCGAGATAGACCGGATCGTCGGGTCTGCGAAATTCGCAGAACTGTTCGGCATCCTCACCGGTCGCATGCGAGATGCGCGTGACATCGCCAGGCGTCACGTAGATCTCACTGGTTTGACAACAGGTGCGCATCGTTCGCGCGCAGCGGACGCAGAGAAATTCCTCGGACATGCGGGGCCTTGATCGCGCGGCGGAGGCGCGGGCGGACGGTTGGGAGAACGATCACCGCCGCCGGTCCACGCGATGGAAAGGAGTCGATGGGACTGCTTTCCAATCGCGGTGGGACCGTCGCTAGCGATGCGCGTCGAGATAACGACTCTATTAGGTCGCCGCTTGCCCGGCGATTCCGTGTTGTGGCAGCGGATCGGGGTAACGGAAGGTCTGACCCTCGAAGTTTCGCAGGAGCAGATCATCGCCGTCCCTGCCAGTCACGTACTCGGGTTGCAGCGGAATCTTGCCGCCTCCGCCCGGAGCATCAATGACATAAGTTGGCACGGCGTAGCCGGTGGTATGTCCCCGCAATCCTTGGATGATGTCGAGTCCCTTCTGCACGGTCGTGCGAAAGTGGCTCGATCCGCTAATGGGGTCGCACTGATAGAGGTAGTAGGGCCGCACTCGCATTTGCAGCAAGCGATGCACCAGTTGCTTCATCGTGTCGACCGAATCGTTGACGTCCTTGAGGAGCACGGTTTGCGATCCCAGTGGAATGCCGGCATCGGCCAATCGCTCGCAAGCGCGGCGCGATTCGGGTGTGCACTCGTCGGGATGCAAGAAGTGGAGACTCATGAATAGCGGATGATACTTCCGCAGTACGCGAGTCAACTGAGGCGTGATGCGCTGAGGCAAGACCGCGGGCATCTTCGTGCCGATGCGCACGAACTCGATGTGGGGAATCGCGCGCAGATTGGACAGGATCCAATCGAGCCGATCCTCGCTGAGCGCCAACGGATCGCCTCCCGAAATCAGCACGTCGCGCACTTCCGTCGCGCCGCGCAGATAGTCGAAGATCGCCTCGAGCCGATCCTTCTTCGGCAGGATCTCTCCATGTCCGACAACGCGCGACCGAGTGCAGTAGCGGCAATAGGTCGAGCAAAAGTCGAGAGCCAGCAAGAGAACGCGGTCCGGGTACCGATGCACCAGTCCGGGAACGGGGCTGTGCCCATCCTCGCCCAGCGGATCGTCGGCCTCGCCCGGCATGCGGACGAACTCCTTCGCCGACGGAATCACGGTCCGCCGCAGCGCATGCTCGGGATCGTCCCGATCCAGCAGGCTCATGTAGTACGGCGTGATGCCGACGGGCAACATCATGCCACCGGCCGTCAAGGCCGCACGCTCCTCGTCGCTAAGCCGGAGGACCTTCTCGAGCTGAGTCAACGTGCGAAAGCGGTGCCCCGCTTGCCAGTTCCAATCGTTCCATTCCTTATCCGAGACTCCCGGGAAAAACTCCTTTCGGAAGGCTCGACGTCGCGGATTGGCCGTATTGAGACTGAAGGGATCGATCCCACGAATCGCCGTGGGAATGGCTTCGGAAATCACCGGCAGAAAACTGACCGATGGCGTTCCGTCGGGTGAGGTCTCGAGAGCGGGCCGTGCGGTTCCCAGGGGGCGCCGACCACGGCGAGGTCGACGAGACTCAGGTAAGGCGGGATCGGAGGTTGCGTATCCGATGGGGTTGGAAAGTGACGTATCCGGAGGTTCCAAATCGTCGGCCGTCGCGGTCGTCGACGCGCGTGCGTCGTCCGTCTGCATCAGAGAGCTCCAAAAGAGCAAATGCGACGAAGGCGAGCGTGCTCCTCACTCACCTCGAGTCAGCCGAGCCAGGAGACGGAATCCACTTCCGTCCAGAGGCGTTCGCCAGCGGCATCGGCTGTCAGCGCGGAGAATTGAATCGACGAACGGAATGATCGTCAATGGACGAATCCACCTTTGCCAAACAGATTTCGAGAAATCGTTAGACTCGACCCAAACTGCCAGCGACTGGTTCCAACTCGACCAGTGACCTGGCGTAGATCAACTTGTCATCGTTCGGCGCATAGAAGTCGTGGAGGCGGGCCACGAGCTTGTATCCGCAACGCTCATAGAAGGATCGCGTTGGCGAATACTGGTCTCGACCGGAAGTGTCGATGAACACTTGGGTTCCATTCAATTCGCGCACTCGCTGCTCCATCGCACTCATCAATCGTCGGCCCCAACCAAATCGTTGCGCTGTGGGGGCGACGGCGATCCAGTACAGGTCGAAACTGGACGTCGTGCAAGGAATTGGCCCGAAACAGGCGTAGGCCACCAGACGCGGGCCGTCATCGGCCAGCAGGAAGTGATACCCGGCGCTCACTCCCTTCAAGAGCGTCTCTTCCACCAGTTCCACCGCGATCTCGACCTCGTGATCGTGAAAGAACCGAGTGTCCGTCACCAGATGACGGACTCGCTCCACGTCGTCGGGAACGACCTGGGTGCGAAACGAAGGCGAACCGCTGGACACGTGAGGATTCCCGGAATGGGTTGAAACCGGGCCTCGATTCACCGTTCGATCACCAGCTCCGGTTTGGCAACGCATCGTAGCGATTCGCCGTCCCGGCTCAACGGACCTCATGGCCCCAAGTTGGCGAAAAGCCAACACGCCCTCTCGATCGTGCCTCGTCCTCGTGGTGCGGAGTTCCTAGGTCGGTTAGTGGGCCGCGGTTCCCTTGGCCACGAGTCCTCGGACCTCGAATTCTCAGGCCACGGGCGCCTGGGCGACGGGAACATCGTGCGGAGCGACCGAGACTTGCACTTGGAACGGTTGACGGATGAACCGGTCGGGATCGGCGAAGTTCTTGAGCCGTTTCAACAGGGTCTCGGTGACCTCTTGTCCCTTGGGCACGAGGATGCCGCCGGCGGTGCTCTCGAGATGCTCTTCCAAGACCATGCCAATGCGGAGTTCGTTGAGGTGAATCGAGCGAACCTCGACCTGTTCACCAACCAGGTTGGCGAACGCGCGGGCCACGTCGGGGTGGTAACGACCCGTCTGGCTTTGGCTGATCAGTCTCACGATCTCGGAATGCGAAAGGCGGATGCCCAGCAAGTCCGCGTCGAGCGTGACCTTGAGGATCGCCGCGCCCAGGACTTGGTGCGAGTTCAGTTCGCTCGGCTCAAGCTGCGTGAGCTGTTCATGGCGGTCTTGTTGATGGGCGATCATCTTGGCGACTCCCTCGAGCCGCGGAATGCGACGCACGAGATCGGCGCCGACCTTCGGCACGGTTTGATAGAGCCGCGATTCCTCGTCGCTCAGTTTCTCGCCCTGATAAAGCTTCTCGAGCAGTTCCTCGGGAAGCGAGACACACCCGAGCTGCGAGAGCATGGCGGCGATCTCGATATCCCATGCGCCGGTGACCCGCAACTCACGACAGAGTTGTTGGGCCAGGCGTTTGAGTTTCATGGCTCGCGCGAACGTTTGAGGCATCGTCATCGAAAGCACCTCGGTCATCAACGCCACGCTACCAGCGAGCGTCTTGGAGAGGAGGTCTTTCTCGGCTCTGACCAAACGATACTGCTCGATGCCCGCGATGAGCGCTTGAGCGAGGACTTCTGGCTCGCACGGCTTGTTCAGGAAGCGAAAGATGTGTCCCTCGTTGACCGCCTCGACCGCCGTCTGTTGGTCGGCGTTGCCGGTCAACATCATGCGCACCGTGTCGGGTGAGAGCTCACCGATGCGATGGAGCAACTGCACGCCGGTCATGCCCGGCATTTGCATGTCGGAAACCACGACCGCGAATGGTCCATGTTGGCGGAGTTCCTCCAGAGCGGCCTCCGGACCAACGGCCAGCGAGAAGTCGAACTTCTTCCGCAAGTGTCGCTTGAAGCCGTCGAGAACATTGGGATCGTCGTCGACGAGTAGTACTTTTTGAGTCATGGATGGGTCCTCCGAGAGGACATGCGAGTGAGCGAGACCGAAGCGGTGAAATTAGGCATCTCCGACGTTGATCAAGCAGGCCCATAATTGCTCGGCGCGCGAGACGGCCGAGAGGGGCATGGCATGACCCGATGCGTTGTCCTCGGGTGAGCGGAACTGGCAGATCGTTTCCACGATGTTCTCGGGCAA
>JAGQPS010000004.1:34143-51606 GCA_020426595.1 Planctomycetales bacterium
GCCCCAGAGGCCCATCAGGAAACTGCCGATATCCGAATGGCCCGCGTTGAACGTATCGGCCTCGGCCTGCCAAAGAGGCAAGTTGTGTTCTTGAGCGGTGTGCAGGGCTTTCACGTATTCGTCGGGAAACTGATCGGCCAACACGATTTGGCCAACGTCATACAGCATGCCGGCGAGAAACGTGTCGGCCAGCAGAATGGGATCATCCGATTCCTGGGCCATGATCCGCCTCGCGCATTCGCCGACCTCCCAGGCGTGACGGTTGCGTTCGGCGATGTCGAAGCCCGGCACTCGTGAAGCGTCGAACGGACCAAAGGCTCGACCGGTGTGCAGCAGCTCGCCCATCAGATCGACACCGAGCGATTCCACCGCCTCGGCCGCGCTCCTGACGCGTCGTGGTTGGCCAAAGAAGTTGGTCGACACCAGTTGCATGACCTTGGCGGTCATGCCGATGTCTTGTTCGACGATGTGGCCGAGTTGAGTCAAGGATGGATCGTCCTTGAGCAGTTCATCCACGAGCTGCGAGTACAACTGCGGATCGCTCGCGATGACGTTGACGTTGGCGATGGCTTGTTTGAGCGGGTCGTTGGGGAGGCGGTCTCGCAGTCGACAAGCCTGCGCCACCGTCGACTTGAGAATGTCGGGTTCACACGGCTTGGAGAGGTACTGATGGCAACCTCCAAGGAGTCGCAGCACGCGGTCCTTCTCGGCTTGTCCACTGAGGACGATGCGTACGGTGCCTGGAAAGCGGTGCGCGACATGGTTGAGAAACTCGGCTCCATCCATTCCCGGCATGCGCATGTCGCTTACCACGACATCGAATCGCTTGCCGTCCATGATGGCGAGCGCTTCCGCTCCGCTCGTGGCGAAGTCCATTTGCCACTCGTTGCGTTGCGACCGCAGCATCCGCTTCAAACCGTCGAGCACGAGCGGCTCGTCGTCAACGAATAATAAGCTCGTCACGTCGAGTCTCCGGGAGCAAGGTTTGTGCACTGTCGGAAAGCTCACGTTCCACCGACTGGATCTCTCGGTAGCACGACAAGAAGGCATTCACGACTTCGGGATCAAAGTGCTCGCCAGCGCCTTGCTCCAGAATGTCGAGCGCGACTTCCTCGGGAAACGGATCCTTGTACGGACGTCGGCTCCGCAGCGCGTCGTAGACGTCGGCGATCGCGACGATGCGCGCTTCCAGCGGAATCTCGTCACCCTTCTTGCCGAAGGGGTAGCCGGTCCCATTCCACTTTTCGTGATGAGCCAGCGCGATCGACGTGGCCATTACCATGAGTGGCGTTTGAATCGGGATCCAAACGTTGGGATCCGAGGTTCCGAAGAAGACTCCCGCGGCCTGGCGCAAGCGACTCGAGTCGGACAGGATGCTGGCTCCCATCTCGCAGTGCCGCTTCATGATGCGCCACTCATTCTCGTCCAACTTGCCCGGCTTGAGCAGCACGGCGTCGGGGATACCGATCTTGCCGAGATCGTGCAGCGGAGCGGCCAGGAAGATCTGGTCGACGAACGAATCGGATTGGCCCAGCGCCTTGGCCACGGCTCGTGAGTAACAGGCGACGCGCACGACGTGGTTGCCCGTTTCCTCGTCTCGGTACTCCGAGGCCTTGGCGAGTCGCCAGATGATCTCTTGTCTTGAAAGGTCGAGTTCGCGCGTGCGTTCGCGGACTCGGCGCTCGAGCAAGTCGCGTTCGCGTTGCAGTTCCTGGCTATTGAAGTAGAGGCGCAGGGCATTGCGAATCCGCACCCGCAGAATCTCCTGGTCCACGGGCTTGGCCAGGAGATCGGTCGCCTCCAAGTCGAGCGCTTGCCGCTTGAGCGTGCGATCCGAGTCTCCGGTGACGACGACCACGGGCAGGTCCGCGAGGCGCGCGTCGCCGCGAATCTGTCTCAGCAGCTCGAGTCCGCCGATGCGCGGCATGCAAACGTCGGTGACCACCGCGCTGACCGGCTCGCGCTTCAGGAACTCCAGGGCTTCCAGTGGGCAGGAGATGAAGTGCATGTCCCAAATGCCCCGGTGATCTCGCAACATGCGGCGATACGCATCGAGGATCGGCACTTCATCGTCGATAAATAGCACGCTAGGTTTCATGCTCCGCCGAGTCCTTACTAAAGAGGAATCCGGATAACGAAGGTCGTTCCCTCGCCTACCTTCGTTTCGATGTCGAGCGAGCCGCCATGTTTCTCGACGATGACCGAGTAGGTGATGGCCAACCCTTGGCCCGTTCCCTTGCCCACCGGTTTCGTCGTGAAGAATGGATCGAAGATGCGGGACAGCAGTTCCTCGGGAATGCCGGTTCCGCTATCCGCGATTCGCAACTCGACCGATTCACCGACTCGACGAGTCGAGACTCGAATCGTCCCAAGTTGATCGAGTTTGCCTTCGTCATCCCTGCGCTTCTCAATCGCGTGAGCCGCGTTGATCACGAGGTTGAGCACGGCTTGGTTCAAGTCGCCTGGCAGGCACCGCACGAGCGGCAAGTCGGGATCGAGATCGAGTTCGATTTCGGAGACGTATTTCCATTCGTTTCGCGAAACCGTGATGGTGCTTTCGATGGCTCGATTGAGATCGACGGCGGTCTTCTCTTCCGATCCGGGGTGTGAGAACTCCTTCATCGCTCGCACGATCTTGACGACTCGTTCGGCTCCCTCCAGGCTCTGGGCGATCGCCTTGGGCACTTCCTCGCGCAAGTATTCCAGATCGGCCTTCTCCGCCGCCTCGCGCACCTCGGCGACGAGCTCGGGGCGGAGGGTTCCATCCTGGTAGGCGTTGAGCAGCAATTCGATCTTGCCAAAGACATCGTCGAGATCTTGAAAGGCGTCGTCGAGAAAACGCGTGTTGTCTCCGACGTATTGAATCGGGGTGTTGATTTCGTGGGCGATGCCGGCCGCCAAGGCTCCCACCGATTCCATCTTGCTCGCGTGGGCCAGCTGAGCCTCCATCTGGCGGCGGCGAGCGATGTCGCGGACGAGCCAGATGTAGCCACCGTCGTCGGGCAAGGCGCTCACGGTGAGCTCGATGGGGAGTTCCTGACCGTCACTGCGTCGTCCAATTTCCTCGTGGCATTGCGAGGAATTGGCGGCGATGAGAGTGGGCAGGATCTCGGTTAGGGCGTTGGCTCGAAACGACGGAATGAGATAAGCGATGCTCTTCCCGGTCAGCTCCTCGGCGGGATAGCCAAAGATTCGTTCGGTCGCGGGATTCACCGAACCGATTTGACCGTCGAGCTCGAGTGTGAGGATCGCCTCGGGAGCCGTATCGAGAATCGACTGAATCCGATGGGCCTGATCGGCCAAGCAAGCGGTCAACAGGTGTTGTTGCTCGTTGACCTCGTAAAGATCGCGACTCTTGAGTTCCAGCAGGGTCTCGGCTTCCTTGCGGGCTCGTTTCTCGCGCTCGAGCCGACGCAGGAGCAGATCGAGGTTGCTCATGGCCGGTCCCCTTAAAGTTTCGTGATCGCGAAACGAGCTTGAGTACCGTCATGCGGAGCGAGGTCCTCGCGTTGGATGCGAACCGGTTCGCCGAAGTGTTCGGCACACGCCTCGATGAGCCCCTCGGCCAAGTCGGCGAAGGGGCGAGTCGACTGGTAGTACATGACGATCTCGTTGTCGGCCGGGTACTCGAAGCGGAAGCTGGGAAGTTCCGCGTCGGAGTAGAGCTTTCGCATCTCGACGTGAATCGCCTTCTCCACGTGAGGCAGGAATTCGAACGTGCAGTGGGTCGTTCGCAGTAGCTCGGGATACGCCTTGGTGAAGACGTGGAACATGTGGTGCCCGAAGAACTTGACCAAGTCCGGCACCCGACTCCCCGTGATCTGGCTCAGCTCGACCACCATGCGAATGAGGTCGTGGTAGTCGTAGGTGCCCACGGAGGTATACGCGCCGTCATTGGACAGCTCGCTACGCTCGATGATGTGGTCGACCGTCGCGTAGCCGAACTTTTCCTCGACGAGTTCCAGGAACTCGGTAAAAACGACACCCTTCACGATTGCCCCCTTTTGCTTTAGCGCGCGGTTGGCCTGAGGGGCAAGCGATCGACCAGTTTCGTTGGGCGCCGGTGATGGTCACCGACCTCTCGAATCGAGAGAGGCTCCTCGACGCACCTTGGGAGCGTCTCGTGAGTCGCGGCGAGTGTGGTGGATGCCGCACCTAAAGCCGTTCTAGGCGAGGACCTCCAGACGAGGCCCCCGCGGCTTCAGCGCAATCCAACCGTAGCTCGCTCCACCAAGGTGAGCAAAAGATGCAGCGGGGAACGAAAGAGATGTCGAGAGTCAAATCGTGGACTCGGGAAAAGCGCGAAACCGATGCGGGAAACCTCCCATCCCGAGTCGTCGCGACACCTGTTCGCCGCGCACCCGCGCGTGGCCACCAACGGAGTTTTGATGTTGCGCTTTTCACGAGTCGCCTTGGTCGACCATGCCCAAAGCGTGGGAAAACCAAAGGAAACCCGAAGCGTGAGCGAGGGATTCTTCGACTTCTCAAACAAGCCGGCAACTCGTTACGCCACCAACACTTCCGCTTCGCGCCATTCGTAAAAGCGCAACTTCTAAGCAACGGAGCCAGGACGCGGACGAGCCGCCGGGGCGAGCTCGTGTGGAAAACCGTCGTTCAAAGGAACGAGACGACCGCGGCGAGTTCGGAACAACGCAGCGGTCGGGTGAGCCCGGCGGTCGACCCTCTCGCGCGACGGCCGCTGACACGCTTATTGCCGTACGTCAAACGCGATGATCTCTTGGTCGTCGCGAACCAACAGCACTCCCTGGCTCAGGGCGGGCGCTTGTCGGGTTCCACCATGCACCGTGGCTCGACCGAGTTCCTCGTAGCCTTCGGAGCTGGCTCGGATGAGCACGAGGTCGCCGTCCATCGTCGTCGCGAAGAGCTTGCCATCGGCGGCGATCGCATTTCCCTTACCGAAGCGTTGCTCTTGCCACACGCGTTCGCCACTCGCTAGATCGATGCAGCTGAAGTGCGTGATGGGCCCGGCGCTGCCGACGTTGTCGAAACCGTAAAGGTAGCCGTCGAGTTGGATACCGGTCTGCCATTCGGATCGGAGCATCGCACGAGGACCTTGGCTCGACCAGATCTCGCGGGCGCCCCAGCCGTCGTTGGTCCGCTCGATTCGCAGTCGAACCGTGCCATGGTTCTCGCCCGACGAAATCAACAGGTCGCCATCGATCGCGAGCGGCACCGCGATGTTGCAGTCGTACGGAGTCTCCCAGTCGTAACTCCAAAGGCGCGAACCATCGTCGGGAGAAAAGCCCTGCACCGAGGTCGCCGAGAATGCGATGAGTTGCTCGGCGGCATCATCGCCTGTTCCGAGTGTCCTCACGACGGGAGACGAATAGCCGGCTCGGTCACTGCCGGTACTCCACGCTAGGTCGCCAGACTTCTTGTCGTAAGCGACGAGCAGTCCTTGATCGGCTCCGACCGTTACCAGGACTCGATCTCCAACGATGAGCGGTGAGCTGGCCATGCCATATTCAGCTTCCCGACCACCGAGTTCGGTCAGAGGCTCGTGTCGCCAGAGCTCTTCGCCATCGGCGGTCGCGAGCGCGACGAGTATGCCGTCTCCGGTAAAGACATAGACTCGATCATCGTCGATCGCGGGAGTCGCTCGGGGTCCGTTCCCCATGGCGTTGATGTAGGCGGGAGCGAGCTCGGTGGACCAACGCTCGGCTCCGGTCTTGAGGTCGAGCGCGATCGCTCGCTGCGCATCATCGTCTTGCACGAGAGTCACGACCAAACCGTTGGCTATGGCGAGACCGGACATGCCGATACCGCCGGGGACTCGCCAAAGCTCGCGTGGTCCTTGCTCATCCCAACCTTCCACCAGCTGAGTTTCGTCGCTCTTGCCGTCGCGAGTGGGTCCCAGGAAGGCCGGCCAGTCGCCGGCTCGGCTCGCGGTGGAGAAAACGAGGCCTGTCAGCAGGGTCAGCCCCAGGATGCCGATACCCATGACGCGCCTTGGGAGGGTTATCCAGGAGCATGGTTGCTGGGATCGGTCTTCTGGCACGACAATGGGCGCGCGATTCATGAGCGGATCTCCTGCATGGCGTTTGGGGTCGCCGGTGGACCACCAAGGTCTGGGACGGATGAGCGGAGGCGACGGTCGGGAGCGGCTTGGGCCATATTCAGGTCAGTCGCGGCGGAGCGATCAAGCCGCGCGACCAATGACTCGTAGAGCATTGAACGCGATTCATGGTCGCCAAGCGATAGGGCTCGTTGACTCTCCCTCTCCGAAACTCCTCGATTTCCTTGTTTCGTGACCGAACGTGTCCCGCGACTCCGGAAAATCAATCCTGGCCTCAAACGAACGGGGAGACCGAACCACCGGGAACAGCGACGACGACTCTTGTGACTCGCCCCTCTTGGTTCGGTGTTCACGGCGGGCTCGGTGTTCACGGTGTTCACGGTGGGTTCGGTGGGTTCGGTGTTCACGAAGGACATTGTGATCAAGGTGCGTGTGGGGAACGGGATGGGAGTTTGAAAGTTGAAGTTGTTGGGACTTGAGGTTGCGTGATGGAATCGGGATTTGAGTTCATCCATGCGGCGGATATTCATCTGGACAGTCCGCTCCATGGGTTGGCTCGTTACGATGATTTTCCGGTGCGATTGTTTCGCGATGCTCCGCGAGCCGCCTTGCGGGGGCTCGTGCAGTTGGCTCTCGATCGAGCCGTGGCGTTCGTGCTGATCGCGGGTGACCTCTACGACGGGCAGTGGGACGACAGTCGCACGGGGATCTTTCTGTCGGAGCAGCTCGGGCGGCTGCGGGAGGCCGACATTCCGGTGGTCGCCATTCATGGCAACCACGACGCGTCGACCCGTATGACTCGCCACATTCGCTTTCCGCCCAACGTCCATTTTCTCGGATCGGAGCGTCCCGAGACGTATCCACTGCGCAACGGGCGAATCGCGATTCATGGCCAGAGCTTCGCGCGGCAAGAGGCTCGTGACAACCTGGTCGCGACCTATCCCGCGCCGATCGCCGGGGCCTTCAATATCGGCATGTTGCACACGTCGCTCGAAGGGAGTCGCGAGCACGATCGCTATGCTCCTTGTGGCGTGCAGGATTTGGTCCGGCTTGGTTACGACTACTGGGCGCTGGGGCATATCCACACGCGCCGCGTCGTGGCGACTCAACCGCCAATCGTTTTTCCGGGCAATATCCAGGGGCGGAGCTCGCGGGAAACGGGGGCCAAGGGAGCCTATCTCGTGTCGGTCGACGCGGCTCATCCTCAAATCGAGCCTCGATTGGAGTTTCACGAACTGGATGTGGTTCGCTGGGCCACGTGGGAGGTGGCGATTGGTGGGCTGGAAACGTTGGACGACTTTCTCGCGCACGTGCGACAAGAGGCCTCGCGGTGGCGGGAGGAATCGGGGGATCGAGTCGTCGCGTTGCGATTGATCGCCACCGGAGCCGGCGAGCTCCATGGCAAGCTGGCCGCCGATACGGCTCGTTGCGAGGACGAGATTCGCGGGATCCTCTCCGATGTTGGCCAGGGTGCCTTGTGGCTCGAGAAGTTCAAACGCAAGACGACTCCCGCGCAAGACCAGGAACTCCGATTGGAAGAGGGGCCGTTGGGCGAGATGAGGGCGGTGATCGATGGAATCCTAACCGGCGACTCGGCGGAATCCGCGGCGAAAACCAAGGGAGCCACGGAGGGCGATCTTGCCCTGGTCCGCGACTTGCTCGACGAGCTGCGAAACAAACTGCCGAAGGAATTGGAACGCGAACTGGAAACCGTCGAGCAGTGGTCCGATCCCGAGTCTCTGCGGGAATTGCTTGAGGAGACCGTCCCTTTTCTCCAGCGGTTCATCCAGCAGTCGGAGGAACGAGCATGAGAATCGACCTCCTGGAGCTGATTGCTTGCGGGCCGTTCACCGACCGTCTGATCGACCTCTCCGCCGGCGCCGAAGGTTTGCATCTGATTTGGGGGCCGAATGAAGCGGGAAAAAGCTCGGCGCTGCGAGCGTTGCGCGACGGGCTCTTTGGCTTTCCCTCGCAAACCAAGGACAACTTCAAGCATGCCAACCAGAAGCTTCGAGTCGGCATGCGATTGCGGCGTCGCGATGGCGGGACGCTCGCGTTCATTCGCCGCAAGGGAAACAAGGGGACGCTGCTCGATCCCGAGACTCAAAAGCCGCTCGCGGAGAACGCGCTGGGGCCTTGGCTTGGACCGGTCGACCGCGAGCTATTCACCAAGATGCACGGGCTCGACTATCAAGAGCTGCAAGCTGGCGGTCAGGAGATGCTCAAAACGGGCTCGGAGATCGGGCAACTGCTCTTCTCCGCGGCGGGACGAGCCGGCAACGTGCGCAAGGTCGTGGACTTGCTGAGGGAACAAGCTTCGGCGTTGTTTAAGCCGAGTGCCAGTCTCCCCAGGATCAATGCCTCGATCCGGGAATGGCGCGAACTGCAAGACCAAATCAAGTCGGTGATGACTCCCTCGGAACGAGTCGACCAGTTGAGACGCGAAATCGAGTCGCTCGAGATCGCCTTGCGCGAGAACGAATCCCGCCTAAACGCATTGCGGCGACAAACTCACGAGTTGAATGTTCTGCGGCGCGTGCGCGTGCCGCTTCACCGATTGCGACAGTTGGAGCAACGCCGAGCTGAACTGGGTGAGGTTGTTGAACTAAGTGCCGAGTTTGACTCACTACGACAAGCGGCGTTGCAGGAGCGGACGACCGCCCAGGCTTTGATCGAACGCGCTCGAGACAAGATGAAAGCCGCGCGACTGGCGATCTCACAGTTGCCCGAGGCTCATCCGATTCTGGGTCACGCCGAGCGTGTGAGGCAGTTGCTCGAGCAGTCGGGTAGCTATCGAGCCGCGACCCGGGACCTGCCTGGGCTTAGCTCGAAGTCCACGCAACTTCGCGGGCGGATCGCCAAACAACTCGAACGCATCCGTCCCGACTTGTCGCTCGAGGACGCCTATCAACAGAACCTGTCTCGCAGTTTGCGAGCCAATCTGCAACCGCTGATCGACGAGCATACCAAGCTGACCACGCTGCTCGCTCAGCTGGATGAGCAATCCTTGTTGTCGGAATCCGAAATCAAGGAACTCGAGCAGAGGATCGAGTCGTTGGACGACCTGCCGATCCCCGCCAACCTCGCCGATTTGCTTGACACCTTGGCTGGTGTCGAAGTGGCGGAAGGAAGGCTCGCGGAGGCGCGCCGCGAGTATGAAGAGCAGCAGCTTCAATGGCGACTCGAAGTAGAGCGGCTTTGGGGAAGTGAACTGAGCCCGACCGAACTCCGTGCTCGTCAAGTTCCTTCGTTGTCGCAGTTGGAGGAATACGCGGAGGCGCGCGCCGGTGTGACCAAGGACCTCGAGCAAAACTTGCTCCGTCGCCGTGAACAGCAGCAACTGCGCGAGGCTCGAGAGACCGATCTCGCGACCCTGCGGGCTCAGACCGGAGACCTGCCCACTCGCGAGTCATTGGAGGAATCGCGAGCTCGGCGTGACTCGCTATGGCGATTGGTGAGGGCTTATTCGCTGGGGGAAACGCCGAACAGCGAATCGGTTGGTGAGGGCTCGCGAGGGGAGCTCCAGCAGCGAGATGAATCGGACGTGGGCATGGATGGCGCGGAGGTCCGCAATCGAGTGCTGGCCGAATACGAGGAGTTGGTCGCGATCACCGACTCGATGTCCGACCGGCTCTGGCAGCAAGCTCAAAGCGTGGCGGAACAAGCGAGGCTGCGTGTGGAGCTGGAGCGCATTGATCAACGCCTCCTCGATTGGGAACGCGAGCGAGCTGAGCTTGAGGAGCGCGCGCGGGAACTGGGGAGGGACTGGCTGGCAAGATGTGGTTTGGACGATCAACGACTGGAGCATCCCCAACATGCGCGGCAGTGGATCGATCGGCACACGGATCTCGCGACACGAGTGAATCAGTTGGAGCGGTTGCGAGCGAGTGTCGAGCGATGGGAGCACGAGCTTCTCGGGCCTCGTTCCCAACTCGAGCAGGCGCATCTCGAGCTCTTGGGCCAAGCCGCGCGAAGCGACTTGCCTTCCTCGCAATTGCTGCGGCAGCTCAAATCCGAGTTCAAGGAACGCAAGGTTCTAGTGGACCGACGCGCGGAGCTCGTGAGTGAGAAGCAACGGAGGCAGGCCGACCGGAGCCGGCAGGCATTGGAGACGCAGCGAGCACGAGAGCGGCTCGAGGAGTGGCGGTCGAGATGGGAGCGGTTGGTCGTGGAACTGGGACTCTCCGGCGATGCCACGATTCACCGGGCTCAAGATGTCCTGCAACAGTTATCGGACATCGAGGCGAGCCTCGACGATTTGCTGGGCGAGGAAGGTCTCGATATTCGCATCGCCCAAATGTCGCGGGCTCGTCATGAGTTTCACGAGGAGTTGGAGTCGTTGGCGAAAATCGCCGAGACGGAGTTTTCCGAATCGAGTGCCAACGAAGTGCTGGATGCGGTCAGAAGCACGCTCGAGAGGGCATCGCGCGGCGAGCAGCAACGTGAAAACCAGGAAGCGGAACAGCGAAAGTACTCCGAGGAGATCGAGGGATATGAGACGACCCTGATCAAGGTCGAGGCGGTGCTCCAGAAGCTGCGCGCCGAGGCTCGGTGCCAAAGCGAGGAGGAACTGGTGACCGCGTGGCGAAGATACCAGGAGCGACGCGAACTGGATTCGAGGAGACGGGAAACGGCTGAGGAGATCGAGCGATTGTTGGATGGGCTGGACTTGTCCGACGTGGAACGGGGCCTTGAACGGCAAACGCCGGAGGAGATCGAGAGTTGTTGGGAGCGGGCTCGTCAAGAACACGATGATCTCGACCAGCAAGTCGCTCGAGACCGTGAGAGTCTTGGGGCGGCTCGACAAGCGAACGAGAGTATCGGCTCGGGGCCCGAGGCGATCGCGCTGGTGGCACAGCGACAGCGAGTCGCCGCTCAAATCGACCACGACGTGCGAGAGTGGAGCAAGTTGAGAGTCGCGTCTCATTTGCTCGGGCTGGCGATCGAGCAGTTTCAAGAGAAACACCAAGGCCCGATGCTTCAGATCGCTGGCCAGGTCTTTTCGCAATTGACTTGTGGTTCGTTCACGGGGCTCGCCATCGATTATGCCGCTGATCACCCAATGCTCGTCGGAACACGAGAGTCGGAACAGGTTCCGGTCGAGGGGATGAGTGCGGGGTCGGCCGATCAACTCTACCTCGCCCTGCGCTTGGCTTACTTGCGGGAGAAGATGGCTCATGAGGAGCCGATGCCGTTAATCCTGGACGATATCCTGATCACGTTCGATGATCAGCGGTCCGCCGCGACGCTGGAGGTCTTGGCCGATTTCGCTCGGCACTCGCAAGTCATTTTGTTCACTCATCATGAGCACTTGGTGGACTTGGCTCGCCAGACCCTTTCGAATGCACGATACGAAGGGATTCTGTTCGAGCACGGTTTGTAGTTTGGAGAGATTTTCCGACCTTGCGGAGGCGGGGATACTCGATGGTCGATGAGAATCAGACCGATCATTCACCGCCCACAAATCTTGGTTCTGTTCTTCCTTCATGAAAGACGCACATGAACGCGAAAGATGTCATCAAAACGGCGTTGGGAACGGCCGACATGATTGGGATGGCCTATGTGAACGACCTCTCCGACGCCGAGCTGATGCGTCGTCCTCATCCAGGGTGCAATCACATCAATTGGCAACTTGGACACCTGATCGCTGGAGAGAACCAGATGATCGAGATGGTCGCGCCAGGTTCGATGCCGCCGCTCCCTGATGGCTTCACGGAGAAGTACGCGAAGGAGACCGCGGCGAGTGACGATCCCAGTTCGTTCGCCGATAAGGAAACGTTGCTGACCGCCTATCGGGCTCAGCGTCAAGCGACTCTGACCGCGTTGGAAGGGTTGGATGAAGCTCGGTTGGACGAAGCCACCGGCGTCGACTACGCGCCGACCATCGGCGGCATGTTTCTGCTGCAAGCCGATCATTGGCTCATGCACTGTGGACAATGGGTGGTCGTACGGCGTGAGCTCGGTCATAGCGCCATGTTCTAAGCCGCGCCAGACATTATCGAACCTGACAGTCGTGTGGAGCGATCCGCCAGGGCGGACGCTCCACGTTTCCCGCGTTTGTTGCTAGATGCCGTGGAGCTGGCGTTCCACGACTTCAACCGCCAATTCAAGAGGCCTCCACTCATGACCGACAATGCCTTGGCATCGCAAATGGCGGCGGATGCGAACAGTGCCGTGGAACTCGCGGCATCGCATTTCGATGAATCGCTCGACTACTCGGAAGCAAGCGTCGCGGCGATCGAACGGATGGTGGACGACGTGGAGTACTCCCTGCCGGGCGGAGCCACGCCGGAGAACAAGAGACTCCTGTGTCGCCTCTGGGGCGCCTACATCGGTGAGGTGTTTCGGCGCAACCTCGGCGGTCAGTGGCTGATGTGGAAGGATGAGTACGGCGAGGCAATCGCGTTGCAGTGCAATGAAGTGACGGTGTTTCCCCACGACAAGATTCGCAAGCGATTCTCGCAGGGCATCGAACACAAACTCGATGCCTACTACCAGGTGTTTCGCGGCCAGATGAAGGGAGAGAACTAGGCTCGGAGGCCAATCCAAAGGGAAAGACAAAGGAAACCGGAATCGTCAGCGCGGGTTTCTTGCTTGCTAACCACAGAGGCCACGCAGAGCACGGAGAGAGTGTGTTGGTTGGCAAACAGTGATTGGGTACGCGTAACTCGCTTTCGCGGAACGAAAGCGAGTCTTTTCAACGCAGTCGAGGCGGCCCCCACCACATCACCACGGAGCAGCCGTGCGGCGAACGTGTCAATCGAGGTAGAACCTGGACGCGTCGGTTTTGTTACCGCGCACTTCTCATTCCAGCCTGCGTGGCTCTTTCTCCGTGCTCTCCGTGACCTTAGTGGTTGAAACCAATGAAACCAAAGAATTTCCTCATTCACCGTCCAGTCCTCGATGTGGGCAATTCCGACCGACTGCTCGGCTCAGCCCAACTTCATCGTGACCGTCTTGGGTTCGGTGTAGTTCGCCAAGGCGATCTCACCTAGTTCGCGGCCGATCCCCGACGCTTTGAAGCCGCCGAAGGGAGCCGCGGCGTCGAATACGTCGTAGCAGTTGATCCATACGGTTCCCGCCCGCAATCGATGGGCGACGTGGTGAGCCTTCGCGGCATCGCGAGTCCAGACCGCGGCGGCCAAACCGTACATCGTTTGATTGCCTCGTTCGACCACTTCGTCCAGGTCGTCGAAGGGGAGGATGCTCATCACCGGGCCGAAGATCTCCTCGCGCGCGATGTCCATGTCGTCGGAGACATGGTCGAACACGGTCGGTTCGATGTACCAGCCGCGGTCACCCAACCTTTGACCTCCGGTCACGCATTCGGCTCCAGCCCGCTTGCCTCGTTCGATGTAGTCCATGATCTTGCGAAACTGCTCTTCATCGACTTGCGGGCCTTGAGTCGTTTCGGGGTGGAAGGGATCGCCGAGTTGTCGGCTCTGGGCTTTCTCGACGACTCGTTTGACGAACTCGGCGTGAACCTTGCGTTCCACGAAGAGTCGACTGCCGGCGCAGCAACACTGGCCTTGGTTGAAGAACAAGCCGAACTCAGCACCGTCGATCGCCGCGTCGAGATCGGCATCCGCGAACACGATGTTGGGACTCTTGCCTCCGAGTTCAAACGTGACTCGCTTGAGCGTCTCGGCCGCCTCACGCATGATGATGCGACCGGTCTCCGTCGAGCCGGTGAAGGCGATCTTATCCACATCGCGATGACGCACGATCGCCGCTCCCGTGTCACCGAATCCTGGCAAGATATTGATCACACCGGGAGGAACTCCGGCCTCCAGCGCGAGTTCGCCGAGCCGCAAGCAAGTGAGCGGCGTCTGCTCGGCGGGCTTCATCACGATCGTGCAACCCATGGCCAGCGCGGGGCCCCATTTCCACGCGACCATCAAGAGTGGAAAGTTCCAGGGAATGATCTGTCCGCAGACGCCTACCGGCTCGCGGCGCGAGTAACAAAAGTAGTCGCCTCGAATGGGAATCGTCTGGCCCTGGATCTTGTCGGCCCAGCCGGCGTAGTAACGGAGGCAGTCGACGACCAGTGGCAGGTCCGCCGCTCGTGAATCTCGAATCGGTTTCCCGTTGTCCCATGTCTCCAGCGCCGCGAGCTCCTCGAGGTTTTGCTCCACGAGCTCGGCGAGTCGGTACATGATGCGGCCTCGATCACGCGCGTCCATACGCGACCAAGGGCCATGATCGAACGCTTGTCGCGCGGCGGCTACCGCCAAGTCGACATCTTCCGGACCGGCGTAAGCCACCTCCGTAATCGGCGCCTCGGTCGATGGATCGAACGTGGTGAACGTCTTGCCCGACTGGGCGTCCCGCCATTGACCATCGATGAGCAGTTGCGTTTGGCGAATGTGGGGTTTAGCGGTGGTCTCTTCCATGGTGGTCATCGATCCATCTCCAGATAGGGGCTGGGAAAGTTCCGAGCAAAGCTAGAGTCGCACACGCTGGCTTTGGGCTTCAAACCAGAAAGTGGCTGTTCCGATCGGGACAGGCACCGACTCTTCAGGACTCTGTTCCCAATTGTCACGCTCATTTCCTCGCAAGGTAACCCCATTCCCCCTTGGTCGCTGATTGCGGGGCTCGTTTGAGTGTTGGCCCTTGTTGGGGCGTGGCCGCGAGGCGCCGAGGAGCTTGATCTTCCGCCGCCTGGGTTGTCCGGGGCCGCGCGGTCGGATCGAACCTCCACTCGCTCGGGCGAGATCAGCGTACCGAAAGGGGATCACTGGTGATGGCGCGACGGCGTCCCGGGTTGGATCGTCGCGGCACCATCGGCGGCTGGATTGAGCGAAAAGGGCGGCGAATCGCTCATTGGCGTCGCCTCTCTATCGGCTGGGTGTTACTATGAACCGATGGTGGACATACCTCGATCGCATGGGGAGCGAATGACGACTTGCCGATTCCTTGGGAGGTCGCTTTTGGCTCACAACATTCGAGGGAAGCTACCCAACCAACGGGCTCAGGAGCCGACCGGTTCACCGTTCGGACTCTTGGGCGAATTAGCCGAGGAGCCAGGACGCGGAAGCAACATCAGCTTCCTGGTGTGCTGCTTGCTGAAGGCCGCGAGTGCGAATCGCGTTGTACTCGATTGAAACTCACCCAGCCCCGCGGGGTGAATTCAAGACGCCTTTTGAATTGTTCGTTTTCACTTTGGTGGCCGTCCCATCTCGACATGATGGTGATGGTTCGCGCCCTAATCTTGCTGGCTTTGATCGGCGATCCGCGCGTCGCAAAGTGACACTTCCCCACATTGAGTCACGAGGTTACGCAATTTCATGTTCGCGCCACTCTCGCGCCCATTCGTCGTTTTTCCTTACCAGCCAGATCGTCGTTGGACACTAGGTGCGTTGGCCTGTTTGGTCGTAGGCACGCTCGTGTGCGGTGGTTGCGGAAGCTCCAACAGTCCCGAGGATACCATTCAGGATGGTGGACTCGCGGCCGTCGCGCGACTCTACGGCGAGTACGCCTTGCAACATGATGGAATGGGGCCGGCGAGCGAGAGCGACTTTCGGCAGTTTCTTCAGGGACTGCCTCAGGGACAGCGTGACGCGATGGGCATCGGCGACCTCGAGTCGTTCCTAAAAAGCCCACGCGATAACAAGGCCTACACGATCGTGTACGGAGTCGATACGAAGGAACCCTCGCCTGGAAACGGGCTCGAGGATTTTCCAGTCGTCGCCTACGAACAAGAGGGACGCGACGGCAAGCGACTTGTAGCGAACGCGTTTGGATTTGTCGCCGACCTCGCTCCGGACGAGTTCAATCGCGCGACGCAGTAGTAATGACAAGATCGAGCATTTATCGCCACGCTCCGAGGCTGGTTCGATCCCCAATCGGATCCTTCGCTCGCGAGGCATGGTTTACGCGAGTATTTGGTTCTTATCCCCATTCCAATTCCACCACGGGGGACTTTTCGATGGGTACGTGTATCGGGCGCTCTCGACGAGCGCGGGGTTTTACCTTGGTCGAGTTGCTAGTGGTCATCGCGATCATTGGCATTCTCGTCGCGTTGCTGTTGCCAGCGGTGCAAATGGCTCGCGAGGCCGCTCGCCGAATTCACTGCGGCAACAATCTCAAGCAAATCGGCTTGGCCTTCCACAACCACAACGACACGCACGGGCACCTGCCCTCGGGCGGATGGGGTTGGTGGTGGACGGGGGATCCCGACCTCGGTTCCGGGAAAACCCAGCCTGGCAGCTGGTGCTACTCCATCCTGCCGTTCATGGAGCAACTGCCGCTCTATCAAATGGCCGGCGATGGAGATGGCACGGTCATCTCGGCTCAACAGCGAGCCAGAGCCGCGCAAACGTTTCGCCAACCGCTCTCGGTTTTCATCTGCCCGACTCGGCGCCCCGTCATGGTCTACAACCATCCTCGCGGCGGAGAGCCCGGCGCGGGCTTGGCTTGTTACAACGCGGATGACACCGACGTCGCGAATCGAACCGACTACGCGGCCAACGCCGGCAGCGTCAGGGTGTTCTGGGGGAACGGCCCCAATCCGTCGGATGGTTTGGCCGGCATCGGCTTCGTCGACATGAGCAACTCCAATGGAGTCTGCTTTCAGCGGAGCGAGGTTCGCTTGTCCGATCTTCAAGGTGACGGACTCAGCAATACCTACATGGTTGGCGAGCGACAGTTGTGGCCGCAGAGTTACACCAATGGCAACAACTACCTGTCGGATGACCACAGCCTGTTCGTGGGCGATGACTTCGACGTTCATGCGTGGACCGATCAGCCACCGATGCGAGACGCCGACAACGGCGCGTTGTGGCGGTTTGGCAGCGCTCACCCGAGTGTCTTTCAAGTCGTGTTGGGCGACGGTTCGGTGCGGACCATCAAGTTCGATATCAATCCGATCACTCACATGAATCTCGGCAACCGTCGCGACGGTCAGCCGCTCGGGCCGTTCTAGACGACCAATTCGATAAGCCACGTGAAATGCGATCAGGGCGGTCCTTCAAGGGCCGCCCTGTTCTTTTGGTGCCACGTCAAGTGCCGATGAAACGAGCCACGTTGGCTCCAATTGATGCCACGCCGGTACACATAGGGCTAGCCGGAATCGCTGGTGGCGTAACGAGTTGTCGGCTGGTTTGAGAAGTCGAAGAGTCCCTCGCTCACGCTTCGGTTGATTAAAGTCCGACTGGTTGCCGTTGTGTCCCCGCAATCGACGCTTTCCATGCAAAACAGTCGAACGATCGTCGGCTAAGCCCCAAGGGGGCGCCGCATCACAGCCTAGGGGCAGGAGCCCAAGCAAAGCTCGGGGCGACGCACCCCTAGGTCAACGTGTCGCCCCCCAATGAACCAGTCCGGAAGGCGACCTCGATGGGCGTCTTCCGGCCGCACGATGCGGCGATTCTCAAACGATCAACACCCGCTGACGCTTTTAGATGCTGCGCTTTCTTGGATGGCGCGAA
>JAGQPS010000500.1 GCA_020426595.1 Planctomycetales bacterium
AGATCTTGGGAGAGCTCCGACGATTGGGCATCTCTCGGATCTGTCGCCAGACGGTCAAGAACATCCTCAAGGATGAAGGGATCGAGCCGAGCCCGAAACGGTCACGCGGCACGTGGGACGAGTTCCTCAAAGCCCACGCCGAAACGCTCTGGGCGTGTGACTTCTTCACCAAGCGAGCGTCACGGCCAGTGGTATGGTCGACCTCTATGTGTTGGTTTTCATGCACCTGTAGACTCGTGAAATCATCTGCACGAAGTCGACTCGGAATCCCAATTCGCAGTGGGGGACGGAGCAGGCTCGAGCGTTCGCTGAGCAAACCGGGTCGCGTGACCATCGTCCGGCTCACGTGGTCCACGACCGCGACACCAAGTTCTCGGCGGAGTTCCTGGACGCGATGAAGGCCGCTGGGATCCAGTGCAAGAAACTCCCTGGGCGATCGCCCGACCTATATGCCAGAGCGGAGCGAGTCATCCAGACGATCAAGCATGAATGCTTGCAGCACCTCATCGTTCTTGGCCGCGACCACCTCGACTACTTGGTCAAGACGTTCACGGCCCACTTCAACACCAATCGCCCGCATAGCCATCGAAACCACCGGCCTCCGTGTGAGCAAGTTGACGTCCCCAAGTGGACGACCATCAAGCTCGACGACGTTGAATATCGCGAGCAGCTCAGCGGCGTGATCAAGTCGATGCATCGCAAAGCGGCTTGAGGCTGGTCTTGGGTCGCTGCTTCGTCCGTCGATGTTCTG
This sequence comes from Planctomycetales bacterium, assembly GCA_020426595.1. GTDB lineage: Bacteria > Planctomycetota > Planctomycetia > Pirellulales > Pirellulaceae > UBA11682. The sequence continues at coordinate 752 of JAGQPS010000500.1, forward strand.
CGTTCGCGGTACGCGCCGACTGTGAAAATCAGGCCGTCGCCGTCCGCTCCAGCCCCCCTATCACGGCCTCCCGCCGCAGGCGATCCGAGGTTCGAGCTCAGTTTTCAACCGTCGTCTTCACGCTTCGGCCCTGGAATCTGCCTGTCGAAACCTTGTTCAGTCATCTTGTACCGCGCGGTACCGCGCGCGCGTTCACTTTCGGTAATTAATTGTTGCGCAGAGCCTAACCACTTCTTGAAACAGGACCGAGAGCGCGAGAGTTTGGGCCAAAAGCTGTTAAACAGTTCCTAGCCAATGAGCTTACCACTTATCGGTTTTCCTTCTGGCGAGAACTGTACCACTACCTCGTGATTTGCGAGCAGGTTTCGGTTGCCGGAAAAGGTCAAGTCGATTCGTCCCTCAGGCCATGCCTGAATCGTCCGAAGCTTCAATGACTCGCGAAGTTTGGATTCAATTGCGTCGCTCCATTCCTCTTCAATTCCGCTGTCAACCCATTCCTTTGAGTAGGCTACGGCATAACTAGCTCCAGCCTCAGTCAATTCGGCCAGTTTGTCCCTAGCATTCAAAAGCACAGGTTTCACGCCGTCGAAGTCGAACTCTCCACAATTGAGCATTACAAAGATAGAAGTCTTGCCTGCGAGCTTCCCAGTCCACGCCTCGATCGAACGCTCAAATGTAAAGGTCCCAAGACCCTTTTCCTTTCTTATTACAGGCTTGGCCAATTCCTGGGCGATGCGGGCCAGTTCCTCATCAGCCTCGGTCGCCACTTCAGGTCCGTGGAGTATGCGGAACCTACCTCGATACTCAACTAACTCCTCGCTCATATCAAGGTCAGCGGTGACAATTGAGAGGGGGGGGATCGACCTGCCTACTTTGATTAAGTCTTCTTTCGTACCCAAAAGTACTCCGACAAGTTGGTTTTTATTAATCTCTGGGCTTGCCCCGCCTTTCCAGGCAAGCCAGAAGACCTTTAGTGCCCAAAATTGTTCGCCCGGCCGGGATCCGACCACAACGTCCTCGATTACACCCGTGACTGTAGTCAATTCCAAACTCGCTTTACTTGTTCCGGCAAAACGCGACGCCGGTCGTGTGCGCGAGTTGCCTGGATTGTTCTCGATTAGTCGCGATAAACGTGCACCCCAACGAATGTTCACTAACAGTCAACCGCAGGTCGTCAGTTGCAGCAACATCAATAGGGGTAGTCTGTTTGTTCATTTGAGTCCCCTGCGGTGACAACTGAAACCGCCCCCAGTGGCTGAATACTCTGTGCGCGTTCTCTTCTACCTCCATCAACACGCCATCGCCAGTGTGATGCCATATATAGCCATCTCGGATGCCCCGACGTTCGTCGAGGTACAATTTTCTCTCTGCTTCTTTCACGTCTCTGCTTCGATTGACATACTGCCCTATATCTACAGTCTCTCCTGCCAATCCCGCCCCAGCGAAGTCTGGTATTCCCTCGCGGTAGGTGACAGACACTTTGTCTTTCGTTGTATAGGTCCAGCTGCCATCAGGGTTTTGCGTCACCGAGCCTATGCCATGTTTCGCTTCCCACTTCTTTACGTTCGGAGCTCCCCGAGGCTTGCCATTTCGCTTGGGCCGTGACATTGCCTCGGCGACTTCTTCGGCAGAGTACTGACCTGATGCTTCGAGCTCTGCCTTGATTTGGGCAAGCGTTTTCTTCTTCGACTTAATGTCGTTGACGTACTGAAGGATCTGGGCGTCACAAACCGAGTCGTTGTGGACCAAGACCTGTCCGCCGCCGACCACGAAGTTGTGGTTGACTTCGATCTCCAGGTTGGCGACCGGTACCGCCCTCCCCGAGCAAAATCATTTTCGAACATTCTATTCTTGGTTTCTCCCTCGGAAGCGGCAGGGATAGTGGTTAACAGGCCTCAGGTTTTTGGCTCTGAAGCCGCCGCCAGGCGGGGTGTTTGACCTGCGGTCCGTCCTTGATGTTCACACGGCTCGATTGACCTGTCGCTAGGCCGTAATCATCGTGGGTCCATTCTGCAAAGTTCACCGAACAAAACGACTGCTATCTCTCGGTCGCCCCTGGACTTGCGTCATTTTGAGTTTTGAGTTGTGTACGCCCCTTTCATTCACTGGTGACCCTTCTGGCCACGGCCACGGACATTCAGCTTCGCCGCCGTATCGAGTTCCTCAAGGCCGAGAACGAGATCCTCCGGGCTCGGCTCCCCGATGAGATCCAC
>JAGQPS010000501.1 GCA_020426595.1 Planctomycetales bacterium
CCTGTCGGTCGGCCTCATCCTGTGCGACGTTCTGCGGCGAAGCGGACAGTTTGATAAATCCGCCGCGTTGGCGAGTGAGTTGGCTCCGCTGGCCAGCGATCCACTCTTGAGTCGAATCGCAACGTTTCAGGCCACTATTTGCCGAACCCGAGATGATTCGGTTCATACACTCGACGAGGTGCCATAGCATCTCGGATCGACCTCTTTCTTTCTCTAAGACTCGCCATTCTCCAAGGCCGTTGGTCCAACAACCCTGCCAAGTCGCCATCGTTCGATGAGCCAAGATTGGTAAGTTGCATGTTCCTCCTTGGAGATTACCCAAGCTAGGCTCGCTCTGATGGTTCATGACCCTATCCCCAAGACTTCGGACACCTACGCGCGATTGGTTTTGCGAGCCAGGGCGGCAGTCGCCCAAGCATTTACAACCGCCCCAGGAGGCACACGCTACGGTGCTGCCGTATTGACAGCGGGGGGGCGAGTTTATGACTCCGGCCAATACTCGTCATTCAATCACTGCACGAACATCCACGCGGAACAGGGAGCCATTCTGCTGGCGACGATGACTGGGGAGCCAGACATCATCGCGCTGGCGGTCGCTTCCACCGGTTCCGAACCAGTTACTCGACCATGCGGAGTCTGTCGGCAGACGTTCGCGGAACACGCCGCGCGAACCGGCCGGGACTTCGAAGTCTTGATGGCTTTCCGAGACCAAACCGGTTTTGAAACCCGCAAAGTAAGTCAGCTACTGCCAAACAGTTGGAGCCCTGGCCAGGAAATCTCCGGCATGGCGGTTGAACATCGTTCATTCGTGACTCGAGTCGCGGGCGCGATCCCGAGTGACATGTTGTCGACGGGCGATCAAGTCACGTTGCCCGATCAATCCGTCGGCATGGTTTGGGATGCCAAGCATCGTCCGAACGAGGCTCTTATTAAGGTCAAGTACTCGCCCTGTGACCAGCGTCACGTCAAGCTTCCACATTCATTCACGCAGCCGCTTGTCTACCAATCCGCACTGACGCGACTTCGCTTTCCAACATTCGATTTCCATGGATCTCGAGTCGCTCTCCAACAGACGGCTCCGCATGTCCAGGGATTCGGAACGGTCGCGCTTCCCGAGGACATCCACGAATCCGCCGCGAAACTATGGGATGAGTTTGATCGATCGGGAATCGAGATCGCCAACGTGCGGATCACCGGCTCGCGAGCATTGGGCATCAATCAGGCGACATCGGATTGGGACTTGATCGTTCCGGCCTCCACCGAGCAAATCGCTCGACTACGCCTAAATCTTGGCGCGTCGGTCGAGCGAGGCGACTTATCGATTCCAGACCACTCAGGAACCTGGAAGCGACTCGAGCGAGTCTTCCCGGGTGGACGGTCCGCGGCGGTTGCTCAGCGACGTTATGCCGATACTCTGGTTACCAACGGACAGACATTGGCCCTGATTTTCGTGCCGACCTCCGTCGAGCCTCCTAGCATACCGGCAGAGACCACGCCGATCGGGCGACAGGCGTTCTTTGGCCGTGTCGTAGAGGCATCCGCGAGCGCCTTCAAGCGGGCGCGCTTCACGGTTGATTGCGGCGGCGAACTTGTTTCGGTAACCAGTTATCACAAGACCGCCAACCTACTAAGAGAAGGTGACGTCGTGTCAGTCTCAGGCTGTGTGATGAACGCGGCCCCTGAAACGAAAGTCGTCCAGTACTACAGCCAGCCCGATTCCATCATTTGGTGGTCCACGGCGTAGGAGCCACCGTCGCTCGAAGGCATGGTTGAGGTCCGTCGCCGGTCCCAGTCGGACGTTGCTTGTCGACACTTGGCGGCGACGCTCGTCAAGCGTTGCAGTGTCGTTTGCTCTTCTTGTGTGCCTGTCGTGGAGGAAGGCAATGTCAACCGCCCCCATCCGGATCATGCTGGCGGGCGTTGGTCCCCACGCCCGCCGGTTCTATTTACCCACGCTTTCGTCGCTGGCCAAAGACGAGCCGATTTCCGTGGTAGGCGCCGTCGAGTTGCAGGGTGCGGAGAATCAAGCTCGGTCGGCCCTTGAACAACATGGCTTTAGCGGCAGTGTGTTGGGAGTACCCCGCTTCGAGGAAACGCTGCCACCAGAAGTCGAGCAACAGTTGGATGACTGGGTGAATGAGCATCGTCCCCGCGTCTTGATCGTGGCAACCGACCCGCTGTCTCACAAGCCCTATGTGCTGTGGGGCCTAAAGCATCACCTTGAGATTCTGCTCGATAAACCGATCACGACGCGTCGAGATGCGGTTAGTTCCTTGGATGCCGCCAATGGGATCGAGGCGGACTTCGAGGAGATACTGCTGGCGTTGCAGGAGGCCCGACGAACCATACCGATCAACATTTCGGTGTGCGCTCACCGCCGGTTCCATCCAGGCTTCGACGAGATTTTGAGGCTCATCCGCGAAGTCTGCGGGCATACGGGATGTCCGGTGAGCGACGTCCACGCTCACCACGCCGACGGGCAATGGCGTTTGCCCGAAGAGATTCGCACCCAAGACCACCAAAGCTACCACGCCGGAAACGGTAAGGCCTCACATAGTGGGCACCACTTCTTTGACATGATTCATCGAATCCTAGACACGGGGTCAGCGAGTGGAGTCGTGTGGGACACCGCCAAGACCTAAGCCTCGTTTTTGCAGCCGACTGGACTCCTCAAGCAATTGCCCCGCGAAAAACTGGAACGGATCTGGGGAGCTGCTTACGGGGCGACGTGCCCCAATTCGGATGCAGCTCTCTCCACCGAGTTTGCCCACTATGGAGAAGTTGACGTTAATGCGTTGATCACACTCCTGGCCGACGACACGGTTGTCGGCCATGCGTCGTTGAACCTGCTTCACAACAGCTTTTCGCGTCGCGGCTGGTTGCTTCCCGCCGCTGATTTGTACAAAGGAAATGGTCGGGTGAAGCATGAGCACTTTCGCATCCAAGTAGGCCCTTTTCTC
>JAGQPS010000502.1 GCA_020426595.1 Planctomycetales bacterium
GAGGACGGATCGTTGATGGCGTCGTTCAGGTTGACCGAGATCGCGACTTGTTGGTTGCAAGGGAGCTTGCGGAGGATGATCAGCTCGCTCGGCGGAGCTCCACCGATGCCCTGGATCGATCCGCCGATGCCACCGCCTCCGCCATTGCCTTGGCTCTGGGCCCCGATGGCTCCGCGAGACATGGCGACCGCGGCGAGCACGTCGAGATCGTAATCGCGTGGGAGCGGATGTTCGCCGCCGGGGAGCAATCCACCGGTGTAGAAGACCTCGGTCTCCCGCGACTCGACGTACACGATGTCACCATCGTTGAGGATGATGTCTTGCTCGTTGATCGACGGCACTTCGCCCGGATTGAGCCGCAGAGGAATGCGAAGCACGTTGGCATCCTCGGGAAGCGGCGGCGGGCAATAGCAAGGATCCGCGTCGTTGTAGTGCTGTTGATAGAACTCTTGCACGAAGCGATCGCGTTCACGGAAGTCAACGTCCGTACCTCGCATGATCTTGACTTCGTTCTTGGCATTCACGCCCGGCAGACCACCGGTCTCGGCCAACGCGTGAAGCAAGTCGTTCTTGTACGCGGGCAAGTCCAGCGTGAAGCCTCGACCCGACAGATCGGATCGGCTGTTGACCACTTGGCCATTGCCGGCGTTCTGCGCCGAGCTGACGCCGTCTTGGCGGACGACGATGACTCGGATGCGTCGCTCGCGGATCAGCGTCACGATGATGCGGTCTTCCTTCAAGATGTCCATGTCTTCCATGTACGCCTTGCGAATGACCTCGCGAGCTTGCGTGAGCGTGAGGCCGCGCACCGGGACGGGCGGGACCAGCGGTAAGGACACCGTGCCGTCCTCGCGGACCGGGATCGGATAACCAATCGCCGGCGGCAGGTCCGAGCCTTGTTCGGGGAAGTGGAATGGAGGCGGCTCACCCTCCTTGCCCAAAATCGACTCGATCGACACGCCGAGAATATCGCCCGCGTCGAGCAAATACTCGTCGGGCGTTTCTTGACGAAGTCGAGCCAAGTCAATCGGCACCTTGTTGGCTCGCGGAGCCACAAGGAACTGAGCGGGAAGCCGATCGGCGGGGATCGCATCGATGGGTGACACGAGAGCCGTGCAACCGGAAGCCGCCATGCTGACTCCGATCAGGAGTAGCAGCACCGCATGGCGCGATTGGAAAGCTCCGAGGCGAGTCGTCCATGACATGACCGGTGAACTCCGGAAGTAATCTTCGAGCCTAGGATCCAACTCGATGCGATCGAGACCGCATTGAGTCCTCGACGGGTGCGAACGACACTACTGCTCCGAGGCGACTGGCGGCAGTCGCTCGACCTCGTACGAGACGGGGCGAACGAGTCGCGGGGCCGCGGTGGCCGGAGGCATCGCTGCGTCGACTCGAGGACGAGCGGTTGGCACCGCCGCGCCTTCGAGGATCGGAAGCGGCATTGCTGGCCGGGAATAACCTGGCGGACAATTCGGACAATCTGGATCGACACCGTAGCCGTGCTCGCGCAACGTCTGCTCCATCGCTCCAGACACTTGAATCTCGCGGTAGAAGCCGAGGCCATCTTCCTCGGCCGCCTTGGCTCCATACGACCAACCCTGGAACCAAGCTTGGACCTTGCACTGGCCTTCAGCCGTTTGGTACTTCCAGCTCCAGTACTTACGCGGCGGCATCGCGGGCTGGCAGCCATTGCCACCTTGAGCCACGCTGTGATAGCCGTCGATGAAGCCGTCTCGGAACGAGCTCTCGAAACGTCCCACTGGCATCTGGGCGACTCGGCGGTTGTAAGCCCGCTTGGCCCACACGTTGTCGCGCCAGCCGGTGACTAGGTCATCACTGACGGTGTTGTAGGCGAGTGCGTTGCCCAAGCCCGGGATGAGCGAGCATCCCGTTTGGGTTGAAAGCGTGATGACGAGGCAACCGAGTGCGATGCCTCGAAGGGCGAGTGTCCAGGAACCAAAACCCGTCGCGCCGTGGTCAAGAGACCGCGCTTGCCCAGAAGCCGTAGCGGCGACTTGACGAAACGTGACGGTGGGGTGGCTGGCACGAGCCAAGGAAAGGGCCATGACGCTACCTACCAATAGCCGGAATACCTACCTGATAGGGACCTGGCGCAAAGGCGCAACGCAGTCCGTACCGTGACTAGATCCGTTCATCGCCCAACGCGGTCCCATGGGTTGAATGACTTTGACGGCTAGTAAGGGATTGAGCGAAAAAGCCGGTGAGGCCCGGAAGTCGTGGCCTATCGGTGGGGTCTTTGTGAGTCCCAGGGGACGGAAATCCCCTCTGGTGAGCCGCTAGGAATGGAGCTCCGAATATCGCTTGGCCCCTGGACCGGTTTGGTCCAGGGGAGCGTTGGGATGCGCCTGGTCTCATACCGTGCGTGGTCTTGGTGCCTGGAGGAGCGATTGGCCGTTCGCTTCGCTTGGCGGTTGCTAAGATCCTTGGCCGCCGACCCTAGGGACCCGGAGTTTTGCGTGGTCCAGGAAAATCACAGCGAACCTTCAATCCCTCAGGCCATCCTCTTTCTCAGTCCAAGTTCGGCGCTTAGAATGCCGATTCGTAACAGACGACCAAGACCTCCCCATGGAGGTCGACTCATCCGGAGGGGTGGCAGAGTGGTCGAATGCACCGGTTTGCTAAACCGGCGTAGGAGTCAAATCCTACCGCGGGTTCGAATCCCGCCCCTTCCGCTTGAACCGAAGACCCGCAGCAGGCGATGACCTGAGGCGGGTCTTTTCATGCGCCAATCAAGCTCGGTGCAATGCGATTGGCCTGGGTGGGTCTGGCTAGTCGCGATCGATGTCGCTTTTCACGGCTGAGACGGTCGACCCTCCTAACAAGTCGCCGGTTGGTGCCTGGTTGCGGAGAATGTCTCGCAGGCGCTCTCGAGTGTTGCCCTTCAGAGGATGGCGCGAATCGGAAGTGTTCGTGGCGAAACGAGTTAGCAGCT
>JAGQPS010000503.1 GCA_020426595.1 Planctomycetales bacterium
GGCGGGCGAACGTATAGATCTGCACGAGCTTGATGCTTTCGCCCGCCGCGGTGATTTCGTTGAGCCGATCTTGGAACGCGTCGAGTTCCGCCGTGCTGGGTGGCTCGTCATGGATCCGCATCCAGAGCGACTGGATCACGATGGGCCGCGCGCGAGCCGCATGAGTAATGTTCTCGACGATCTGTCGCAGCTTGAAGCGGCTCCGATCGACGAGCGCGAAATACTCCTCGCTGCCCGCGTCGAGCTTCGCCCAAACCTCACCTTGGTTCGCATCCAGGATCGCGAGGCCTCGCTCGACGTGCGGCCGCCGCAGCATACTGGCGTTGGTGATCAGGACCATCTTCACTGCATCGGCACCCAGTCGCCGTTTGATCGCCGCGCACCGCTCGATCAATTCGTCGAAGTTCTGGTAGGTGGTCGGCTCGCCGTCGCCCGAGAACGCGATATCGTTGACTCGCCGGAACGAAGTCTCCACCGCCGCGAACTTCGGGTCCTGGAAGAGCGTGCCATCAAGCGCGATCCTCAGCACATGCTCGAGCTCGAACTCCAGTCGTTCCACGTCGACGAACTTGGAACCGCCCGCGCTCGTGCGATCGACTTGGCAGTAGATGCAATCGAAGTTGCAGACCTTGTCGGGGTTGAGATTCACACCGACGGAAACGCCTCCCGACCGCCGAGAGATGACCGGGTAGACGAATCGGAAGTCGTGGAATGTCCGCTCGTGCCGAGCAAAGAGCGAGCCAGGAGTTTCCAAGTTGGGTTCTCTCGTTGAATGTTCTCCCGGGACGAGGAATGCCACGCCCGGGCCTAGGAGGATCGCCGATCGAGGTTCGAGACCCGCCAACCCGTTCGATCTGGCCGCGGCGGGAAGGCCAGCTAGGCTTCCGGTCCCGGGTTCAACGCATCGCGGATTCGTTGTCTCACGCGCTCGGGATCCTCGAACCAATCCTTGCCCAACACGACCAACAAACGCCAGCCGAAATCGACGAGCAGCTTTGGTCGCATCATTTCACGCTCGAGCAAGTCTCGCCTTTCATAATAGGCTTGGCCGTCGAGCAGAATACCCAACCGGTAAGCGGATTCGCCCGGAACGCGTATCGCGAGGTCGACGACGAAGCGACTCTGTCCGACATTCAAATCGACTTCATACCCCTCGCCGATCAACCACGTTTTGAGAGCCTCGGCGAGCGGATGGTTCCACGGATCCTCGGTGGCCAGGGTCGAGACCGACGAGGATTGAGACCGGAGGATCTGACTGGCCGCCTCCAATCGCCCGCGGCTCATCGCCGCCGCGTACTCCAAGTAATTGCGAAACGCGGCGGCTCCCGGATTGTAGGTGTTGGTGATCGACTCGCCGTACATCGACGCGATCACCACCATGTGATGTTTGGCTCGCGAAAAGGCGACGTTGAGTCGTTTCTCACCTCCGGTCTGATTGATCGGACCAAAGTTCATTCGCACGCGCCCGTTTTCATCGGGGCCGTAGCAGACACTGAGAATCATCAAGTCCCGCTCGTCACCTTGGATGTTCTCCAGGTTCTTGACCAGCAAACCACAGAACTGGCCGTCGTCCTCTCGTTCTCGTTCCGTCTCGAGCAAATCGCGAAACTCGCGATCCTCTCCGGCGAGTCGTTCCAAGGCCGATTCGATCTCGTCTTGCTGGGCCTCCGAAAACGCGACGACACCGAGCGTCAAACCAGAGCCCGTCCGTAGCAATTGGCGAATCAAACGCGCGATGTAGTCGGCCTCGGTGCGATTGCGACGACGTTCGTAGACGCCAGCGACTCGATGGTAGGAGATGGGTCGCTCCAGAGCCAATTGAGCGTTCGCCGTCGCCTGTTCGATATCGTCCACTTCGATGGCGGGGAGTCCGGCCGCCGGTGGCGCTTCCTCCGGGGCCGTGAGAAGCCGCCCATCGTAGAACATCCAGTTCGAGTAACTAATCAGCGATTCACTGCGCGATCGATAATGCCAGCCAAGCAAGGTCGCCGGCAGGACGCGCGCCGCATGAGCCAGAAAGCTGGTTTCCTCCAAGCCGAGCTGTGAGGTCGATTCCTCGTCGTCGGTCTCGTCTTCCGTATCCATTTCGGACTTCGAGGAACTGAAAAATCGAGTCGGCGGCATTTGTTTCTCGTCACCCACCACGATCGATTGCCGCGCCCGGAAGATCGTCGGCACGGCATCCTCGAGCGTGATCTGGCTCGCCTCGTCGAAAATGACGACATCAAAGAGATCCGGATCGAGTGGCAGCGCGTCCGAAACACTCAAGGGACTCATCAACCAGATCGGCTTGAGTGCCTTGATGACATCTCCCGTCTCTTCCGCGACAAGATCGCGGATCGCTCGGTGCCGCATCGTCTTCTTGAATTCGTGGTTGAGCTTGTCGAGGCCGCTCTTCCATGATTTCAAATCCGCGTCTTGTTGCTTGCCTCGTCCAGTAGTCGAGGCCGCTTCGGCTTGAGTGGAAAATCGAGTCGCGACGGCATGTTCGATTCGTCTTGAGTTCTCATCGAGCCACTGGGAGTAGCACCGTTCAAGCCGCTCCTGGCAGAGATCCCGCGTGTCGCCGTTGAATCGCACGAGCCGCGGATCCGCTCGCAGCGATCGCGTGATCGAACGAGCCAAGATCGCATGTTCGATCGGCTCGAGCCCGAGCGGCAAGCGGCGCAACGTTTCACGCACGGGAGGCGAGACCTCGCCCAGTTGTCGCAACGGCTCCAGGAACTCGGGCAAGTGCTCGAGTTGCGTGGCGAGCTGTGGGAGATCCCGCAGGAGTTCATCCCAAGTCCGCGCTCCGATCGAGTCAAGCCAGCCGTCGGTCGCCTGTTCGATTCTCGTGCCCAGTTCGCGAGCTGTTTGACTCGCCTGGATCCGCTGGAGACCTTGTGAGTCGTTCAACAATTCACGTAGCCAACTCGCCATCGATGGTGTCGCGACTTCCCACGACTCGC
>JAGQPS010000504.1 GCA_020426595.1 Planctomycetales bacterium
GCAAGAGTGTCGGCTTTTGCTCCGCAAAAGCACGTTCTTCCCCTAGGCGAACCGCGGACCTGCTGCCAAGCAAAAGCCGACTCCGTCGCACGCCCGCCCACCACCAAGCGCGAAGGAATCTTGGCGTTCTGCCAAGTACCAACAACCCTTCACGCCGCGCACGCTACCAGTGGCGAAACGCCTTGAGGATATTCGTGTAGTCATCGGTCCACGGCTGCACGGCCGACGGCTCAACCCAACGGGCTCTTGGGTCGTCGACAAGTGACTCGAGCGTCGCGCGACTCGGCGAGACAAACACGTAGATGCTGGCCGTCTTTTCCATGGCTTCGTCCGCGCTCTTCACGTCGTCCACCATTTGAATCGCCGACATACCGGCGTCATGAGCAAGGGCACCGACGATGGGAATCAGATCCATATAACGGTTACTGACATGGAAAGCGATGACGCCATCGTCGTTGAGGTGACGCGAGTAGACTTGCATCGCTTCACGAGTCAGCAGATGCACCGGAACCACATCCGAGCTGAACGCGTCGAGCAACATCGCGTCGAACCGCTGATCCGATTGCTCCTCGAGCTTGAGACGAGCATCGCCCAGCACGACGGAGTAATCGCCCTGATGACTCGAGAGGTAAGTGAAGAGCCGAGGATCCTCGGCGATTTTCACGACCATTGGGTCGATTTCGTAGAAGGTGAACCGCCAATCCCCTTGGTGATAGGCCATGGTCGTGCCGCAGCCCAAACCGAGCACGGCGACGTTCAACTCTTCCCGGTCTCGATAGTGATTGAACAGCGCGCCCAATGGCCCCGAGCGGTGGTAGTAGGTCATCGGTTCGGCCCGACGATCATCTTGGAATTGCCAACCGTGGATCGTCGTGCCGTGAACGAGCACATGTCGCTCGGGAGCCAGCTCGGCGACGACTCGATTAGCGCCGAAGAAACCTCGCTCCCAGAAGATCACGTCCTCGGACACTCCCCGCAGGAAGGCTCCCGCCATGACAATGGCGAACACGGTCATCGCGAAACGAGCGGGCCGACGCGAGAACGTAAGCCCCGCGACGCAAGGCACGACGAGCGCGGCGACGAAGGCGTACGGGAACGGACGAAAGGTCATGGCGAGACCAATCATCAGGAAGGCTCCGCCGGTGGCGAGCGGAAGTACGGCATCCATGAGTCGCGCGCCCCAGGTGGTGCGCGGCGTGCCTTGGGCCGGCAACGCGACGCAAGCCAAGGTGATGGCGATGGCGTACTCGAGCGGAGTCACGAATAGGAACGGCGCGATCAAGCTATTGAAGACTCCACCCGCGACACCGCCGACGCTGAGCCACAAATAGAACTCGGTGAGATGGCGACTCGAGGGACGCATGTCGGCGAGGCGACCATGGCAAACCATGGCGAGCAAGAAGAACGCCGCGAGATTGAAAACGTAAATCGACCAGTGAGTCGTCAGGCTACCGCACAAGGCTTGCAATACGACGACCGGTAGTACGACGAGCGGCGTCCAGCGCGTGATCACGGCACGCTTGATGCGCAGCCGCTGAGCGAACGCGAGAATAAAAGTCGCCAGGTAGATACCGAGAGGAATCACCCACAGCAACGGAAACGACGCGACATCGCTCGAGAGAAAAGTCGTGACGCCCAACATCAGACTCGAGGGAATGAGCGCGAGCCCAAACCACTGGCCACGCTGCTTCCACGTGACGCGATCGCTTGCCGCCGAACTCGAAGCTTCGGATCCATGAACCTCTTGTCCCAACGAGGCTGGCTCCGGCCCTTCGACCAAGTGCGACCAATGCGTCCACGATTGCGTGCGCCAAGTGAGGAGCGCGCAGAAACCGATCAACAAGGCCAAGCAGCCATAGCCGATGGCCCACCACCAAACCTGCTGTGAAAGCGTGAGTGTCGGCTCGATCAACAAGGGATAACCGAAGAGCCCCAGGAACGACCCGGCGTTACTCGCGGCATACAGGAAGTAAGGGTCCTTACTGCCAGCCGACTTGCTGGCGGCGAACCAAACCTGCAGCGTCGGGTTGGTGGTTGAAAGCACGAGAAACGGAAGACCGACCGAAACAACCATGGCGGCCAACAGCCACGTGATTGGCAACGACTCGTCGACACCCCAAACCCGGTCCGGCAGGGCGAGCGGGAGACAACAAAGCGGCAAGGCCAAGACAGCCAAATGCAGAGCCAATTGCCGTCGTCCCGGCAACTTGGTGGTCGAGGCGTGGGCGTAGAGATATCCGAAGAGCAAAGCGGCCTGGAAAAACACCATGCAGGTGTTCCAAACGCTCGGCGTTCCGCCAAGACGAGGCAGGACGAGCTTGCCGAACATCGGCTGCACGGTGAACAACAGCGCGGCGCTGAGAAATAGCGTTACCGAATACAGCCAAGCCATGGGGCAACCCCTGATCAGGTTCCGAGTCGCGACTCGAGGAGGACATTGCTCGGCTTCGACTGACATCACCGTCACTCGACCGAGACCAAGTCCGCAAACCTAGGCTGGCATCAAGGAAAGGCAAAGCTAGGCGAGCGTCCGGTCCCCGCGGCGCTCGAAGCCCCCTGCAAACCTTGCGATTGGCCAAAGCACCGACCGCCCCAACACCGAATCCCGCCAGGGACGCCCCGACAACAAACCACCGATTCATCGGTGGGACCGCCATCGCCCACCAACACCGAGTCCCGACAGGGACGACCCGAAAATAGCCCACCGATTCATCGGTGGGACCGTCAGGGACGACCCGACAACAGACCACCGATTCATCGGTGGGACCGCATCATGGCGGATCGAAACCGCCTGGGTTCCAGGGATGGCATCGCAAGATGCGCCGAATCCCTTTCCAGATGCCTCGAATGACTCCGTACTTTTCGATGGCGAGGCGCGTGTACTGGCTACAGGTCGGATGGAAACGGCAATTCGCTCCGAGCAATGGACTGAGCA
>JAGQPS010000505.1 GCA_020426595.1 Planctomycetales bacterium
CGGCGCTGCGTGTCGACCTGAGCCTGCGCGGTTTGTCCCGCCTCCAGCGTGCCTTGCTCGAGGTGACCGAAGTGAACCAGCAGCTCGGCGTCCTTCTTGGTGTCGGTCACGATGAACCGACCGGTCGCCGTCTCGATGACTCCCGTGTCGCCGACTTGCCCACCCGACTCACCGTAGAACGGCGAGCGGTCGAGCACGATGCCTACCTCTTGGCTGGAATCGGTGATCTTCTCGGCGCTCTTCTCGACCTTGGCTTCTCCCTGCTGTTCGTAAACCACCATCCCCTTGATGGTCGCCGCGCAAGTCTCGGTTTCGTAGCCAACGAACTCGGTCCGCTTGACCGCCGCCTTGATCGCCTCGAGCGCCCCGGACTTGAACAGCTGAATCGTGCCACCGCCCGACGTTGTGCCATGGACCGCCATCGCCTTGCGATAGCCTTCCCAATCGAAGGTCAAGCTGCGATCGGCCGCGAGCTGTTGGAACAGCTCGGGAGGAACTCCGTAGGTCGTGTACAGGTCCGCCGCCTCGTCGCCACTCACGACTTGCCGACGACTCGAGTCCATCTCGGAGAAGATCGATTCAATCCGCGCCATGCCAGCGTCGAGCGTGTTGAGGAAGGCTCGTTCCTCGACTTGGATATCCTCCGCGACGCGCGTCGCCGTTTGGAGCAACTCGGGGTAGGGCTGCTTCATTTGCGCCACGACGATGTCGACCAATTGATGCAGGAACGGAGCGCGCATCCCCATCTGGTGACCATCGAGCACCGCTCGGCGGAGCAAGCGGCGGATGACGTATCCCTGCTTCTTGCTATCGGGCACGACGTTTTCATGAATGGCGAACGTCGCGGCTCGCACGTGATCGGCGATCCGCCTCAGACGCCGGCCATCCTCGGACGCCGCGTCGTAGGAGCGGCCCACGACTTCGGCCGCGGCATCAACGATGGGACGCAGCGAATCGATATGGAAGTTCGTCGAGTGCCCTTGCATGACGCAGGCGATGCGTTCAAGCCCCATGCCGGTGTCGATGTTCTTGCTCGGCAGCGGACGCAAGTTATCGGGCGGCTCGCCGACGCGATTGAACTGAGTGAAGACGAGATTCCAAATCTCGACTTCGACTCCCTTGTCGTCCTTGTAGAAGATCTCGCTGCAAGGACCACAGACTCCGTCGGGACCTTGCGTCGGAGCCCCGGCGGGCCAGAAGTTGTCATCTTCACCGAGCCGAGCAATGCGGCTTTCGGGGAGCCCGATATCCTGCTTCCATATCTCCGCCGCCTCGTCATCGTCGTGAAAGACGCTGACGGTCAGCCGCTGGGGATCGATCCCCATCCACTTCTTGTCGGTCAGGAATTCCCAGGCCCAGGCGATCGCTTCCCGCTTGAAGTAATCCCCGAAGCTGAAGTTGCCCAACATCTCGAAGAACGTGTGGTGGAACGCGGTCCGCCCCACGTTGTCGATATCACCCGTACGGAGGCATTTTTGGCAGGTCGTGGCCCGCGTGAAATCGAGTTTGACCTTGCCTAGGAAATGGTCCTTGAACTGGTTCATGCCGGCGGGGGTGAACAGTACCGACGGATCGCCATGAGGAACCAAGACATCACTGGCTCGACGAGCGTGCCCCTTGCTCACGTAGAAATCGAGGTACTTCTCGCGAATCTCGTCGGTCTTCATGGGAATCCCACCTTGTACAGCCCCACGTCGTCGTGCGGCTCTGGCGTGTCGAAACAGGTTTTTGTCGAGCTTGATCGGTTGCGACCCAATCCCGCGGCTGCCGGACCAATTCCGCGGCGGCCCAGGCAACTCCTTGGCGACGATGTGCACCATCAATGCCGGGGAAGAGTGTGGTCCACCGAGTTGTCGGCCGTTTGGGGCGGGCACGACAACAAAAAAGGCGGCTCAAACTCGGGCCGCTGATGCATACGATCCCGTTTTTCTCGCGACCTGACAAGATCCGGTCGCCCACCCGCGCTCCGAGGAGTGGCTCGGCATGGCCGGGTCATCGCTGGCGCCAACCTGGCGATGTCGAATCCGTACGCAAACGAGACTTGGATACGAAGGAACCGCCGAATTCCAACTCCTCGCTACCCGGTTCGCATCGCCGATCAGGGGGCGTTCGGCGCATGCCCCGATAGCAACGACTCACGGGGAAATTCGAGCGTTCGTGGTTCCGAGGCTCCCGGCACGAGCAGCTTCAACCGCGTCGTTGCGGAACCTTGCTGGACAAGCTCCCAGAATCGCTCGCTGGAATCGACCGCCCGGTCATTGACTTGAGTGATCCAAACGCCGGCCTCAAGGTTCGCGTCCGGCGGTAAGGCAGCGCGATTGACTCGCGATACCCAAACCGCGCCGGTTTCGGGTAGCCGATCGGCGACGGCCGCGAAATTCGGGGCGGACGTCGCCCAATCGACTTCGATGGCATGCGTCAGCTCGGGCAACCGAGCGAGGCGAGCCGGCCAACGCTGGCTGATGGGACGACGAGTCACGGTGAGCGTGCGTTCAAACGTCTGGGGGCTGTCGGTGAGGACGCCTCGAACCCAGGTGATGGTGACGGAACTCCCAGGCGGCTCGGCGGCGATCAGCCAGAGCAGCGTTTCGGGTTGCTCCACCGGGCGGCCGTTCCAATGAGTCACGAGGTCTCCGTAAGTCAGGCCGAGCGAGGCCGCTGGCGTGGCGGGAGCCACGTCGTACACCGAAACGCCTTGAAAGCCTCGCCGCCGCACGCTTTCACGAGTCGCGCGTGGTCGAATGCCCAAGAATCCAAAGCGAGGAGCATCGCCGTTGGCGAGCTCTCGCCAGATCCGCACCAGCGACGCATCAAGCGGCATGGCCCAGCCAATGCGCTCCGATGGCGATCCTGGCTCTGCTTCCGTCGCCGGAACTTCGCTGGCTTGCCCGTCCAGGGGCCGCCAATGAGTTAGCCAACCCGTGCATCGTCCTTG
>JAGQPS010000506.1 GCA_020426595.1 Planctomycetales bacterium
CTCATCTCTACACGCTGGTCATGACGTTGCTACCGCGCAACGGTGCCACCAATCAAGTCATCCCGATGGACATGGATGGCGACGACAATCCAACTCCCGAGGAGACCGCGTTTATCGTGGCTCAGTGGGTCGCCAATGTGATCGATTTTCGTGATCCCGATTCGATCAACACGGCTTTCGAATTCGATTCCGATCCGTTCAACGGACCGTCGCTAACGCTCGATGGTTTTCCGGGCACGGATGAAGCGGGCGATCGCCGCTTGGTGTGGGGCATGGAGCGTCCCGAGCTGCTGATCACCGAAACGATGGCTTGGCATGATCGCAGGACGACCGATGAAGGCGTGGGCGGCAGCGGCGCGGCCGATGACGATCTCGACACGCGGCTCAAGCCAGTCGGCGCGGCGTTCATCGAGATCTTCAACCCGTGGGACGGAAGCACGCGAGCCCCAGCCGAGGTTCACACCTACAACGGTGCGGGCGCTCAAGGCGTCGACTTGCGGATGGTCGGTCCTGGAGGCTCGCCGGTCTGGCGCATGGCGGTCTACCGACCGCTCAACCCTGCTGGCCAACAGCTGCGCGATCCGAACTTCCCCGATTCGCTCAGCACCGCCTCGACGAGCCCGCAAGCGGCTCCGGATCCCGATGACTTGGATCGCCTGGTGTACTTTGTCTCGCAGGATCAAGGCGTCGCCTATCCGCCCGGTCCGGCCACTTCGAGCCCGCGGGTCTATTACCCGACGGCCGATGTCTACAACCAGCTCGGACCGATCGGACCTCAAGGCTTCGCGGTGGTCGGTTCCGCCGGCAACCGTGCGCCCGATGGAGGCAATCGTTACGAGTCACTCGTGGGTACACGGCTGGACGCGCTACCAACCGCGGTCAACTACACCGATCTCAATCCCGACCAAACTCGTCGCATCGTGATGGTGGCGGGTCAATCGATCGAGATCCGCGACAACGATGCCTCGAGTCCCGAGATTCGCCCGGTGATGGCGATCCCAATCGGTGATTACAACAACTCGGCAGCGTCTCCGGCTTATCGCTCGTTCAATGTGAGCGAGCCAAAGAACGGCTATACCGGAACGACTTGGGCGGCGCGGTTTGGCGCCGACTTCACCAACAACGAGACGGTGGAGTTTGCGATGGCTTCGCCCGAGGATCAACCGGTCGATGATGCCCAGGCTGATCCTCGTCTGCGAAGCGACCAAACGCACGTGAGCTTCTGCTACGTGCACTTGCAACGCTTGGCCAATCCGTTGCTCCCTTACCATGCGGTCAACAACCCATATATCTCGGTGGACGCTTCGGCGATGGACCTCACGGTCTTCAACGGCGCGACCTCGGGCGAGAATCCTCCGGGTGGTGGCGGCACGACCGAGTTCGCGACGCTCGAGCGCGGTCGTCGAGAACTGCAAGGCTCGGGACGCAACTACGCGGCGGTCCCGGTCGATCAAAACGACTTGGTGTTCTGGCGCAACGAAATGCGTGACGGTCATGATCGACAAGCCTCGGTCGCGACCGGAGCTGGTACTCATGTCTTCGATTTCGCGCTGGAGCAATCGCTGGCGACCGCGAACAAGACGTTCACCAACCGACCGTTGGCGGGCGGCGTGGTCGGCTTCCCCTACCTAACTTGGAACAACCGTCCGTTCGTGAGTCAGCTCGAATTGCTGCAGGTACCCGCGTGCCGTCAGAGCCGACTCGGATTCGATTTCACGGTGGGTATCGAGAACACGACGACTCCTTACGCCCCGCCCGTCGGCGCGCAAGCCATTAACGGCGGTGGTCGGTTGGTGCTCAACGGACGTCAACCTGGCTTCCAGCATCTTCTCAACTGGTTCGCATCCAATGGTCAGGATGCCGCGGACACCCAGGCTCTGCCCGAATTCCATCGTCTGTTGGACTTCGTGAACGTGCCAAGCCGATTCATCGGCACCGAGACTTATCTGAACGACACGTATTTCTCGGGCAACACGGCGGCGACCGTCGGACGACATCCACCGTTCAACTGGATCTCGTCGTACCGCGAACCTGGCAAGCTCAACCTCAACTCGATTGTTCACAATCAAGTCTGGTTGGGGCTTAATGGCTGGCTCAACCTTTCGCAACTCGGCTATTCCGACGCGATTCGGCTTCCGGCTGGCTTCGGTGAGCTGGTGGACAGTCGAAAGGGGCGCGGCATCACGGGAGCGGCCTGGGAGTTCAGCCCCAACGTGCCGGAGCTGATCGCCAACCCGTACCGTGGCTATGGCGCTCAGGAGCTGCAACCGCAGATGCTGAACCGGACGACGAACGTGGAGGCCTCGATCCTGCGAAGCATTGAGGACTTCCGTCCTGGCGGTACGACTGGGCAAAACCCGCTCATGCAACGGAGCCTCAACGCGGCGACCGTCGAACCGTATGAGAACGGAGTTCGCGATGCCCATCACCGTTTCGACTCGATGATGCGACTGGGTAACCTGACCACCAATCGCTCCAATGTCTACGCGGTCTGGATCACCGTCGGTTACTTCGAGGCGGTCGAATCGGCGCCGGGCAGTGGAGTCTGGTTCCCCGATCGCGAGCTGGGACTCGACGACGGCTCGACCAAACGCGAGCGAGCCTTCTACATCATCGACCGTTCGATCCCGACCGCCTACGAACCGGGAGTCGACCACAACATCGACGAAATGGTTCGGCTCCGCCGGCGGATCGAATAAGCCAACGGCGAAGTCAACAGTACTTATCGACGCGACAAGGGCGGTGGCGATCCATCGCCCTTGTTCTTTTCTTGTTGACTGGATTCTGATTGGCCGAGGCTGAGCGGAGTGATTCTCCGGTGGCCCGCGCTGGCGTCTCGGGCTGTTGACTTAAGCCCGGAGTACTGCGATTCGCGCCCGAGCATCCGGCGTTTTGGGTGCAAGAGAGTTAAACAACTGGTGACTAAGCCCC
>JAGQPS010000507.1 GCA_020426595.1 Planctomycetales bacterium
AACGCGTGTTGCGGTTCGAATGACATCCAGGGGATGGTAGCACGCTCGAGGACCAGGGGGAAATGCGATAGCAACTTGTTTTTGTCCCTCACCTCGGACCTCGCCCATGCTTTTTGCTGAGCTGCATGGGGAAGGCAGATGAAAAGTGCCCAGGTTGTTTTTCCTCGGTACCTAACCAACAACTAAAAGTAATGGATGTTGTGATTAGCTGGACGAACTGCTGCCAAGTGGCGGGATGATTTGCAGTTGGTTAACGGCAGTCAGATTCTGTTGTAGTTTCGCAATAGCGGTTTCCATATTGTAGAACTGATTGAGCAGCCTCGTTCGCTGTTTGTCGAGTCGGACATTCATGGCGGTAATCCGCTTAGCATTCTGCTCGATCTGTTGTGCAAGAGTATCGGTTCGACCAAGCAGCGCGCCGGATCCCACGCCCGCCAAGGAATCTGCAACGCTACGCGCTTTGGCGCTAAACCCTGTATCTTCTGCGGTGAAAAACTCCTCGACCGCCGCTGGGTCGGCCTGATAAGCCTCATCGAACTTTGCCTTGTCGAATTCCAGCTTCCCGGACTCGTTCAATCGGATCCCCAACTGGCCCAAAGAACCGATCTCGCCAGCCCCGCGAAAACTACCGGAGAACAGGCGTCCGAAAGACTGGTCAATTCGGATAGCAATCGACTTGCCAAACAGAATACCAACGCTCTGCGTTGCTTCGTCAAATCTAGTCACCTCTTGGAATTTGTCCCTTACTTTATTGTATTGGGTGACCAGTGCTTCGATTTGGCTGGTGATCTTGTCGTCGGATTGGCTGACCGATACTGTCACTGGAGTGGTCGAAGTTCCGGTTATCGTAAACTCCAGGTCGTCGACCAAGCCCGTAAAATCATTGCTGGATGAAGAAACCAACACGCCACCAGACGATTCGTTGGCTCCAAAAGCCAGTAGTGCGTCGCGTCCTTCGGAGGTCTCGGAGAAACCAATTCCAACTTCGCCAGCAATCGTCACTCGACCTTGCGAGCCGGATGCATTGCTATTGAGCAGAAGTCGGACTCCGCCGGAAGCATTTAAATTGGGTGCAGATTCGTTTCTACGTAGTATTTTCAGTTGTGAGTGATGCTTGGATTTGTTTGTATTGTTCCCACATCGCGTCCCAACGATTGGATTTTACGAAGGTGCGTAGGCTGAGAATGTGCTGTCCGCCTTCGCGTGACCAGCGCATCCCGCTTCGGCAGAGTCGAGTTTTTACGACGCTCTTGCAACCCGCTTCCACCGGTCCGCTGCCGATTGG
This sequence comes from Planctomycetales bacterium, assembly GCA_020426595.1. Lineage (GTDB taxonomy): Bacteria > Planctomycetota > Planctomycetia > Pirellulales > Pirellulaceae > UBA11682. Next base: position 1,286 of record JAGQPS010000507.1, read on the forward strand.
CCAGCCATTAGCGCGGAAGCGCGCGTACTGCATCCGATGCTGGTTCCGTTCGAAGAATGTTCGTTCGGTTTGAAGGTCTCTCAGCCGGGATTTAGACAACTTGGCGGTTTGTGCATAGTAATCCATAGAATGAACGGCTCTCCCGGCGCCGCCGTCTTCGCCTTGAATCTTCTCGCAGTACTTATCGTACCATTGCTGGGCTTTGGCGGATCCTTTACCGAAAATCGCCTCAGCCGCCTTGGACAGGTGCTCGCTCGCATGATGATAGTCGACGAGTTTCTCATATCCTTCAAACTGAGGGCTCTCATCGATGTAGCTCCACAGTCCGCGAGCGCCGTCACACAAGGCGATACGAACTGTCTGATCGTCAAGCCGGGCTTCAGTCTCAGCAAGCTCCTGCTCGAACTTGGTTTTCAGCGTGGGGGCGTGATCTTCGGGCATGCGGGCTGCATAGCGGCTTCGGAGACGTTCAGGCGACTTTTTCTCATCGGGTACGTCTCCGTACAACGTTACGCTGCCCACAGTTGCGTTTTTGTAGCAAGTTGGAGAAAGCTCTTCCCGCGAAGGACCTTCATGCGGTCGCTCGGTTGGTCGTCCCTTTTTCTTACCCGGTTCAGAAAGCAACACGTTGACACCGTCGATGCTCGCGCAAAGCACCCGCGTCTCTTTCGGGATTGGTTCCTCGGCGCGAATCTCGCTGAGCACCTCATCCTCGTGTTCTTCCAGCCACTTGCCCATGTCGATCGCCATCCGTTTAATGGCAGTCGCGGACGGGTGAAACAACGAACATTTCTTCAGCAGTATCGACGCTTCCGACGCCGTCCCCAGCGCGATTGCATACAGTGCCGCGTCACGGACTTCCACAGTGGCGAATTGATGCTCCATGCCCCAGGCTGCATCCAAAGGAACATAACATTCTCCGCCAGCATCCGGCTGATAGACCCGGCGCGTTAGCTTCATCATGCCACCCGGCGTGAGAAACTCTTTTTCACTGTCGAGCTTGTAGCGGAACGTCACACCATCCTTCTCCAACGTCTCAGCGCCTGTTTCGGCCGTAACCAACCAACTCTTCAGGCCCTCCACCCAACCTGCCGACATCGTGGCAGCTAGCAATTGATTGACTTCTTCAGCACGCTCGGAAGTCACTTCGCTCTCCAGCAATTCGCCATGCTCCAACAAAACCGACTTGATTTTCGACAGAACCGCCTCCATGATAGCTCTCGCAGACATAAGGGACTCCTTTCCAAAAGGCTGTGACATCGCATTAGCAACGACTAACAGCATGGACGAAGGGAGTCCCTTTCTCAAAGATCAATACGTAGAATCGAATCTGCACCCGATTCAATTAATGAAGGGCGGTTGGAACAGCGCGATAGTTGTATTCGTTCAGTTTCTCGGGGTATTCTAGTTGGACCTCTGCTGCGATCTTCTGTTCTTTCCTTGTAGATGGTTTGAACTTTTGTTTCATTACATGAGCGGTTAGTTCTTCCTTAAGCCACTGGCTCTGCGGCGGTACTAACTGGACAGTGCCGCCAAGCCGTTGGCGGTGGGACTCTGCGCAGCACAAACCACATGGTTTAAGAATCGAGCTGCTGCCTTGAGCACAAAAACCAACAGCATGGTGATAACATTAACGTC
>JAGQPS010000508.1 GCA_020426595.1 Planctomycetales bacterium
GAAAACCGTCGGGCACGTCGAGCGTCTCGCCACTCTCGTGGAACAAGGTGCTTCCAATGACCCCGTGCAGCAGGTCGCGCACTCCACCTCCCGCGGCCAAGGTCGAATCGACGATGCGATCCACCTCGGCTCGTTCGGCGAGTCCCATGGGACGTCCCGTCGCATAGACCAACAGTTGCCGTACAAGGTTCCGAGTCAACGCCTCGCGCTGCTCGGACAACAGTCGAGCCAGATCACGAGGCCCGGAGAACGGTCGTCCGTCCATCCACTCGCCCGTCGCATCGACTGTCGGACCGAGGCGAAAACCAATCCCGATGAACGGATCGATCGCTCCGCGCTCGGCGGGATCTCCTTCGCCAATCGACCGATACCGGTCGCGATAACCACCAATGACGTCAAATGCCTCGAGGCCGAACCCGGGCGCGTCCATGCCTCGATGGCATGCGGAGCAAGTCGGGTCGGCGCGATGTCGGGCCAGCTGCTCACGAATCGTGGTCGCGCCCCGCACGTCGGGCTCGATGGCTGGCACGCTCGACGGAGGTGGCAGCGGCGCGTGTCCCAACAAACGCTCCCAGACGAAGGCGCCACGAGGCACGGGAGAAGTCGTCGTGCCATTGGCGGTCACCTTGAGAATCGCTCCTTGTGTTTGCAAGCCGCCGCGCGGGCAGTCGGCATCGGTGCCAAGCGGCCTCAGCGACGTCCCGGTGACGGATTCCAGACCATAGTGCCGAGCCAGAACATCGTTCACCATGACCCAATCGGCGTCGACCAATTCACCGATCTCGCGATTCTCCTCCAACAATCGCCGAACGTAGGCCCATGTCTCGGCCACCATCGCATCTTGCAGGTAGGGGCTGAATTCCGGGTAGAGCTTTCGATCGGGATCGGTCGCGGCGATCTGCCTCAGCTTGAGCCACTGTCCAACGAAGTCCTCCAGAAAACGCTCGGACCGCGCGTCGACCAGCATTCGTTCGACTTCCCCATGCAGCACGGCCGGGTCTCGTAGCTGGCCGGAGGCGGCGAGTCGCGCGAGTCGCTCGTCGGGCACGCTATTCCAGAGCAAGTATGACAAACGATTGGCGAGCCCCCAATCATCGAGCGTCGCCGCATCGTCCGCTGACTCCTCACGCCACGCCGACTCAGGGTCGGTATCGAGGTGGTAAAGGAAATCGGGCGAACACAACGCGGCGAGATACGCGGCTCTCATCGCGGTCTCGAAACAGTCGCCTTCATCGAACCGCCGCCGGAAGATCGAGAAGTACTGCTCAATCAACGCGTCCGATACCGGGCGTCGCATGAGACGAGGAAGTGCTTGACCGAGTAGGCGTCGCGCGTCGGAGTCGGGTTGTTCGCTCGTCACCGTCCAGATCCCGGTCGTGGGATCGGGGCGATTCATCGCCGCTCCCAATTGCCGATGAACGGGGCGCGAAGGGGGTCGTCGACCGGCCGATTCGTCAAAGGGACGCAGCGGCAAATCGCTGAATAACAACCGGTGTCCCATCGGCGGCCATTGCTCGTGCAGCGGCCCTTCCACCTCGAGCCAGTCACAAGCGATGCCCGGACCCGTGAACGCCATGGCTCGTCCCGGCCGCGAGTAGTTGGCGACCGGCGCTAGCGACGCGGTGTTGAAACCGATCATCTCGTTGCGATTGAGCCAGACGACCATTTCGTGCTCAAGCGGCTCGAGACTCGGTGCGTCGAAGTAGCCCAGCACGTTGCTGGGATGCTGGCCTCCACGACCATCGCCCGTGAGTTGCACGATGCTGAGCCGGGCGACTTCCGTCCGCCTCGCGGGGAGCACTTGCCCCCGATCCCATTGAAAGCTCCACAATGAAGTCCGCAGGCGGTAACGCCCTGGGTAGATCGTGACATGTTCGATGAAGTACGGACTGAACGACTCGTCCTCGTGCCGAAACAATCCGACCGTGCTTCCGCTTTGATACGACCCCATGCGCTCGTGCACGCCTTCGTCCAAGTGATTCTGCTCAGCGGCGGCGGGATAGTCGGGATCGGGCTGGCCGTCGCGCAGCAACACGCCGTCTCCGTTGCCGACGACGTGAGCGACGAAACCGCCTCGGTTGACAAGCGAGATCCGCCGGCGGTGGATCGTAGGCGGCTCGGGAGTCGTGGCGATCGCATGCTCGAGCACGATCTCGGCCGCTTCCACATACTTGGACAACGTGACGTGCGACAGGTCGAGGGAGTCGGCGGTCTTGTCAAATCCATGGGCCGAGCCATCGGGCGGCAGCCGTTCGGCGAGCGAGAGTCCCGGCAGATCGAACAAGTCGCGCATCGCGTTTTCGTACTCGTAGCGAGTCATGCGGCGCAGGGGTCCGGGTCGCGCGGCGCGCTCGCGCGTCTCGGCCGTTAGCAGAGTCTCCCGAAGTTCGTTCGCCATGCGAGTCCGAAGCGCGTGATCGGGTTGTTCGGCAGCCTCGGGTGGCATGCTCCCCCGATCCATTTGCTCCCAGGCGCGGAGCCAAATCGGGAATCCCTCGGCGGTCGTGAGCGATTCGAACCGACTGAGATCGATCCCCGCCTCGGCCTGTTGCGCATCGTGGCAATCGAGACAGTAGCGTCCGACAAACGCGGCCACCTCGGTCTCGGCGCCGCGGCCTTCCACTTCCATCTGACAGCCTTGCGCGAGCTTCGGCGCGGGTCGGCCAACGAATGAAGTCGCGGCGATACCGATGAGCAAGATCGCGAGGCGAACATGAAATCGACTTCCGCGCAACGGCGATCGGTGGCACGGCGTCGGAGTGGCCGATAGGGATCCCAGAGAGTTTCTCATCCGACCATCTCCAAGCCACGCAGCGTGCCGTTACCGGTGGAGAACTGGTCGACCTCCAATCCCAGACGCTGCAGCATGGAGACGTACAGATTCGAAAGCGGGTAGTTGTTCTCGGTGTCGAA
>JAGQPS010000509.1 GCA_020426595.1 Planctomycetales bacterium
CAGCCAATACTCAAGGCCCAGCATCACGAGAGGCAACAGGAATCGCAGGCCCTGCTGCGCCCGGGGCTCGGCCAGCTCGCGCGGGGCGTATTCGTCGTAGGCGACGAGGGCCACTTGCACGGCGAGGGCATTGACGAGCAACAAGATGCAGATGCTCAGGAGGATCCCGACGTAGTGCATCGCGCCGGAAAGGAAGTTGATCGTCGGACTTCTCACTCGTGTCGGTCCCATTCCAAGAGTCTCGAAGCACTCCGCCATTCACGACATCACGCACGGCTCGCCAAGTCTCGGAGCCTGACGTCAGTCCATGGAATCGCTCCATCATCCCAATCCTCATGCCACCGCTTACTTGGCATCGACCAACCCGTTCGGCGAACCGGGCGGTCCACCGGCTTTCCTGGCGAACCTCCGAAACGACGGGTCGGCCACGGCGGATGGGCTGTCAACGTTGACCCATTTTGACGGCTGTTCCGGTATGTGAGGATTTTTCGATTGTAGCGGACGAGCCGGTCGTTCCGATAACTCCCCTTGTGCCGAATTAGCGGGCGAGCCGTGCCGTATTCGTTGTGCCATGACAGGGGGGGACTCTTTGGGTCCTCGGTTTGGCGACGTACACCCGGCGAACATTCCATATCAGGACACCGAGGCCCATGCGCGTTTCGATTCATCATTGGGCGCTGTTGCGCTGTTGCCGAGGGATGGCTTTGGCCGCTGCTCTCGCCACGGGCATGAGCTTGACTCCAGCGACGGCGTGGAGCCAAACAGGTGCATCGCGATTCCAGGAGTTCCGCATCGCCACCGAGAGTGTCGATCAGGCTCGCCAGCGCGTGCTGGCCCGCCTGGGCAACTCGGTCGATGTCGTGGCCGACCCGGCGACCGGCAGGTTGTTGGTTTCGGGAAGCGAGGAATCGCTCCGCATGGTCGCCGCGTTGCTCCAGCCGGTCACCGCGCCGCAGGGACAGCCCGCCGGCGTACCCCAGGCCAATGGCAACCCCAACGTCGTGCGGGCGTCGGTCAATCTCGAAACGGGAGTCGGCAATCGTTCGACCTCCGTTTACGAAGTGCCCGTCCAGCAGCGGGCCGAACTGAGCCGCTACTTGGAATCGCTCTACCGACCCGAGGCCGGATTGTCGGTGCAGGCGGGCGGACAGCCGGGGCAGATCATCGTCGTCGCTCCCGCGACCGTGCAGCGCGAGATCGCCGAGATCTTGGCGAGCCGCGGCATTCATGCCCCCGGTACCGAGGCTCGATCGATCGACACCACGGTCGTCAATCGCCGCTTGGCGCTCCGAAATATCAACTGGCGTCAGTTCGAGGCGACGCTGGTGAAGACCTGGGGAAGCCGACTCAACGTCCAATCGCTGATGCAAGGTCAGCGGGTGCGCGTGGCTCTGCCGCACACCGGCTCCGATAGCGTGCCTCCCGTTTCGATGCTCATCGATCGTCAAGCCAATGAAATCACGCTTGAGGGAGCCGCCACGCTCGTGGGCGCCTGGCAGACCGCGATCGACGCGCTCGACCAGGCCGCTCGTCCCAACGCGGAAGGCGATTCGGCTTGGATTCCGGTTTCTCGCCCGAACGATCCCGAATTGCAGCGAGCCATCTCGTTCCTACGACTCGCCGCGAGCCCGACGGCCGACGAGCCCGAGGTGATGGGACCGGCCCCGCGCACCAGCGGAGTTCCCGCCCGAACGGTTTCAGCGCTGCTTCAGGAAGACGGCGCCGCGCCTCAGGATCCCGGCGTCGGCAACGCGCCAGGACAAGAAGGATCGGGGCTCGATGGTGATAATCCCGCCGGTCCGATCGGCCCCATCCAACTCGAGTTCATCGAGGAACTCGGCATCGTCGTCGTGAAGGGTCCGCAAGCCGACATCGAGCGGGTCCGCCAATTGATCCAACAGATCGAGATGATGGCGATCGATACGGTGCCGATGACCGAGCTCAAGCAGCTCAAGAGCATCGATAGCCAAGCGGTCGCGACCATCGTGCAGAACCTCTACGACCAAGTCTACGCGACTCGACAAGGCGCTCTCACGATCACGCCCTTGGTGAAGCCCAATGCGGTGCTGCTCGTGGGACGCGAGGAAGCGATCAAGTTCGCGATCGACCTGATCGACGAGCTCGATGTCGATGCTCCTCCCGAGAGCGTGTTCAAGGTGTTCCGGCTCAAGTACATGTCGAGCGAGGACATGAAGAACCGGATCAACGAGTTCTACCTCGGAGTTTCCACGACCGGCGGTTTTGGTGGTGGAGCCGCCATCACGCAGGGCGAGCGACCGGGACTCGGTACCAGAGTCCGAGTCGTTTCGGACTACCGCTCCAACTCGTTGATCATCACGGCGAGCCCACGGGACTTGGAGGAAATCGGTCAGCTGATCGATGAACTCGATTCGGTGGAATCCGGTTCGGCCAACTCGGTTCGCGTCTTCCGACTCAAGAATGCCTTGGCCGAGCAACTCCAACCGGTGCTCCAAGACGCGCTCAACGGGCAACTACAAGGTGCCGGCGTTGGTGCGAATCCGGGCGGAACGGGTAACCAAAACACGAACAACCTGTTGGGCGGCGGAGTCGGCCAGCAGCAGTTGGCTCGCGTCCGTTCGGCGATGTTGGCGCTCAACATGATCGATCGCAACGGCGAGGTGATCCGCGGCGGCATCATGTACGACGTGCGAGTCACGGCCGACATCAACAGCAACTCGCTGGTGATCACGGGTCCCGACGAGAACATGGCGCTCATCGACGCGTTGATTCATTCGCTCGATCAGCTCCCCGAGGTCGAGACCAAGATCAAGGTCTATCCGGTCGTCAACAACGACGCGGGAGTCTTGCTGCAATTGCTCCAGGACCTGTTCTCGACCCAGAACCAAGGAGGCGGTCAAAACCAAGGTGGTTTGGCCAGCTTGCCGCT
>JAGQPS010000050.1 GCA_020426595.1 Planctomycetales bacterium
GGTCGAGGTGGACGAGCGCATCGACGCGCCGTGGTATCTGACTCCACCGCTCGACTTCTTCGTTGAGAACTTCTGGCCTCGCGAGATCCGTGACGAGCGAGTCGTGGATATCGAGATGCAACCGCTCCGCAATGTCCCGCGAGCCGAGATCGAGGGACGGGCTCAACAACTGCGTCAACAATCGCAGCAGGGAGTCGTGGTGCCGTTTGCTCCTACCGCCACTCGCTAAGCGGCCGACGCACAACGCCACTTGTTGAGCGTGTCCGCGCCGCCGATCAAGTGGGCGGCCGTCGGCGGCAAGCCGCGGATGGGCCGGGCGTGACTTCATGCGATTGTCGCGTCCGCTAAATCACGAGGGCAGACTCGCACTGTTTGCCGCATGCGATCGAGGCGATGGAAGCCATGTCTCGTCGAGCCGCCTGCCTAGTACGACGTCGAGAAGTTGAGCTTCGGGCCACTCCCGTCCGGGCCTCCATCGAGCGCGCCTCTCACGATAACGCCGGGGTCTCGATTGACGCGGTCCGCGAAGCCTCGCAGGTCGTTCACGAGTGGTCGCAATCGGAGTGTGATGTCCTCGATATTGGCCATGGAGCTGTTGAGGTGCTCGTACAGTTCTGGGTCGTGGATCATGAGGCCCAGCGAACCTTCACTGTTGTTCAGCGCCGAGGTGAACGTCTCGAGCTCGGCCGCGAGACCATTGACGCGATGGAGCGTGTCACGTAGTTCGAGCGCGAACTCGTCACCGTTAGCGCCGAGCGCCTCGGTCAAGGGTTCGATGTTCGCTAGGTTGCGATCAAGTCGCTCGCCGGCCGAAGAGTAACGATCAACGAGCCCTTGTGCCTGTTGCAGCGTCTCACGAGCCTCGGCGACGAGCATCGGGAATTCGTCGAGAGAGGAACGGATCTTGGTCTTGATGCCTTCGTCGCCAACGATTTCCTCGACGTGACCGATCACCTTGTTCAGATTCTCGATGGCCATTTCGGCTCGAGCGGTCGCCGAGCGGAGGTCGCGGAAGAAGAGCCGGAATTCGCTGTCCTCGTCGCCGAGCGCGGTGTTGACTCGACGAGAAATCGACGCGACTTCCTCGCTCGTGACTCGGATCGCGTCACCCGCGTCACGAATGGAAGTGAATGCCTGTTCGACGGAGTCCTTCAGGTCGACCACCATCTCCAGCACTTCTTGACTGCGTGGTCCGACTTTGATCTGGAGCACCGAGTCGCCGTTGAGAAGTTGGTCGCCCCGTTCAATGCCTTGGACGAAATTGAGAGTCGTGTCGCCAGCTAGTGGAGAGCTAACGAACTCGCAAACCTCGCCGCTGTAAACTTGTTCGCCTTCGTCGATCTGGAGCGTCAACAACACGCCATCTTCCTGCGTTTCGACACCCGAAACGCGGCCGATGCGGATGCCGTTCTTCATCACCGGTGTCCCCTTGGAAACGCCCGGCGCCATGTCGGTCTTGAGGAATAGCGAGTACTTCGGTTTGAATCCCTCGCCGAAGTAGAGCACGAGAATCACGCCGATGATCACGCTGGCGATCACGACGATGCCGACACGAAACTGAATGATGCGTTCTTCCATGAATCGTCTCGCTAACTCAGTTCGTTTTGAAGTTCCAGCAGGCGGGGGCCCGCTTCGCCAGCCACGAACTGTCGAACTCGACGGTCGCGCACCGATTCGAGTTGATCGGGCTTGCCGTCGAAAATGATCTGCGGCTCGTTAGCATCCAAGCGGCTCGTTGGATACAGCATGATGACTCGGTCGGGCACCTTGCGAGCGGTCCCCATGTCGTGAGTCACGATGATGCTGGTCACGGTGTAGCGATGTCGCGTACGCAACATCAATTCGTTGATCACGTCGCTCATGATCGGGTCGAGTCCGGTGGTCGGCTCGTCGTACAGCACCACTTCGGGATTGAGCACCAACGCACGAGCCAGTCCGACTCTCTTGCGCATGCCGCCCGACAATTCGGCGGGGCGCTTCACGATCGCTTGGCGAGGTATGCCGACCTCCGCGAGTCGGGCCGATACGACTTCCTCGATTTGCGCGGGGGACAAGTCCGCGTGTTGACGCAGCGGAAACGCCACGTTTTGGCCGACCGTCATGCTGTCGAAGAGGGCGGCGTTCTGGAACACGTAACCGAATCGTATGCGCTGCCGAGCGAGTTCTTTTTCGCTGAAGGTCGAGACATCGCGACCATCGAACAAGACTTGACCGGTGGTCGGCGGGATCAACCCGATCATCGTCTTCATCAACACGCTTTTGCCGCAACCGCTCTCGCCGATCACCGCCAACGTCTGACCCGCCGGAATCGAGAAGCTGATGTCGCGCAGGACCGTCTGCTTCCCAAACCGAACCGTGACGTTCCGCAATTCGATCAGTGGAGTCGGATCACTCGCATGGCGCCCGCGGCCCTCGTCCCTAGCCTTGGTCGACGTGGACCGTTCCTCGTCCGAGCGAAGTTCACCTTCGTCGTCGCGGGAAGTCGGTTCTTGGTCGTCAACGGTCATGGGGTTGGCTTGATGGGTTCGCGAGGATGATTGATTCGAAATGGATCGTGCGAGGTGGGGCGTGATGGTCGTGCCGCGACAACGATGACCGAGTTACAGCAAGCGGGCTTGGTCGGGCCACAACGTTTTGTAAAGCGCTTCCAACTGGACGTTCATCACGAGGTCGAGGACGAGGATGATGACAAACGAGTAAACGAACGAAGCCGTGGCGGCTCGTCCGACTCCCTCCGCGCCCGCACCGCAATAGAAGCCTTGATAGCAGGCGACCAAAGCGATCGTGGCCCCAAAGAACAGGCTCTTGGCGAGGCCCGAGAAGATGTCGAAGTTCATCACGTAGTCGGCCGAGTTCGACCAGTAGTGGTGAAAGTCGATTTGGAACACGTAGACGCTAAACGTGTGACCACCAAAGACACCCATGAAATCGGCCATGATGGTCAGCACGGGAATCAGCAGCAGGCAGGCCAGCAACCGTGGGACCACCAGGTAATAGATCGGATTGGCCCCCATGCAGGCGAGGGCGTCGATTTGCTCGGTCACGCGCATCGTTCCCAGTTCCGCGGCCATCGCGCTGCCGACTCGTCCGGCGAGCATCGTGGCGGCGAGGACCGGGCCGAGCTCACTCACGAGGCTCTTGTTGATCACCGCGCCCAAGCGAGTCTCGAGATGCATGGCTTCAAACTGGCCGTAGCTGTGTACCGCCAACACCATGCCGATGAACGTGCCGGTCAAAGCCACGACCGGCAGACTCAAGACACCCACCTGATAGAACGCCGGCCAGATCGTCTCCGACTTGGGGATTCGGGTCACGAGCCACTTAAGGGTCTCGAGAATGAAGAGCGTGAAGCGACCCACGTCGACCAGCGACTCGATCGCCACTCGCCCCCAATCCGCCACCCAGTCGACGAGGGCGCCACCGAGGCCCGACGAGGCGTTGGAGGATTGGGAAGAGCTCTCGACCGTGCTCATGAGTCTTGACCGCCGTCGAAGGATGGAAGGCACCGCGCATGGAACCGCGCGAGCCTGGGTTTTCTCATCTCCAATCATCGAGCTTGAGGGTTGGGTAGCTTGAGAGGTTTTTGCCGATCGCGACGACTTTGCTGGTCCGGTTCCACGTGTGGTCATGGGAGCCGTTTTAGGACCCGCGTATTCACTCGCCGGGTTGGCTCAACGAATTGACCGGAGTTCGGCGTCTCGAGCCGACTGGCGGAGACGAACCGAATCACACCCCGCCCGCACGGAATCTCACTGTTTGCTAGCTGGAAGCACGACGCGAATGCGAGTGCCGACACCCACCTTGCTGGAGAGTTCGATGGAGCCGTCGAGGGCTTGGGAGAGATGTTTGACGATGGAGAGTCCGAGTCCGGTACCGCCGACATCCCGGCTCCGGGCACGATCGACTCGATAGAAGCGTTCGAAGACTCGGGTTTGATGTTCCGGTGCGATACCGATACCGGTGTCGGCCACTTCGATCCAAGCGTTGGTCTCATCGCCTCCGTACCGCAGCGTGACCTGTCCACCCGCCTTGGTGTACCGGATCGCGTTGCTGACCAGGTTGTCGATGATGGTCACGAGACTGTCGGGATCGGAGTAGGCATGCACGCCGTCGTCGACATGTATGACCTCGAGTTCAACTTGATGGGAGCGAGCGACTCGCAGGAACGGGGCGATCGCTTCCTCGATGATCTCGCCAAGATCAACCGGTTCCTTCACGATGGTGAAGTCCTCGGATTCGATGCGCGCGAGTTGGATCAGGTCGAGGATGAGGCTATAGAGCCGTTCGGCTTGGGTCTCGATTTCGTCGACGAATCGCGGCCGATTCTCCAGATCATCCCAGGCTCCCATACGCAGCGTTTCGGCGTAGGCCTTGATGGCCGAAAGGGGCGTCTTGAGTTCATGCGAGACATTGGCGACGAAGTCGCGCCGCATGGTCTCCAGCTGTCGAATCTCGGTCACGTCGCGAAGCACGAGGACCGAACCGGGAGAGGGAGCTCCAGGAATCGGATCGACGCGCAGTGACAGAACTCGCCGTGATGCCCCCAACGTTTCAAACTCGGCCTTGGCGCTTTGAACTCGAGCCACCGACTGTTCATAGGCCTCGATCAATTGAGGAAGTCGCACAAGGTCATAGAGGCGTTTGCCGGCGGGGTTGGTTTGCGTGATGGAGAGCAGGCGGATCGCGGCGGCGTTGGCGAACGCGACCGTTCCATCGCCCGCCACCGCGATGACTCCTTCGGCCATGCTGGCGAGGGTGGTCTCGAGTCGGTGGCCGTAGTCGCGTAGGGTTTGTTCCCGCGTGCCGAGGAGAAGCCTCATTTGATCAAAGGCGTTACTCAGGCTCGTCCATTCCGCTTGGCGAGTCTCAAGGTCGAGGGTCACGTCCAGATTGCCTTCGGCTAGGGAACGCGCGAAGCGAACGAGCCGCGGCAGCGGGGCCAACACCGCCTGGGCGATGCTGCCGAAGCTCCAGAAGATACCGACACCCAAGAGGCCGGCCGCCGAGGCGATGTACCAGCGCAGCGTCACGATGTGTCGATCGAGGTTGTCGAGATTGGTCGAGACACGCAGGACTCGTGATTCCGCGGCGCGTTCCTCTAGGCCGTCGACATCCGTCGTGGAGGGCTCGGCGTTCTCGGAGTCGAGCTCCGGCGGTCGAGGTTTGATGATCGTGAAGCGTCGGCTGATGGCGATCGAGGCGGGGGCGTCTCCGTCGGCCTGTCGCACGAATCGGCCTCGGCCATCGCGCCAGGCTTCACGCACGTCGGGGCGTTCCCCCAACGCATCGCGCACGAGCACATTGGGGGAAGCGGCGAGCGTTTCTCCTCGCTCATCGAGTACCGCGACTCGAATCGAGGGTGTCGGGAATTGATCGACCTGAAGCAGCCCAAGTTCCGGTTGTTGCTCGAGCACGATGAGAAGTTGCTTTTCCGTGCCGTGGAGATCCGCCTCGATCGTATCGACCCAGTCTTTCCGTAACCGCATCCCCACCCAGTACACGACTCCGATCGCCACCGATGTGTAGAGCACAAAGGTGAGGAGCAGTACGCGGCGGTAGGAGGGAGATTCCATGGTTTACTGGGCTGCGCGACGAGTCGCTCACCGTGTCACTGACGCCGCAACGCTCGACTCTTTAATCCGGTTCGGCGGGCGATCGATCAAAGTCCGATTGTCGGCGTGGACTAAAGCGACCGTACTTCCTCTCGGGCCTTGAAACGAAGCGTGAGACTAATTGGCCGCGGGGCGACTGTCCAGGCGACGCTCGGATGGATGAAGACGCCTTGGGAGTTCTTGTTGCCGACTCGGTCGGCAGTGGACGCCCCTTGGGCGCGACGGGGCGTTAAGATAAATGGCGATCGACCCGAGTAAACCGGGCTCTTGGAAGTCGCGGCGGTTCATTGAATGGAAATGGACGTGATGAACCGATGGCGGCGCGAGCCTTTCGTGAAGACTGCGTGAATCGCGAGATGTTGGATGGAACGAGAAACGCGTATCGATGGTGTGCGGCTGGTGCTGGCCCGCCAACACGACGTCGTCGGCCGGTGGATTGGCCAACACGAAGTCCTGCGCCAGTTGCTGGCCTGTTGGTTGGTGGTCAACGAAGCCGATCTTCCGTTGACTCCGCGGCTGATTGGTAGCCCAGGCATCGGTAAGACCGCCTTGGTCATGGCGGCCAGTCAAATGCGGAAGCAGCCGCTGTTCATATACCAATGCACCGCCGATACGCGCCCGGAGGACTTGTTGGTGACGCCGGTCTTGGGCGAACAAGGTCGGTTGGAGTACCACGCCTCCCCGCTCGTCACGGCCATGATCACCGGGGGCGTCTGTTTGCTCGACGAAGGCAACCGGATGAACGAGAAGTCGTGGGCCAGCCTGGCTCCACTGCTCGATCAGCGCCGTTACATCGAATCGATCGTCGCGGGCATCACCGTGCAGGCTCATCCCGATTTCCGCTGCGCGGTAACGATGAATCAGGACGAATCGACGTTCGAGATTCCCGACTACATCTTGAGTCGCCTGCAGCCGTCGCTCCATTTGGGTTTCCCGTCGCGCGACGACGAGAAACAAATCCTGGAGTACCACCTACCGTTCGCCGCGGCCGAGCTCGTGGGGATGACCGTTGACTTTCTGCAAAGCTCCCACGAGTTGCGGCTCGACTTTTCCCCGCGGGATGGCATCAATATTCTGCGTTACGCCATGAAACGGATGGCTCAAGATCCCGATCATCCGTTGAGCCACGATGCGGTATGGCGGGAATCGGTCCAGGCCTGTCTGGGTGACGAGGCGCTCGATCTCGAGGCTCAACAAGAGAAGCGTGCTCGTCGACTGGGGATGCAGGCGGTATCGATGGGGCTGGAGGACTTGTTGTTCGACCTGGACGATCCCTTGCGGGATATCGAGGGGGATGATGACGACTCGTCGTACGGCGATGATGCGGACGACGACGACGATGACGATTCGACTTACTGATCGATCGCGGCTCCCGGTTCGACATGGTCGTGGCTAGCTCGATCGGTCGGGTCGTGTTCGCTGGTCGACGGCGGCGCGAGGCGTTCCGAGGCTTGGCCGCGTAGGTCGTGTTCGCGATGACACGGGATGGCGAAAACTCGGGACTGGACAGGGCGGGGGCGTGAGGGCAATCGATGGATGCATCGCGAAACAACCAATCGAGCGGCGGCGAGCGAGTCGATGCGTTGTCGATTGGGCCTCGAGTCAGTGTACTGCCCATCATTCATGGATCGGCCGACTGTGCGTCGGAGGTCCGTCGGCGGCTCCTGAGTGGTGAGTACGACGCGGTGGCCGTGCCGCTGCCGGGGTCCTTTCAGGCCGAGGTGGAGCAAGCCATTCTCGAGCTGCCTCGACCAAGCCTCGTGGTGCAAGAGCAGGGCGTTGATTGGGAGGAACCCCAGTGGCGCGAGGCCGACGACGAAGAGGAAATCGAGGAAGGGGATCGGGCGTACAACTACGTCCCGATCGACCCGAGTCAGCCGGTCATCGCGGCGCTGCGGGCGGCGATGGAAGAGCACATTCCGCGTTACTTCATCGACCTCGAGACCGAGCACTTCGTCCCCTATGGCCAGCCGCTGCCCGACCCTTACGCCCTGAAACAGATCTCGTTGGAGCAGTTTTGCGTGGGAGTTCTACCGGCGATTCATCGGCCGGAGGAGTATCAACGCAAGCACCGCATCGCCGCGATGGCCAAGCGCCTGCGAGATCTTTCGATCGATCATCGTTCGGTCTTGTTGGTGTGTTCCATTCTGGATTGGCCGTGGATTCGTGAGGCGTATTTCGATCCCAGGCGGACGGACAGTGTGCCTCCCGATGCGGAGTGCCCACGACCCGAACGACGACATGTCGACTTTCGTACGCTCTGTTTCCTGTTGGGCGAGATTCCCTTCATTACCAGTTTGTACGAGCAAGCTCGCAAGGAGCTGCTGGATCACGCCAACTTGTCGATCGACGGAGTCAAGGAACTGCTGTTGGCGGCTCGCAATGTGTATCGCGAGGAATATGGTTCGCGGGCCCGCACCATTTCGCCCGCGGCTCTTAAGACCATTCTGAAGTATTCGCGTAACTTGACGTTGCTCGACCGCCGGTTGACTCCCGAACTGACGACTCTCCTGACGGCCGCCAAACAAGTGATGGGGGACGGTTTCGCCTTGAGTGTCTTTGACGTGGCTCGGGAGTACACGGCGGCGACGGAGTTCGCTGGTCCGAAGATTCGGATGGGGTTGGGTAAGGCCGTGTTGCCGGAGCGACCCGAGGCGGTGGCCACGATGGTTTCACGCCTGCCAGGTCCGCCCATGGTGCTTCACCGGATCGATCTCAAGCCTCGTCCCGACGAGGAGAAAAAGGATCAGTGGCGTAAGGGGTGGAGTCCGTATGGCCAATGCAGTTGGCCTCCGGAAGACGCTCGCATCGAGAGCTTTCGCGCCGTGGCGATGAATCGCGCGAAGGAGATCCTCGGGACCGATCTGGCCAAGACCGAGAAGTTCACGACGAGCCTGATGGATGGCATTGATATCCGAGAGACCTTACGGCGTTGGTATGACGGAGGCTTGTATGTCAAGGTCTTGCCGCCCAAACGCGGAGAGCTCGACGCGGTGGTGATGCTCTTCGATGTCGACGCCGCGGTCGCGGAGTATCCCTGGCGCTCGACCTGGTACGCCGAGCATGAGGAGGAGTCGACGTTGGCGTTCTACGCGACCGACCATCGGCTCAATCTGGTCGGCCCCGGCATCTCGCAGGCGAGTTATGGCGGGGCTTTGTTCCTGTTCCCACCACGGCAAATCCCGGACGTGTGGAACGACCCGCGTTTGGCTCAGTTCACGTTGCCCGAGGAGCGATTGCTGGCCGCCGCGGCCCTGCACTCGCGGCACCGACATATCGCCTTGGTCGCGGAGGCCTCGCCTCGATTGTCCTGGCGACGCATCGCCAAACAATTTCGCAAGAGTCTGGTGCATGTTCCGTTGGCGAAGTTCTCGAGCGAAACCGTGCAGCTGCTGCGACAAGTGCACGTGCTCGACGACAAGCAGGTACGGTCTTGGGCCGATGCCTACATCCGCCGTCCCTAGGACTGGTGTGGATTCGTGAGTACCTGGAGCTCGTTGCGTCGTTGGCTACGCGAGGCTCCGAACGACATAAAGGATCGTTTGATGGATCGTTTGCAATTGTTCAGTAGTCTCGCCGCGATGGCCGCCGTGGATGGCAAGATTTCGCCCGAGGAACTGGCGATGTTGGTCGACCGCGCGGAACTCTGGGGAATCTCCAACGAAGATGCCGAATCGGTCATGGTGGGGCTCGGCGAGGGGGTGACGGAATTGGTCCTCCCCGAATCACACCGCGAGCGGGTCGTGATGCTGCAAGAGATGATCCGCATGATGGCGAGTGATGGGGAACTCAACGAGGCCGAGAAGCGGCTCTGTGCATCGGTTTCGGCCGCCATGGAGTTCACGGGGCAAGAGTTCAACCAAATCCTGGACGAGCTGTTGGGTTCCTAAGCATCCTAGAAACAAGGGCAAAGTCTCCAGGACATCGGGGCGTGTGCTGTTCGGAAGATGATTCGTTGTTGAGAGCAATGGGGGGCGAGAAGCCGCTACGGTGGTTTGATGGGCCGGAGGATACCCTCGCCCTGTTTTTTGCGGTACCATGCCGCTTCTCGTCACAACCAACCGCCCGGACTCCAGCTCCGGATGCTCGGCCGCGAACGGGACGACCGGGTTGGGCACGAAGGCAGGCATACTGGGATGATTCCCGTCCCGACCAAACGGCGTTGGGGCTCCTGAATCGGGAGCCTAGTCCTTAAGGATGCAAGGCCGTTCGGGCGCCGGTGGTTCGTCGCAATGAAGTACGCCAAAAGCACCTAACGGCCTCGACCGAAGTTGGCCGCGTGGGGGCTCGAGGCTCGGAGTTTAAGTCGTTTGAATCTCGGCGTGGCCGGGACCGAGAAATGGTGAGGGGCGGTCGACCTGTCGACAACTCCGCGCCGCGTCTCGAAGTCCGGGCGACATCGTTGGCGTTTCATGGCGCTTGCGCGACGCCGGTTGGGATGATGTTTGGATCGGTGACGTTTGGATCGGTGATTTGGACGAGAACATAACGGACCATGCGACTCGGCGCGATTCGCGGCTGGGTAAGCAATAGAAGCGGAGGGGCTCGGAGCAAACCGGAACATGCCCAAGCGTGCATGCGGGTATGGGGAACCGTTCGCGGTGATCCAACAGACTTCGAGCTCTCGATCGGTAGGAGTGATTAACGATGGTGCTTCGTTCGCGATGGCTGGTGCGATGGGTGGTCGGCGGTTCGTTGGGAGCCGCGTTGGCGTTTCCCCTCATGCCGAGCGCGGTGACATCCGCTCGGGCGGAGGAGCCGGTTCAGGCCTTCTTGGATGAGCTCCGCAATCAGCGCTACTTCGACGAAGCGTTGTTCTATCTCGAGGAAATGCGGAATAGCCCAGTCAGCCCCGTGACGTTTCGCGAGGTCATCGATTTTGAAAGAGCCAAGACGATGCTCGCGAGCTTGGTGACCGTTCGTGAGCGGGCACGCCGCGAGGTGATCCTCGATGAGGCTCAACAGGCGCTCGATCTGTTTATTTCGGAACATAGCGCCAACCCACTCGCGGACGACGCCACGGAACTCTATGCCGGCCTCCTCATGCGCCGCAGTGAAATCGCGGTGGAGAAGTCGAATCAGGAAGGAATCGCCGAGGGACAGCAACAAGCCCTCCGTCAGCAAGCTCGGGAACAGCTGGCGAAGGCTCAAGAGATTTTCAATGAAGTCCAAGGGAAACTGCGAACGCGGCTCGAGCGAATCGGCAGCAATCCCCGCGAACCTCAATTGGTCGCGATGCGTGATGACTATCGCGTGCGGTACATGCAGATCCAACTCGCTCTGCCACAGATCAAGCTGGAGATCGCGAAGTCCTACGATGAGCAGGCGCCGGAGCGGGGACCTGGCTTGGCGGAGGCCGAGGCACTCTTCACCGAAGTGAGGCAAAAGTACTCGGCGTTCGGTGGTACGCAGTTGCTGGCGACCGTAGGCATGTGCCAAGCCATGCAGATGCAAGGCAAGGCTGACGAGGCATTGCCCTACCTGGAAGACATTCTGACCCTGCCCAACGCGCCGGAATTGCGCGAGGTCAAACGACGAGCCCTGTCCATCGCGTTTGCCTGCTACGAGTCGAAGGACCCGGTCCCGTATCAAGAGATGGTGGCCAAGGGCGAGCCCGTGGTGGGGAACTTGTTTCCCGCCGAGATCGACGATCCCGAATGGTTGGCTTTGCAGTTGACTCTCGCCCGGGCCTATCACGAGGCGGCGGCGGAGCTAGAAGCGAAGGAGCCGAAGACGGCCGAGGATCGCCAGATGATCACCCAGTTCGACAACCGCTCGGTGGAGATCGTCCGCGAGTTGACTCGAGGCAACGGGCCGCTCAAGTCGGACGCTCAGCAGTTGCTCGCGTCGTGGGGGATCGGTCGAGCCAATAACACCACTTCCAATGAAGTGGTCAATTTCATCCAAGCCCGCGATCGGGGCGTCGCGGTCCTGAGTGATTTCGACAATGCCCGCGTGACGGCCGAGAGCGTTAAGCAGTCGTTGGCCACCGAGGCTGATGCGACTCGTCAAGCCGAACTCAAACAGCAGCTCACCCAAGCCGAGCAAGTGCTTCGCACCGCTCCTCTCGAAGCGATGGGGTGGTTCGAACGCGCTTTGTCCTTGGCCGATGCCGAGACTCCGGAGGAAGACCTCGCGATCGTTCGCCGGTTCATGGCTTACCTGTACTTTGTCGAAGGCAAGTACTATCACGCTGGTGTGATCGGCGAGAGCCAATTGCGTAACAACCCGGGAATCTCCGGGACCAAGGCGAGTGCCGGAATCGCGCTCAACGCTTACTGGGCGCTGTTCCAGGAGGCGAGTCGCGAGGATCGCGATTTTGAAACGGCTCGACTCAAGGAAGTCGGTGATCTCACCATCAAGAACTTCCCGGATTCGGACGAGGCGATTCGAGCGGCCAATATCCTGGCCTTCGTCGCGTTGAGCAACAAGGACTTGGCGACGGCTCGAGCCTACCTGGCCGAGATCCCCGAATCGTCGCCCGAACGTTTGCGAACTCGCTTGCTAATCGGTACCCAGATTTGGGCTGAATACCTGACGGAGTTGGGGGCGATCGACGCGGCGAAACGAGCTGGTGAAATCGACGCGGCCCAAGCCGACAGCCGCAAGGCGGCTCTCAACGCGATGCGTGCCGACGCGCGTGCGGAGCTCGAGGAAGGTGTGCAAACACTCGCCGCGAGTGACATGGACTCGTCGATGGTCGTCGCGACCCTGTCCATGGCTCAGTTGGAGCTGATGGAGAATCGGCCGGCCGAGGCGGTTAAGTTGCTCGAGCGTCCCGGAGCCGGCTTGTTGGAACTGGTCAAGCAAAAGGTTCCGACCGTCATGGAGCCGAGTCGCCTCTCGAACATCTATCGCACCGCTCTGCGAGCCTACATCGGATCGCTCGCGACCGCCTCCGATAAAGCGGCTCAGATTCAAAAGGCTCGAGCCATCATGTCGTCGCTGTCCGAGTCGGCTGGCATGGACGACGCGGGCAAGCAGCAACTGATCGCCCTCTATGTCTCCCTCGTGGCCGACTTGCGGCTGCAACTCGAGGCCTTGCCGAGCAAGGAACAACGCCGGGCCTTCGGCACGGGAGTCGTCGCGTTCCTCGAGGAAGTGCAAAAGACGACTCGTGACGCCAACACCTTGGTGTGGACCGCCGAGACGATGGCGAGCGTGGCCGAGTCGTTGGTGGCGGATGGCTACAACACCGACGCCAATCAGATGTTCACCTTGGCGGAAGAGACACTCAAGCAAGTCGCGGCGAACAATTCGACCGACGAGCAACTGGTGACTCGCGCCCGTGTGCAGACCGCCGCGATCATGCGGGCCCAAGGCAAATACCAGGATGCCTTGAATCTCTACGCCGATATTCTGGCCCCCAACCCCGGCATGGTGACGGTTCAGGTCGAGGCGGCCATGACCTATCACCTGTGGGGTCGGGCAACGACCTCCGGGGCTCGGCTCGCCTCCGCGATGTCCGGTGGCATGCCTCGGCGCAACGAGCGGACGAACCGGGAAGAAAACGTGATTTGGGGCTGGGGTAAGTTGGCTCAAACCACGGCTCGCAGCGCCAACTATCGCGATACGTTCCTGCAAGCCCGTTACCAGTTGGCGTACGCACGATTCGAGTATGCCGTCGTGACGAACAACAACGATCAGTTGGCCCGAGTCAAACGAGACATTACCGGAACGATGACCGTCGACGCGGAGCTAGGCGGTGGTGTGTGGAAGACGAAGTTCGATGCCCTCGCACGAGCCTTGCAAAAGAAGCTCGGCGAGCGAGAAACCGGACTCGCCGGGTTGGAGTAAGCTCGATACCGCGCGAGGGTACGCGATGCCTCGCCGCTCAAGACCTTGATCACTGGGTCGGGCATCAAAGTCGCCACACGCCGTCGGGATTTCAATTAGCAAAGATCAAGAGTGCCGAACTCGAGGAGATAAGTTATGCCGAACGTCTCTCGCCTCCCTGGAGTGCTGTCCGCGCCTTTGCGGACCGTCGCGGGCTGCGTGTTGTCCATGGGAATTCTGGGGATCGCCGGGACTCTCTCGGCTCAAGAAAGCGATCGGGTCATTCCCGTCGAGGGACGCACCTTGACTGGAACGATCACGGCGGTGACCGCCAACGGCATCACCATCGAGGTCGGTGGCCGTGTGAATGAGGTCGAGCCCTCGAACATCAAGATGGTCACGTTCGCGAACGAGCCTCGTGATGTCGTGACGGCTCGTCGCGCTCTGGCCGAGGAACGGCTCAACAACGCCCTCGAGGCGCTCGAGCCGGTGGATGCGACTCGCTTGCAGCCCGCGGCCTTGGCGGCCGATGTGCGGTTCATGCGGGCCTACTGCATCGCCAAGTTGGCGCTGACCGGCGAAGCCGGAACCTTGGATGAAGCGGCGGCGGCGATCGGTGGGTTTGTCGCCAGCGACAAGGATAGCTACCGCTACTTCGAAGCGGTTGAGACGTTTGGTGATGTGCTGGTCGCGCGAGGCGTGTTCGATCAGGCCGAAGCGCAGTTCGGCGAACTCGTGAGTGCTCCGTGGAGCGAGATGCAACAGCGTGGTCGCCTTAAGGTCGCTCGCACGCAGGAGCTCCAAAAGAAGTTCGATGAAGCGGTCGCGAACTACGAAGCCGTGATGGCCGTGGAATCGGCGACGGCCTCCTCGCGTCAAGCGAAACTTTCCGCTCGAGTCGGACTGGCACGCTGCGCCGCTTTCCAGGGCAAGGCGGACGAGGGCATTCGCGATCTGCAACAGATGATTGTCGAGGAGAGCAGTACCAACACCGCTCTGTTCGCACAGATCTACAATGCGCTTGGCAATTGCGAAATGCAGGCCGGTAACACGAAGTCGGCCATCAACGCGTTCCTGCACACGGACTTGTTGTATTATCAGAGCCCGGACTACCACGCCGAGGCGTTGTTTCAGCTTGGCAACCTGTTCGCCCAGATCGGCAAGGTCGCGGAGGCCGCCGAAGCTCGGGAGAAGCTGAAGAGCCGCTATGCGTCGAGCCCGTGGGCCAACGCACCCGCCTCCAACTAGCGGGAGAATTGGCGGGGGGCTTGAGAGGCGGGGCCGGCTATTCGGGCAAGCGAGTCTTGCGAGGCGATTTTCCGACGGATCCAACGTGCTTCGAGCCCGCAAGTTCGAGGGGCTCCGGTTAGACTGAAGGTGAACCTCGTGGCGGGGAAGCGAGTTGGTCGCGTGGTGGCAGGGAGCGGAAACGAACAGTTTCCGTGACAGTCTCGGCCAAACGATCGAACTCAATGTCGTCCGCGATTATCGTGAGGAATTGGCTGCGTGGCGGACCGGGTTGGTTACGCCGCACCGCTCGTCGAAATGTACTGATCGCTCGAGGGCAAGGGGTTCTCGAGCAACGTCCTGATTAATAACGCTTGCTGAGTCTGGGCTCGTGACCGCCTTTGGTAATTGGGCGGCTTGGTTCGGATCGGTTGGCAATCTTTGATAAGAACCAACGTTGGGAGCAAACGGTATGGGTTTCGCTGTCGCTCGTCGGAACCGAACTCACCTGTTCTGGGTTCTCGTCCTGGTCGCGGTGGGAATTGGCTTCGTTGCTACTTCGGTGCACACGTCCCCGGTGCATGCACAAGACGCGCAGGCCCAGGCGCCGGAAGGCAATGGAGGCGGTGACGCCCCCGCGGCCTCGGGTGGTCAAAAGAATGCTCTCTTTTGGTTGTTTGAATCGCTCGGCTTGTTGTACATCGTGCTGTTCCTATTGCTTAGCTTTATCTTCGTGGCGTTGGTGATCATGAACTTGCTCACCGCGCGCCGCGAGAGCATGTGTCCCGTGCACTTGATACAAGGTTTTGAAGCCTGCTTGAACGAGCAGAAGTACCAAGAGGCGTACGAGTTGGCGAAGGCCGACGAGTCGGTGCTTGGCAACGTGTTGTCAGCCGGCTTGGCCAAGCTCTCCAGCGGCTACGAGCAAGCGGTCGAAGCGATGCAGGAAGTGGGCGAGGAGGAGAACATGAAGCTGGAGCACCGTCTCAGCTACATCAACCTCGTGGCCCAGATCGCTCCGATGGTCGGCCTCTTCGGCACGGTCCACGGCATGATCGATTCGTTCTATGTGATCGCCAACGGCGGTGGCACGCCCGATCCAAATAAGTTGGCCGACGGTATCTCGAAGGCTCTGGTGACGACGTTGATTGGTCTGATGATCGCCATCCCCGCGATGGCCGTCTTCCGTATCCTGTTCAACCGCGTCCAACGCCTCGTGCTGGAAATCGGCATCACGAGCGAGGGCTTGATGAGCCGCTTCCAAACGACGAGCCCCAAGGCGGCGACGGCGCCCAAGGCGTAACGCCTTGCGTGAATTGACGGTGCCAGTCAATCCTGGCACCGTGGCGGGCGAGGCGCCCTCGTGGCGCCTCGATTTCTTCTCCGATGGCTCCGTTTGCCAGTGAGGCGACGATGCGGTTCACCAAGCACCCGACATCGCATGATGAAGCTGATTTAACGCCAATGATCGACATGACGTTTCAGCTCATCGCATTTTTCATGGTGCTCATCAATTTCACCGAGGCCGAGGCGAGCGACAAGATCAAGCTGCCCGACAGCGATTTGGCTCGCCCCCCGGAAACCGTGCCGGAATACCGCATCCTGATGAGCATCGTGGAGGATGGCAGCATTCTCTACAACCGACAGCTCATCGATAAGGCAAGTTTGCTTGAGCCGTACTTGACTCGTGAGCTTTCCGAGGCGCGGGCTCAGCGCGTCGAGACCAGCAAGGTGAAGGTGATCATCCGTGGTCACAAGGACGTGGCGATGGGTAAGGTGCAGGACGTGATGGACGTCTGCCGCAACATGGGGCTCGAGGATTTCACGTTCCGGGTCGGTGAGCGACTGAGGGCCTCGGGATCGGCACGGTTCATACCGTCCGACTGACGCCTCGGGCCTGCCCGATGAAACGTGGGTCTCACCGATCAAGAACGTCGCGTGTGACGAACGTGAATCGGGAGGCATCGCTTCGACCGTTTGGCTGAACCGCTTCCGACTGATCGATTGGTACGAGCATGAAGTTCCGACACAAGAGCACCGCCGACCAGAAGGTTGAGTTGCAGATGACACCGATGATCGACATCGTGTTTCAGCTGCTCGTCTTCTTCATCATGACGTTCAAGGTCGTGGTGCGAGAGGGTGACTTCAATATCCGCATGCCAGCGTCGTCACCGAGTTCGTCGACGGTCGATGATTTTGAATTGCCTGTCCGAGTGCAGTTGATCGCTGGCCTCAATGGCGTCCTGCAAGACATCGTGATCGACGATTCGGATAGCCTGAGCGGCGAAGCGACGAACAACCCGCAGATGTACAACTTGCTGAGCGAACGCATTGCCGCTCGCAAGCAAGGTGGTGGAAACATCGCGACCGAGTTGGAGGTCGAGTTCGATACCGACCCGAGTCTCAAGTTCGAAGAGCAAATTCGTGCCATCACGGCGGTGATGGGGCGCTTTGGTCCCAATGGAGAACTGATCACGTTGGCGGATAAGATCAAGTTCAAGGACCGAGCCCGCTAAGCGATTCGTCCGACGCTTCACGTCAACTCAAGATCGAATTTCTGGGACACCCTCGCGGGTGTCCCTTTCTGTTTGCCCAGCGCGAACGCCCGTGCCGCGGTTGAGCCCGCTTGATTGTCGGCGGGGGCTCCGAGGTGGGACGTGCCGGTCGAGTCCTCATGCTCGGGGATGAAACCGCTGGTGAATCTGCCGTAGCCTCGTTGGATCGACGTGGGTGTAAATCTGAGTCGTGGCGATGCTGGCGTGACCAAGGAGTTCCTGAACTTGTCGTAGGTCGGCTCCGCCGGCGAGCATATGGGTCGCGAAACTATGTCGCAGGGAGTGAGGGCTGAGGTCCGGCGATGCGCCGGCGAGCAAGGCGTATTTCTTTACCAGCTCCCAAATGGCCTCGCGCCGAATCCCGCGCCCCGTGCGCGAGACGAATACCCAGGGACTGTCGGGCCTGCGTTGGATGAGTTTCGGACGCGTCTGCTCGAGGTAGTCACGCAGCGCGTCGATGGCGTTTTGTCCGATGGGGACGATTCGCTGTCGGCTTCCCTTGCCATGAACGAGCAGGTGCTTTTGGGCCAGGTGGAGGTCTTCTAGTTTGGCCTTGGCCGTTTCCGAGGCTCGAGCGCCCGTGGCATACATGACTTCGAGAATCGCGCGGTCGCGGCGGTAAAGCGGATCGCCCTTGCTGGGTGCGTGGAGGAACTGGTCGACTTGATGCGGGGGAAGCACGCTTGGGATGCGTTCCCAAAGTTTGCGGCTACCGAGCAGTTCGGCCAAGTTCTCGGTGATCACCCCTTCGATCTGCAGGTAGCGAAAGAACATTCGCAGGGCGACGATGTTCCGAGCCAGCGAGGCGGGGGCGAGTCCGGAGGTGTCGAGCCACGCCGCGTAGTCCGAAAGATCGGCGATGGTCAACGCCGACACGGCGCGCGATCCGAGCCACTGATGAAAGCGTCGCAAGTCGCGCGTGTACGCCTCGACCGTGTGTGGCGAGAGTCGGCATTCGCCTTGGAGGTAACCCTCGAACGACTCGAACAATCGCTGACTCGAGTCGTGACGCGTGCGGTCGCGCAGCGCCAACAGCTTGTCGTTGAGTTTGCCCATTCCGTCACTCGCGGTACGCCAGGCGAGATTCGCCTCGCAACATCGAAGAGCCTGGCGGAACCACCGCGGACCGGGGCCAGGCTGGCGAGAAGCAGCGCGATCGTGTCTCGCCTCGATCAACGAGCCTCGCCGACGATATACATCGGAGCGGACTCATTAGGGCGGTTGCAATTCGGCGAGGCGGTCACGGAATCGACGGTCTCGCCGCGTATCCGTACCGATTGGGCAAACGGTGACGCCCGGCGAAAGTGAAATGGAAGTCGCGTGGCGATCCCCCGAGGCGTCTCGCGCCATAAGGTCGTGGAACCTCGACCGCCGCGCGAGGGTTGGGTCAGGGAGGCATCTTCTTCAGTTTGCGCTGAAGCGTGCGGCGCGGTATGTCGAGCAATCGAGCCGCTTCACTGATGTTGCCTCCGCAGTCCGAGAGGACTCGCTGGATATGTTCCCACTCGGCGACGGCGAGGGAGGGAGGCGAAAAGTCATCGGGGCGATCGTACGATTCCTCCTCGGCGTCGACCATGCCGTGGAACGCGAGGAGGACTTGATCGGCATCGGCCGGCTTGGTGACGTAATTCACCGCTCCCAATTTGATGGCTTCCACCGCGTTGGTGATGCTGCCGTATCCCGTCAGCATCACGACGGCGGTACGCGGACTGAGCTCTTGCATTCGCTTGAGCAACTCGAGTCCGTTGGGACCAGGCATTTTCAGGTCGATGACCGCTCGTTCCGGGCGAAGCGTCGCGAAGATGGCAACCGCCGAATCGTAGCCCTCGGCTTCATGCGTGATCCAGCCACGATGGGAAAAGGCGCGTGCCAAGCGGCTGCGTAGCGTCTCGTCATCGTCGACGATGAGAATGGTTTTCGGAGCCACTTCAGTCATGGGTTCACTCCGCCAAGTGCTCGGAGACTGGGAGTTCGACGATGGCAACCGTGCCATGGAGCGGAGCGCTTTCGTAGGAAAGCCGGCCACCGAGCCGTTCAATCAAGGTGCGAGCCAAGAAGACCCCCAGACCCATGCCCGAGCCAGGAGGCTTGGTGGTGAAGAACGGCTCACTCACTCGTTGCAGTATACCTTCGGCCATTCCCTCGCCGCGATCCCGCACGCGAATCACGATCGTGCTTGGAGTTTCGCGAGTACCGGATAGCACGACGGAAAGACCGTCCGGTGACGCATCGAGGCCATTGCGAACGAGGCCGCGGAGGGCTTGAGCCGTCGCCTCGATCGGCAGTCTCAGCAAACGCGATTCCCCGTCGTCTTCCAGCTGGAGGTGTACGTCCGAGGTGTCGTGCAACCCGTCGAGCACCGCATCGAACAGCATGCGGAGTGAGCATTCACGAGGCGTTTCACCGGACGGTTGGCCGGCATCGCCCGCCATGCGGTCAAGGATCAGACGGCAACGATCGACTTCGCGTCGAATCAGGCTCATGTCCTCGCGTACCTCCGCGGAGGTTTCTATTTGGTCCAGCGAACGTTCAAGCTCCTTCACCACGACCGCGATGGTGGATAGGGGAGTCGCGAGTTCGTGAGCGGCTCCCGCCGCCAGTGTTCCGAGCGCTTCGAGTTTTTCACTGCGCGCCCGCAGCTCGTCGGCCAGACGAAGCTCCTGCTCGCGTCGCCGCAGTTCCGCATGGAACCGAGACGAAAAGTGGACGATCACCGAACCGCAGGTGAGAAACGCGGCGAAGCTACCCCAGCCCAGGAACTGGTATTGCGACGGGTGCAAGGCTCGCTCCGCGGAGATGCCAAGATCGGGTAGGTCGATGTGAAAGAACAGGAGCCAGGCAAATCCGAGACTCGCGACTCCGTAGAGCATCCAGGCGAGTGAGCTCTCCACGACGAAAGCGCAGAGCCCCAGGTTCACCAAGTAGAAGACCGTGAACGGGTTGGTCACTCCGCCGGTGTAATACAGCATCGAGGTTAGGACCACGAGGTCCAGGGCGAGCACGAATGCCAACACCCAGCTTTGCGATTGATATCCTCGCTGTGATTCTAGGACTTCGGTCCTGGAGTCATTCTGGAGTTCCCGCGTCGCGCGGAGGCCGCGGCGACGTCCCGCCACCCAGGCCGCGAGGGTCACGTTGGACAGGGCCGTCATGGCGACCAGCGTGGACAACGGAAAGAGTGGAATCGCGATTCCGAGCCCAAACCGTACGACGGCGATCGTGATCAGTTGTCCGGCCACGGCGACCCAACGAAGGCGTACCAATTCCGATGCGCCGACTTGCAGTGAAGCATGAGCGGAGGATGGAGTCGTGGGTGATCCACTGGGGATCGAAGCCATGGGACTCGCTCTCGAATGAAGGGGGGCGGACCAAGAATACGGACCTCTTCTACTATCCTATGGCCTCCCGGAAGTGAGAAGGCCGGCGGCCCAATCGAAGGGCCCGCCCACCGCGTCGCGAGTCGTTAGTGAGCTCGTGGGAGTGCCATCGGAAATGATCGACTCGGACATCGGTTTCCGCACATTCACGGCTAGCCCCCTGAGCACGTCTCGGTCGTTGCCTAGAATAAAGACGATGGAGTTGCTCGGTAGGGTCTGGGCTTGCCGGCCGAAACGAGCCGGGAAACATCGACGTTCGTCTCGGATCGTCGAACCGTGGGCGTTGGAGAACAGTGTTTGTCATGTCTGCCATTGCTGAATCAACCGATGTTGTCGTCGAGCCTCGTAGGGGACCTCGTCTTGGCCCCAAGGGACTGGCGGCGTTCACCATCTTGATTTTCGCGGCGACCTTAGGCATCGTCGCCGTGGCCGTCTTGTGCTTCCCCGAGGTGATTGACGAGCAACTTCCGGTGACGATCTTGGTGGACGGGTATATCGCTCCCGAGGACGTCGACGCATCGGTGAAACGCTATCAGGAGGGGACCGGCGAGGTCTTGGAGCCGTATTTGACGGTGCGAAACGACTCCGATCAGCCGCTCACGAGCGTCTATATGCGGCTCAATCGCAATTTCATCTTCCACCCCGACAAGCCGTTGCCGCCGGGTGAGGAGATGAAGTTTTACCTCAGTCGTTTTCAAGAACCGGACGGATCACGGTTTTGGCCTCATCGATATTCACTCAGTCGCGTGGAGGTCCGTGGGCGGCTTCCCAGTCTCAAACAAGCGATTCTCGTGACCACGTGGGAAGACCTGGTGAACGGAAACTCGGGCCGAACGGAAACCGAGGCAACGGGCGAGGGAAGCCCGGCCGCGAATGCCGGGGCGGGTGGCGAGCCCGCCGAGCCGCAAGAGCGCCCAATGGCTGACGCTTCCCCGTCGTGACCTTTGATCGCGGCGGGACCAAGTTGTTGGTAGTTCGCTCGAACACGAAGCGAGCGGTAAGCTGCACGAAGTCCCATGGGCTCGACCGATCATCCTGGCAAGGGAACAACGCGAACCAATTCGCCAGGGGAGACTTGAGATTTAGCCGGTGTTCTGTCACTCTGACATTCCATTTGCTTGGTTTCGGATTGCCGCACCAGGGAGAACTCGACTTGGCGCACATCCTGGTGGTTGATGATTCCGCTGTTGATCGGCGGCTGGTAGGAGCCGTCCTCGCCAAGGTCGAGGAATGGACGGTCAGCTATGCCGAGAACGGGCGGCAGGCCCTTGATGTGGTGAACTCGTCGCCCGTGAATGTCGTGGTGACCGATCTGCAAATGCCCGAGATGGATGGTCTCGAACTCGTCAAGTCGCTGACGGCTTCCCACCCATCCGTTCCCATCGTGTTGATCACGAGCAACGGGAATGAGCGAATCGCGATCGAGGCGCTCAAGGCCGGGGCCTCGAGCTACAGCCCCAAGCAGGCGATTAAGGAAGATCTCGTTCCCACCATTCGTACCGTGCTCGCGGTCGCCGTTGAGCAGGAGCGAAAGGAACGAGTCCTCAAGCGTCGGGTCGCTCATACCGAGTATTTCGAGCTCGAGAACGATCCATCTCTCATCGGTCCACTCGTTGAGTATCTCCAAGTGCAGCTTGCCGGTTGGGACGAAACCGATCGCTTGCGCATTGGGATCGCGCTCGACGAGACATTCGTGAACGCGATGTATCACGGCAATCTCGAAGTCGGCTCCGATTTAAGACAGGACGACGAACGAGAGTACTACCGTGCGATCGATGAGCGTGCCAAGATCGCTCCCTACAACGAACGCCTGCTCAAGGTGACGGCGGAGTTTGGAGCGGACTGGATGCGCGTGACGGTCGAGGACGAGGGACCCGGATTCGACCCGTCGACGTTGCCCGATCCAACCGATCCAGAGAACTTGGAACGAGTCAGCGGTCGCGGCTTGTTGCTCATCCGCACCTTCATGGACGATGTCTCGTTCAGCGAGCGAGGCAACCGGATTTCGCTCTACAAGAAGCGAGCCGCTGGGACGGACGATGACGACGATGATTTCTTCGCCGACTAAGGCGATCCGTTGAACCGACCGTGGTGAGTCCGCCAAGCCGCCCCGCGACCCATGCATCGAGACTCGAGCATTGCGGTGATGGCATCCCGGCGATGGCATCCCGGCGATGTTTGGCTGGTCGACTGAGGCTGGTCTTGTCGTGCTTCTTCAGCCGCCGCCTAACCTAGGCCGAGCGAGTCGCGGTCGAGCCTGCGTTCAATCGCCCGCCAACAATACCAGCTCGCGACTGATGCGTAGGGCCGCCAAGGCTCGGCGATCGCTTCAAACCGCGCCCGGTCGGGCAGTTCCTCGAGCCCGTA
>JAGQPS010000510.1 GCA_020426595.1 Planctomycetales bacterium
GCGAAGCGGCCGAGTCGTTTCTCGACGAATTGATCACGTGGCG
The DNA here is from genome assembly GCA_020426595.1 of Planctomycetales bacterium. Taxonomy (GTDB): domain Bacteria; phylum Planctomycetota; class Planctomycetia; order Pirellulales; family Pirellulaceae; genus UBA11682. Next base: position 44 of record JAGQPS010000510.1, read on the forward strand.
CGAGCTGGGCTTCAACATGTGCTCTCAGCGCGAGGACTACGACCGCTATGAGTCGTTGCCCGCTTGGGCGCAAACGACGCTGGCCGAGCACGCCGCCGACCCGCGTCCGCATGTCTATTCGCTGGAGCAATTCGAGTCGGCCAGCACGCACGACGAGCTATGGAACGCGGCGCAGCGGCAACTGTTGCGCGAAGGGAAGATCCACAACTATCTGCGCATGTTGTGGGGCAAAAAGATCTTGCACTGGTCGGCGTCGCCGCGCGAGGCGCTCGACATCATGATCGAACTGAACAACAAATACGCCCTCGACGGCCGCGACCCGAATTCCTACAGCGGCATCTTGTGGGTGCTGGGCCGCTATGACCGGGCCTGGGGCCCAGAGCGGCCCGTGTTCGGCAAGATTCGCTACATGTGCAGCGACAACACGGCCCGCAAGCTGCGCGTCAAAGGTTATCTGCGCCGGTACGCCGCTGCGCCAGGCGGTTAAGGGATGTTGTTCATCGTGTAGTAGCCTGTGTCGTGCAGCAGCGGCAGGCCGTCGGCGCTTTTGAGGCCGATCTTCAGTTCGTGAACATGCCCGCGGACCAGGCTGTCGACCGTCAGACGCACGCTCTTGCCGTCGGCGGCGACGACGGCCTTCGTCACGGTCGGCTTCGTGTGATCGACTTCCGGGCTGCCATAGTCGCTTTGGTACAGATACGTGTAAGTCTGCAGCTGATACGAATTCACGTCGCCGGCCGTTTGCGGATCGACCGGCTGCGTGAAGGTCAACTCAAAGCCGTCGCTCTTCGCCCGCATCTCGTGAACTTCAAACGGCGTCTTGCCGGTCCAGGTGAGGCGTTCCAGGCTGAAGGGCTTGTTGCCGCGCGAGCCCCAACCGCGGTTGGTTCCGCTGATGAACATGGCGCCGCTTTTTTCCATCAGCAACGGCAACGTGCCCGAGCCGATCCCCTGGCGGAACATGAACGTCGCCCCTTGGCGGCGGCCTTTGACGGTCTCCAAAAAGACGCGCATCACCGTGCTGTGCGTCTGGTCGCCGACAAACATCTGCCCCGCGAACGGCCCAAACTTTCCGCCCGTGTCGTCGGTCGCGATGCCGCTGGCCGACTGCCCCATCTTGCCGTAGGGGAACAACACGGCCGCCGGCACATAGTCGGGAATCTTGTCGGCCTCGATGTGAAAGCGGCTCTTCGAGAGCGGCTCTTCCGGCTTCTTCATGTTGGGCGCCAGATCGTACCACTTGTTCCCCTGCGGGTTGCCCATGAACTTGCCGGGCTGCAGTTCCTTCAGACCGCACGTGCCGTTCCACGGGCCTTGGTTGTCGGTGTAATAGACGGCGCCGTCCGGCCCGAAGCCGATGCCGCCGGGCGAGCGGATGCCGCTGCACGTCGGGATCATGTGCCCCTGTTCGTCGACGCGCACGCACCACCCGCGGAACGGCACGTTGCTGGTGAACGACCCGGTCAGGCAGAGCACGACCCAGATGTTGCCGTCTTTGTCGAACTTGCTGCCGAAGGCGTATTCGTGATAGTCGCCGCTGATTTCCCAGCCGTCGCTGACGGTTTCAAACAGGTCGGCCCGCCCGTCGCCGTCTTCGTCCTTGATGCGCGTCACTTCGGGGCGCTGCACGCAGTAGAGCCAGCCGTTGCGCTGGGCCAGACCGAGCACTTCGTGCAGGCCATGGGCGTACCGCTGGGCGGTGATCGATTCAACATCTTTGGCGGTCGGATTGTCGAACATCCAAATCTCGCCGCGGCGACTGCTGGCGGCCAGCTTGCCGTCGGGCATGATTTCGAGCGCGCCCCCTTCCAGGTACGCATCCGGCGGAATCGGCAGCGCTTCGAGCTGGTAGTAGTCGCTCTCGGTCGGCTGCTGCGCCGTCGCGGTCGCGGTCGACAAAGCGCTAAGCGCCAAAGCGGCGCAACATGAAAGTGCAAATCGTTGGTTGTTCATGGGCTTACGTCACCAGTCGTACTCTTGGGAGATTTGCGCCTTGGCGCCTTGGAATTCCACATGCACGATCAACTCTTGTTTGCCGCCGCTGGAGCGGACGACCGCCGTGCCGCCGGCGATGCGGACGCGCAGCTGGCCGTCGACGTCGTACCAGCCGCCGTCGAGCGGCGCAATGGCGCTGCCCACCGCGGCGCGCAAGTAAAGGTCGGACGGCGGCTTGTCGGCCGTCACCGTAAACTTGCGCAGCAAGCTCGCCTTGGGGCCGGCCACCACGACGCTGGGGAAGTCTTCCACTTGGGTTGTACCCAAGCTATAGCGGAACGTCGGCCGGCCTTCTTTTGACAGCCGATAGCCGCGGAACTGAAAGCCTTGCTCTTTGGCCGGTGCGCCGGGCCAGGTCGCGTCGCCGTCTGCCAGCGCTGCGAACGTTGTGCCGGCGGGCAGTTGAAGCACCTTCTGGCCAGCCGGACCCTGAAACCCGCTGCCGCGGTTGACCCAGTGCTTGCTGGCGTCGATGAACGCGCCTTGCCAGATCAGGGCCAGCCGCAAGTCGTTCGCATCGAAGGCCAAGCTGAGCTGCTCGGGGTAGCCGACGCCGATCGCGCGCGGCCCGGCGCCTTCGATGAAGTTGCGATAGAGAATCGGTTCAAACGTGGGGATCAGCTCGAGCGACCCGGTCACGACTCCGGCCGGCGTTCGTGCGCGCGGCCCGTCGCTCAGATAGTTCCACACAGCTTGGATCTGCGTCTGCTTGCGGCCGTCCAAGACATCGTCAAGCAAGCTCTTGTCGTCTTCGCCGGGCCAGGCGTCGGGCATGCGTGTGCCTTGGCGGAACGATTGCGGGTTGTCGACATAGCGGCGGAACCAATCCTGCCGCAAGCGTTTGGCCATGATGGTCATGTCCATC
>JAGQPS010000511.1 GCA_020426595.1 Planctomycetales bacterium
TCTTCCTTCCCTTCGAACTCGAGCGAAATGTAGCCCCGGTAATTGTGCCTCTGAAGACGGGCCGCGATCTCGTCGTAGTCGAGATCGAGCGTGTACCACTTACCGCCTCCGTAGTAGGTCTTGGCCTGCACGTACACCGCGCGAGGCGCCATCGCTTCTTGCTGAGCCGGAATGTCCTCGAGGAAATTGCCGGTATCAAGCGTGGCTTGGAGCCAAGGCGAATCGATCGCGTCGAGAATCCTCAGCACGCCCGCCGCGGTCCGTCCCAGCCCCCAGTGATTCTCGAGCCCCAACACGACTCCACAACGTTCGGCGACCGGCAGCAACTCCTCGAGCGAGCCGATCACCCATCCGAAACCGTCGTCGTCGCTGTAACCCTCGAGACGCGGCTCGATCCCCTTATTCGCCATGAGCTCATCAAAATCGGCAATGGTTCGCCAACGACCTGTATTGACCCGAATCGTCGGGATGCCCAGCTGGTAGGCCAGTTCAATGCAGTGCTTGGTGTGCTCGATGTTCTCCTTTCGCTCCTCGACGTTCGGTTTGACGAAGTCTTGGTGGGTCGAGAGACCACACAGGTCGAGCCCATTCACGAACGCTCGACGCTTGAGCTTCTGGAGCGTCGCGTTCGATTCATCCTCCATTTGCACATGCAGGATCTCGACTCCGTCGAATCCCATCCGCGCGGCTTGCTCGATGCAATCCTCGATACTCAGCTTGGTATCGTCGTTGTAGCGCCAAAACGAATAGGTCGAAACCGCGATGCGATTGGGCACGAAGGGAGTGTCATCGAGCCGCGTTGTCGCGGTCCCTGCCTGGGCCGAGGAGCCTGCCGAGCCAACCAAGGCGGCTCCGGCCGCCGCGGACGAAGCGAGAAAATGGCGTCGAGACAAAGACATCTGCGAATCTCCCACAAGAGAAGCCAAGGCGTGCGAATCAAGTCGGCGGCGAGATGCTGGGCTCAGGTCATTGAGGCCGATTCAGGTCTCCCGTCGCGCCCAAGGTGAGATTGGATCGTAAGTCGCTGGGCCCCCCTTTCGCCACTCCCCGTCCCTCGCGGCGGGCGAATTCATTCAGTAAACCCCGAGCTTCTCCCCCGCCCCGCGCGTTGCCTCCGCATTCCGACCGCAGCTAAAATGTCCCAGTACAGTTCCACCCGCCACTGGAGCGGAGATCGCGAACAGGAACCTCGGGCGGCGTTTGTATCAGGCGAGCGCGGCTCGAGCACGAGTCAGACGAGTCGGAGTCGACCATGCTTTCTTTGATCGGACGCGGGAAAACCGTCACCTGCGACGGAGCCACTCGCCGTGACTTCATGCAAGTCGGCGCGTTGGGAGCGATTGGCCTCGGACTCCCTCAGTTCATGGCGGCCAAGGCGGCGGGCGCGGTGAAGGACGACGACGACGATCGCGCCTGCATCATGATCTTCAACCTCGGCGCGCCGAGTCAGCTCGATACCTTCGACATGAAGCCCGAGGCTCCGGTCGAAATCCGCGGTCCATTTCAGCCGATCGCGACGCGCGGCGAGTTTCAGCTCTCCGAGATTCTCCCGCGACATGCCGAGGTCGCCGACAAGTTCTCGCTCGTGCGATCATGCCATCACACCGGAGCGGCGGTTCACGACGCGGGTTGGCAGATGCTCCAAACAGGCCGCCTGTTCACCGGCGGTATCAATACGCCTCATGCCGGTTCGGTCGTGAGTTACCTGCGTGGCCGCAAGACCGACTTGCCCGCGCATGTCGTCCTGCCCGAACGCATGGGACGAGGCGGTGGCAATCTACCGAACGGTCAAGCGGGTGGCTTTCTCGGCAAGGCCCACGACCCCTTCGAACTGTCGGCCGACCCGTCGCAAGCGAACTTCCAAGTCCCCGACTTGCTGCCGCCCGAAAACATCGGGCCCGTGCGAATCGATCGACGACGACGCATGCGTGATGCGATCGACCGGACGCTTGGGCACTTCGAGAACAGCGAGAACGCGGCGCTACTCGACAGCAACTTCGAAGCCGCCTATCGACTCATCACCAGCACCCAAGCGAAGGACGCGTTCGACCTGACTCAAGAAACCGTCGCGACGCGTGAACGCTACGGCATGACTCGCTTCGGTCAGTGTTGCCTCCTGGCGCGACGGCTCATCGAGGCGGGCGTGCGTTTCGTGACGATCAACACGTTCCTCACCGTGTTCGACGAGATCACGTGGGACATCCATGGCTCCAAACCGTTCACGTCGATCGAAGGCATGAAGAACATCGTGGCTCCGATGTATGACAACGCCTACAGCGCGCTGATCGGCGACTTGCACGATCGAGGCATGCTCGACAAGACACTCGTTTGTAACTTCGCCGAGTTCGGTCGCACGCCGCGCATCAATCCAGCGGGTGGTCGCGACCATTGGCCTCAGTGCTTCACGACCTACTTCGCGGGCGGAGGCGTGCAAGGAGGTCGAGCCGTCGGCGCCAGCGATCCGATTGGCGCTGTCCCCGCGGATCGCCCCGTCGGTCCGGCCGACTTGGTCGCCACGATCTTCCACAGCCTTGGTTTCAGCCTTGAAACCCTGTTGCCCGGCCCCGCCGGACGCCCCTTCCCGATTGTCGATAACGGTCACCGCGAGATCCACGAGCTCTTTTAGTCGAACTCGTTGACGTCTCGCGATGTGCTGGTTCGCCCCCACATTTATTTGCCGCTCGTCCCACCGATCACCTAGCCCTCGGCCCACGCCAAGGATCGCTATGTGCCGACGGTTGAGTCAATCGCTCGACGTCATCGCGGTGGACGCGCCGGAGGAGATCCGAGTCGATGCTCCCGTTTCGCCGCTCATTGCAGAGCACTTTCTTGCTCGCCTTGCTCATGCTCGGACCGAGCTGCTTGACGACGCCCACCGCGTCGATGGCTCAAGAC
>JAGQPS010000512.1 GCA_020426595.1 Planctomycetales bacterium
GACCATGCCGGTCACGCTTGCCGGATCGAACCCTGGGCTATCCATGACGACAAAGCCCTTGGCGGTGACGGGCTCGGCGTAATCGTAAACCGCCTCCAAGCAGGTCGAGCCTCCCTTGGCGACCGCCCCGAGTGACTTCTCCGCGATCGTGGTGAGGCCACCCGCCTTGTTGCCCACCGAGGGATTGTTGTCGAGCACGACTCCGTAGTTGCCGGCATAGCCCTTCCACCACTCGATCCGTTCGAGCAATTTCGCGGCGACCTCGGGCGTGCGGGCTCGGCGCGTTAACAGATGCTCGGCTCCAAAGATCTCGGTCGTTTCCGATAGAATCGCGCTCCCGCCACATGCCACCAATCGGTCGGCCGCGATGCCAATCGCCGGGTTGGCGGTGACACCAGAGTTGCCGTCCGAACCACCGCATTCGGTGCCGAGAATCAACTCCGATGCCGGACATGGCTCGCGACGCGCTTGATCGACCTGGGGCAACAGACGCTCGACTTCCTTGATCGCCGCTTGCACGGTGCGGGCCGTTCCTCCCATATCCTGCATCACGAATACCGGCGGTCCCGCCGACTTCGTTTCGCCGCCATCCCGCGTGATCTGGACGAGCTTCTGTTCTTGCATCAACAGCCCGATGGTGACTTGCTCGCACCCGAGCCCAATGAGCAGGTATCCGCCAATGTTGGGATGCCTGGCCATGCCACCGAGAACTCGGTTGAGCATGCGGTGCCCCAGCCCGTGGAACTGCATCGCGCAGCCACCGGTGTGAGTCAGCGCGATCACGCCATCGACATTTGGGAACTCGGCCAATCGCTCGGGCGTGAAATGCCTCGCGACATACTTCGAAACGGTTGCCGAGCAATTGACCGTGGAGATGACCGCCAGGTAGTTGCGCGTGCCGACTTTCCCGGAGGCGCGGCGATATCCCATGAAGGTCCGGCCAACGATCGGTTGGGGCGGCTCGGGCACTTCGGTGCAAGGGCGGGGATCACCGACGGCGTCGCCGTTGATGACGTTATGGCTGTGCACATGCGAACCCGGCTCGATATCACGAGTCGCGAAGCCGATCACTTGACCATACTTGCGCACCGGCTGTCCCTGCGCGATGGTGCGAATCGACACCTTGTGGCCAAGCCCCACGCTCTCCACCAGGACAACCGTGGCTTGAGGCAGTTCCAATTGCTCACCCGCCAAAAGATCGCGGGCCGCCACGACGACGTCGTCGTCCGGATTGAGCAAAACAAAAGCGCGTGACATACGGGACTCGAATTCTTGATCAGGCGGGAATAACGGAAGGCGTACTTGAGCTTGCCGCAAAACGGCTCGACCAGGCTGGGCGATGAAATCAAATCAGTGAGCCCGGGCGCGCGGATGCAAACGCCGTTGATCGGTCAAAGCCGACTCGATCGCATCAACCAATCGCCCAGGGCCATCGCGAACGACGTCACAAGCCGGCAAACCAAACTCTTGTTCGATTCGGCGACATTCTTCCCTGGCCGCTTCGGAGTCAAGCAGACGCGTGTTCACCGCGAAGCCGATCATGCGCGACGGGTGTCGCAGTCGGGCCATCGTCTCGAAACAATTGACGATATCGCGAATGGGAGGAATTGGGCGATGCTCGACGCTGGTCGTCGCCGTGCGCCCCGCTTCATAAACAAAGATCATCGCTTGCGGAGCGGCTCCATGCAGCAAGCCAGCCGTCACGGCCGAGTAAGCCGGATGCGCGAGACTTCCTTGTCCCTCGATCAACAGCACGTCGTGCCGTTGGTGCCGGAGAACCAACGATTCGATCGCGCCGTTCACGAAATCGGCCACGACGCAGTCGATGGGGATCCCATCTCCGTCGATCATGATTCCAGTCTGGCCCGTCGCAAGGAACTTGGCGTCGATCGATCGTTGTTGGCAACCGTGAGTCAATTCGAGCGCGGTCAACATCTTGCCAACGCTGCAATCGTGGCCAACGGTCAACACTCTGAGAGTCGACTCATCGAGCCCTTCGCACTTCGCGATCGACCGCAAGTGATTCTTCCGCACGTCATGCAATCGCACTCCGTGAAGCTCGGCGGCCTCGGCGAATTCAGGGTCATCGGACAGGAACTCGTGGAGTCCCGAGACGATTTGCTTGCCGCGACCGATCGCATCCAGGATGATACGCCGCCATGGGTCGGGAATTCGACCGCCCGGAGGCGCGATGCCGATGAGCAGCGTGTCACTATCGGGAGCGTCGTCCAACGAGGCGATCACCGGCACGTCTCCGACTTGCAACAGTTCACCACTCCGCTTGCCCGCCTGGGTCGCGTCCAGCACGGCGACAACCTCTTGGGGCCGATAGCGGATCAAGTTGGCCGCGGTCTTGGCGGTTCGTGGATTGGAATAGCCCTCGGTGAGGATCACGATGCGCCGATTCATGACTAACTGGCCTGCTGGTTCATGGGCCTGGGGAACCGCGATCGCGAGCTTGCATCGCTCGAACAATTCGGTCGCAATTCGAAAGCGGCTTCTCCGCCACCAAGGTCTCGAGCCTGGTTACCGAGTCAGCGCGCGTAAAAACGGCGCCGATACTCCATTGAGCCTCGGCGCCTTATTCAATCAGCGCTTGGATTCGCTCGGCAAGTCACCCCGAAGGGAACACTTGCCGGCGGCGTAATGGGCAATCCAGCAAAAGCGAGACTCGTTAGCCGAGCTCGCCCCCCAGTTACTTGGGGTTGCCTGGATCGCTCTCGAATCCTTCATCCACCAGCGCGTCGTAGCCCCATGGGAGCGGGCGCACATCATACCCCAAGGCTTGCAGCACCGGGGCGGCCGTGAGGACCCGTCGTCCCGATCGGCAATGCAGATAAAGGATCTTGTCCTTCGGCAAGCCTTCGACCCCCTCGGTTCCCTCGG
>JAGQPS010000513.1 GCA_020426595.1 Planctomycetales bacterium
CATCGTGAGTTGGGAGCCGTCGTGAGTTGGGAGATTTCCCGCCGCCAGACCGCGGTCTGGCTCTAAACGTGTTCGTCCCAACCTCGTTCGCGCAGACTCGCGACGACCTTGCGGATCTGTTCTTCGTGCGACTTTCGGGCGACGAGTGTCGCATCGGGCGTGTGCACGACGATGCAATCATCGAGCCCCACGGTCACGATCAAGTGGTCGTCATCGGAACGGACGATACAGCCCTGCGTTTCAATCCCCAGGTGTTTCCCGACGATCGTGTTGCCTCGATCGTCCTCGCCGACCAAGCGGGACAAGGCTGGCCAGTTGCCGACGTCATCCCAGTCAAACGGTGCCTCGACGACGAAGATCTCTCCGTCAAACCGTTCCATGACGGCGAAATCGATCGACCGGCCGTTCATCGCCTGGAACTCGCGTTCAAATACCGCTGGGAAATCTGGTTTGCCAATCGCGTCGCGAATCGCCCCCAGGTGCTTGGCCATCGCGGGCTCGAACCGCGCGATGGCATTCCAAATCGTGTCGGCTCGCCACACGAAGATGCCGGAGTTCCAGTAGAAGCGATCGGTCGCGAGAAACTCGGCGGCACGAACCGCGTTGGGCTTCTCGTGAAACGACTTGACTCGATACGTATTCAAGGTCGCCTGGTCGTTAGCCGCTTTCGCGTCGCGTTCGATGTAGCCATAGATCTCCGCCGCATAGCGCGGACGAATCCCAAACGTGACGATCCGATTCTCGCCCTCCGAGACGATTCGCCCCGCGTGCTTGATGGCGTCACGAAAGGCGTGCTCCGGCTGAATCACGTGATCGCTCGGCATGACGACGAGCACCGCGTCGGGATCTTGAGCCAAAGCGAATGCGGCCGAGAGTCCGATGCACGGAGCCGTATCCCGTCGGCATGGCTCGCCGAGAACCGCACCAGGAGCCAATTGCGGCAGTTGCTCTCGCACGGCGGGAACCAACGCGCGATTCGTGACGACCAGGACTCGATCGTCGGCGATCAAGCCACCCAGACGGTCCAACGTCTGTTGGATCATCGTGCGTTCGCCGGTGAGGTCCAACAACTGCTTGGGACGAGCCTCTCGGCTCAGCGGCCAAAAGCGAGTTCCGGAACCGCCAGCCATGATGACTGCATACAACATGAGACGCTCCATCGTTCCAAATCCCTCTCACGGTGCGATTGTGTCGAGGGATGATTTGTCACCTGGGATTTCGAATCGCGACGTCAGCCAAGTCCGGCGCCGTTAGGTCAAGAATTGGTCACCTTCGAAGGCCCGCTCGGACAAGTCCGGCTTGGATTTTAGGTCCACCGGGTCGAGACCAAAACTGGGAGCCAATTCAACACGAGCTCTCGCCGCCACTGAAGCTCCCGCCGCCTCGAGCCATTGTCGGCCCTGTTCGAGCATCGCCGCCTGACAAGTCGCTCGCGTATCACTCGCCGCCCCCTCCGCATTCTTGACCGGCGCGAAGTAATCAGCGGCTCGCACTTCGATCGCCAGCGTTCGAGCCGCGTGAGGCATCAGGTCGAAAATAAACCGCTCCAGCTTGATCGCATTGGGTTCCGACGGCTCGACGGGATCGCCCGCGGCGTCAATCGTGCCGACCTTCTTACGAGCCCAGTGAAACGGCAACGTACCGGACTCCTTGGCGGCGGACGCAATAAACTCGAGCGAGAAAAGGTGGACTCCCGTGTTGCCCGCCCAAAACACGAGTTCTCCTTGTTCGTCGAGTCGCCGCGCGTTCTCTTGATCGATATCGCTGTACTCGACGATTGCCATGCGTGAACCGAACATGGCCACGTTTCCGACTCGCTCGGCCGGATCGTTCTTACGCACGACAAGCGTCGTCATTTCCGACCGAGCCGATAGATGCGCGCCAATCAATTCAGGACACAAGGCATCGACGAGCGGGTTGTCGATCTGACAATAGAATAGTGTCTCGACGCCCCGTTCACTCAGCCGTTCCAACTCTCCCGTACGTCGCAATGCCGCGACCAATCCGCCATGCCCGTCGGGACTGAGAGCGACCCTACCGCGGCTTTCTAGCAGGACTCGGCCCGAATCCGCGGCGAGAGCCGGCATGGTCCCTTGACGAAAGGGACGCAGGTCAAGGTTGGGCCAGTGGCCCTCTTGCTGCTGAAAATACTCGACCGTCTCATCGTGAGTCGCGTCGCTGGTCATCACGAGCACCACCAGCGGTTGGGCCACGAGACGACGGGCCCGTTCCTCGACGCGATCGAGAATGCACTCGAACAAAGTGCGATTTGAAAGAGGGCCAACCGGATAGAGTCCCTTGGGCTTATCAAATCCGAGACGCGTGCCTTGGCCCCCCGCGACGATCACGACACCAACCCGCCCATCGGCGATCGCTTGTTCGCCCTCTTTTCTCCAGATGGAACTCTTGTCCGAGGGTTCCAGCGGGCTGAACCGTTCCGCCTCCAATCGAGTCGCCTCACGACAATCGATCGTCGCGAGTTGTGGGCCGGACGCCCATGTCTCTTGAAGCGCGGCAAGATTCACATCGCCACATTGCTGAATCAAGGTGGCTCGTTGCTCGCTCGATAGGTCGTTCCAAAAATCAAAGACTTGTCCCTGTCCGGCGGCTTCCCACGCCGACCTCAGCTCCAACTCTTCGGCCATGCCGACCCTCACAATCTTTCTTCCATCGCATGATCTCGCTCACCTCGGGGCAAGCCAATCGGATCCAGCGATGGGGAGATGGCCACCGCCCAAGTCGGCGTGGCCCCCAAACGACACTTCCTCTACCGCTTGGGTCAGGATATCAGTCTCACGGCACGGAGGGAACGCCGACCCAAGGTTCGTCACGCATGCTAGGCGTCGATCGTGAAGCCCGAGCTGACGGTAG
>JAGQPS010000514.1 GCA_020426595.1 Planctomycetales bacterium
GCTGGCCCGGTCGGATCGAGCCGAACTCCCACGATCAACGGCACATGATCAGCGGTATCGACTTGGCGCCGACGCTGCTGGATCTACTCGACTTGCCGCCCCTGCCCGCCGCGGACGGGCGTTCCTTCAAACCTCTTTTGGAAGGCGACGGACAAGAGGGGCGCGACAGCGTGCTCACTTGCTTTTACCGCACGTCGGCGGGCAAGGACTATTCGATGCGGAGTCTGATCACTCGCGAGGCCGGATATATCTGGAACCCATGGAGTGACGGCGAGACGATTTTTCGCAACGAGTCGCAGAGCGGTTTGACCATGGCGGCGATGGTCCGGCGGGCCGATCAGGATCCCGCCGTGGCCGATCGTGTCGAGCTCTTCTTGAAGCGGGTCCCGGAGGAGCTGTACGACTATCAGCAAGACCCCAATGCCATGACCAATCTCATCGACTCGGAAGAACATCAAGCACTGCTCGAGCGACTCCGCGCCCAGCTGCTCGAACAACTTCAAGCAACAGGAGATCCGCTCGCGGAACCGTTCGAACTGTTCTTGCGAAATCGTCGATCCGAAAGCGAAGAGTGAATTGGGGACCGGGCGGCGGTTGGTCCACGGCGGCTGATTTCTAGTCGACTCGCCATTGCCGGACGATTTCCTCGACCTCTTCTCCCTCGATCGTTTCGTGAGCCAACAAGTGATCGGCAATCGCGGCCACCGCGGCCCAATGGTGCGCCTCGTTGAGAGTTTCATGGACTCCCGCGCAGAGCTGCTCGAGGTACTTCATTCGCTGTTGATCGTCCGCGTGGATGAGCGCCGCGAGCCGCCATGCATGTCTCCAGTCGGCCCGCCACTCGGCAACCATGGCGGGATGAAATTTGTCACCGGTGTAGAGCATTTCGGCGACGGGCCCAGCGAGGATCACGAGCAGCTGGCGGTCGATTAGCGCTCGTGATGGCGGCGATTCGCGCGGCCACTCGACCGCGATATCCGCGTAGCGACTCGGGCCATCATCCCACTCGGGCTCCAAGGTCACCTGCAGCACACGAGCTCCGACTCGAACCGCCATGTAGGCGTGCCCCGACTCGTGATAAGCATTGATTTCTTCCATGCTTTTCGCCTTCCCTCGACCTCGCTCGATTGATCCTTCAATCCCGGTCCCGACGATACTCGCGGCTGCCCAGGTAGACACCAGAACCTCCACCGATCAAGCTACCTCGATTGGACGGCGATTGTCGGAGTGACGTCCTCCGCTGGAGTTTTGTCCGTTGGCGCGGCTCCTGATGCGTGCGAGTCAAGGTTTCCATGGTTGAGTTCATTACGATCGTGTCGCTGGGCGTTGTCGGTTTCGTATTCCTGCAAGCTTTGATTCTGGTCAAGGTCGCGGACGGAATCACGACTTCACCGTTGACCTACCCTCGCGCCTTGGGAGCGGTTGTCCAAACCAGTGCGGTCGGTCTGCTGCTTTGGGGCGTGGTGCTGTTCCTAAGTTCGTGGGAGGAAGACGGCCACCTCGTGCGGAACGTTGGTTCGCTGTTGCTACTGCCACCGGTGTTCTTGCTTTTCGTGGCGACGGTCTCCTCGGCAACGGAAAGTCCACTGAGTCAGAGCATCAAGATCGCTTTAAGAACCGCTTTGCTCAGTACCTTGGTGGCGTTGGTCGTGGCGACCATCGTGGTCTTCTGGGCGGGCGGCGCGCTCAGTCGGATTTAGCGCGAGTTGAACAACACACGAAGAGGGTGGCCAAGCCAACCTGGCGCAGGCGCCTACTTAGTACGGTTCCGAAACAACTGAGACGAGGCTCCGGCATGATGCAATTCGCCCCGAAACCTGAGTCCATTCCTATCGTCGCGGTCCTATTGGTGGGAGCGGCGGCTGCCGCGATCAATTCAATCATCGGCGCGATGATCATGGTCAATTTGGCGAGCAAATTTCGACTCCCGAAACTCGAAATTGGCCAGACCTTCAAGGCCCTCTTCATCGGTCGGCTCGGAGTCGAGGCATTGCTAGGGTTTGTATCCACTGCCGTCATCCTATCGAACGCCATCGACCCATCCATGCACTCGGTATTCGTAGGCGCATTGCTGCTCGTGGGCTTCTTCGTCGTATCGGCAACGATTTCGCGGTTCCTCGACATCACGCCAGAGTGGGCGATGTTGCTGCACTTGACAACGCTTGTTTGCCAAGCGGCTCTCTACGGCGCGGTGACGGTCGTGGTCCTTGTCGTCGCATTCCTTCTCTACCCAGACACTCTCGCCGAGCTGACGTCGTAGCCAATTCGTCGGGAAACGGTTCGGCGGGCCACCTTACCCGATGCGAATGTTGTTACTCGTCCTGGAAAATGAGCTGGACGAAGTGGTAAAGGGCTTGCTTCCATTCGGGAGGATCGTGGCCCCGATCGGTGACGTGCCAAACGTGCGGAATCTCTTGTTCCTTGAGGTACTGATGAAACCGTTGGCTGATGCCAAACAGCCCATCACTGGTACCACACGACAGGAACAGCAAACGCAGCTCCTTGGCCGCCGCGGGATCCTCGATCAGCTCTTGAGGGCGGCGAGTATTCGGAGCTGACGAGAAACCGCCGACCCAATCAAACCGATCGAGATGGCCGAGCCCAAAATTGAGGCTCTGACCACCTCCCATCGAGAGCCCCGCGATCGCGCGGTGCTGCTTGTCGCTGTGAACGGAGTACCGAGATTCGATCGCCGGAATGACATCGTCGAGCAGATCCCGCTCGAAGACGGCGAACGCGGGGGCCGACGCGAAAACATCCCCTTCGGCTCGATCGTTCTTCTGGGCCCGACCGTTGGGCATCACCACGATCATCTCGATCGCCTTGCCTTCCGCGATCAGGTTATCGAGCAACACATTCGGACGAG
>JAGQPS010000515.1 GCA_020426595.1 Planctomycetales bacterium
GTCACTCGACGTCGAGGGTGCGGTACGGGCGTTTGATGCGCTGCTGCAATCAAAGACTTCGAGCGAGCGGGGATTCGCCGCCGAGGGATTGGCGTCTCTGCAGGGAGGCGACGCCAAGGAGAAGATCAGGCAGGCGCTCAAAGCGGAGTCGGCGCCTCGAACTCGCGAGACTCTCAAGGCGATCCTACAGCAACTGGAGGCGTCCGCCGATGCCGGAGCACGGAACGCTCGGGTCGAATTGCCCCCCGTTGAATGCGAGATCGGAGAACACCCGCTCCCCACGGCGTTCATTGAATCCGCCTGGAAGGCGTTCGAAGCCCAGTTCGAGAAGGAATGGAATTCTTACGAAAAGCAAATCGCGGAGTACGAGAAGCCGGATCGTCCCGCGTGGTTTTCAAAGCCGTCCAAGCCGGAGCCGTTACAGCGAGAGCGATTCGAGGAACTGATCCGCTTCGTCGAAGGGCGGGGCGATGAAGTCCGGCTGGAGACGGGATCAAGGGTTCGGCATTTCGCGATTCCGCAGACTTGGGCAGAGTGGGACGAACTCGCCTCGGTCCGACTCGATCAGGCCTTGCGGTGTTTGAAAGCGCTCGGGCGACTGTTCAGCACGGGCCAGCCGTATCAGATCTACCAGGCGGCGCACTGGATCGAATCGCACCGCAATGCACAGTCCCAGCCGTATGGGCTGAGAGAGCTGGACGCGACGATCGCGGCACTGGGCTACATGCCGAATCGTTCGATCGGCGACGACTATATGGTTTACAACAGCCGCTGGCATCGGTTGTTCGATTGGGAGTCGGATGCCGTTTGGCCGCTCTTCCAGGAACGTTCCGAGCTGTTGTCTCGGGCGATCAGCGGAATCAGCGACACGGGCGTCGGCAGTTACTGGGGAGGCTTGGGTGATCGGCGGACGACCGCGTTGCGGATCGTCGGCATGATGCCGAGCTGTCCGCCCGATGTCGAGGCTGCGGTGTGGGGCATCGCGTTGGGGGAAGGCAAGTCCGATCGAGCCGATGCGCGCAAGGCTCTGGCGCACACGCCCGATCGACTGGCTCGCTCACTGGCCGCGATCTCCGACGGCCGCCAGGCCGTGCGAATCGCGGGCGCCGATTTTCTGGCCGAGATCGGCGATCCGGCGGCGATCGAGCCGCTCAAGAAGGCACTCGTCAAGGAGAAGCAGGAGCTGGTCAAGGGATCGCTGCTCCAGGCCATCGAGCATCTCGGCGGCGACGTCGACGAGTTTCTCGGCAAACGCAAACAACTCAACGACGCCAAGAAAGGACTCGCCAAGAAGCCGCTGAAGGGCATGGAGTGGGTGCCGCTCGATCATCTGCCGCGCGTCCGGTGGCTTGACGATGACAAGCCGGTCGCCGACGAGATCGTCCGCTGGTGGGTGATTCAGAGCATTCAGTTCAAACTGCCGACGCCCGGAGCGATCCTGAAACGCAGTTTGAAGATGTGTCGCAAGGATGACGTCGCCGCTCTCGCCAAGTATCTGCTCAACGCGTTCATCGCCCGCGACACCGCGACTCCATCGCGAGAGGATGTGATTGCCGAAGCGACGAGCACGGCGAACGCCGTCTGGAACGGACCTCACAATCAATGGGTGATCAAATTCTACGGCACGATCGAACAGTTGATCGAGATGAACGTGGAGCAAATGTGCTCCGGCTTTCTGCACTCGGCCAACGACCAGAAGGGGATGCTGGCGATCGTCGCAGGGGGTGGGGACCTGGAGACGGTCAAATTGATCGAGCGGTATATCCGCACCTACCACGGGTATCGCTTGGCCCAGAGCAAGGCCCTGCTCGAGACACTCGCCTGGATCGAGCACTCGTCAGCCGTCCAAGTGCTGCTGAGCATCGCGAATCGCTTCCGCACCAAGGGCATCCGGAAACGGGCCGACGAACTGGTGAAGGAATTGGCCGAGCGACAAGGCTGGACGATGGACCAACTGGCCGATCGTACGATTCCCGACGGTGGGTTTGCGCGGGAGAAGGACCAAGCGGGACGGCCGATCGGCAAGCGGGCCGAGCTGAGCGTCGACTACGGCTCGCGCAAGTTCACCGTCATACTCGACGACGACCTGGAGCCGGTGATCACACGCGATGACGGCAAGTCAGTCAAGAGCCTGCCGGCCGCAGCGAAGGACGACGATCCGGAACTCGTGAAGTCCGCCAAGAAGGAGTTCTCCGACGCCAAGAAGACGGTGAAGGAGGTGATCAAAAGCCAGGCCGAACGGCTCTACGAAGCCGCATGCACGCAGCGAGTCTGGAACGCCGAGGAATGGCGGACGTATCTGGCCGAGCATCCGATCGCCGGCGCGCTCTGTCGTCGCGTCGTATGGGCGGCCTACGGATCGGACGAGTCCGAAAGGCCGACGCTATTCCGTCCGCTTGAGGACGGTTCGTTCACCGACGTGAACGACGACGAGTTCGTTCTGGCGGACGAGGCATCGGTCCGAGTGGCGCACAGCAGCTTGATCGAGCCGGCCGTCGAGCAGGCTTGGAAGCAGCACCTGGAGGACTACGAGGTGCCGAAGTTGTTCCTGCAATTCGGACGCCCGACATACCGGTTGCCCAAGGAACTGGAAAAGGCCGACTCGAGCACCGATTTCCAAGGGCACATGCTGACGACGTACAAGCTTCGCTCCCGCGCCGGTAAGCTCGGCTGGACGCGAGGCGAAACGCTCGACGGCGGTGGTTTCAGTACCTACCACAAACCGTTCCGTTCACTCGGTATCGAGGCCGTCCTGGACTTCACCGGCAGCTACGTACCCGAAGAGGATCTTCCCGCCGCCATTCGCGACTTGCACTTCGCCCAGCTTCGTCCTCAGGGACAGGAGTTCGCCTACTCGG
>JAGQPS010000516.1 GCA_020426595.1 Planctomycetales bacterium
GGCGTACGAGAAATTGATCCAGATCAACACGTGGTATGCCGAGCAGATCGCCCACTTGGCTCGACGTCTGAGCGAGACTCCAGAGCCAGGCAGTGATGGATCGATGCTCGATCACACGACCATTCTTTGGACGAACGAATTGGGTAAGGGGAACTCGCATACGCGCGAGAATATTCCGTTCGTCTTCGTCGGCGGGGGGCTCGGTTGGAAGACCGGCGTCGCGCACGACTTTGGTGGCACTCCCCACAATCGCCTGTTGATGAGTATTTGTGAAGCGATGGGACAGCCGGTTGAGTCGTTTGGCAATGCCGACTTCTGCGGCGACGGGGGTCTCTCGGGACTCGTGTAACCTCGACGCGATCGATCATTCGCGAACACAACGCCAGGGGCGGCGTCATGGAGCCCCTGGCGTTTTTTCGTTTCCGCCTCGGTGTCGGCTGGCATCTTGTCGCCAGTCGTCTCGGTCTTGCGAGTGACGGCCCCAATCGATTCGCTTTTTGACTAGAATCCTGAGTCGCCGAGGCAGGGGATAGTCAAAGGAGAATTCATGCTCGCGTATCTGCGTTTGTTTCGCATCGCGAACGTTTTCACGGTCATCGCCGATACGACGGCCGCGTACTTGCTGGTCCATCAAGGGATCGATTCTTGGCCCGCATTTGTTCTGCTGTTGTTGGCGGGCTGCCTCATCTATACCGCCGGCATGGTGTTGAATGACCTGTTCGACCTCGAGCAAGACCGGGAGGAGCGTCCCGAACGGCCTCTGCCAAGCGGCGCGATTTCGCTCTCCTCGGCTCGGGCGCTCGGATTCGGTTTCCTAGTTGCGGGGACTGGTTTCGCGATCGCCGCGGGATTCGTCACCGAATCTGTCGGCGCATTTTGGTGGCGCCCCGGTGCCCTCGGAATCGTGCTCGCGGCGGCGGTTCTGCTCTACGACCGAGGACTCAAACGGACCGTACTTGGTCCGATCGCGATGGGAAGCTGCCGAACATTCAATCTCTTACTCGCCGGCAGCTTGGTCGCGAGTGAACATTGGTACGACTTTCGACCGGCGTTGCTGGCTTTCGCCTTTGGCATTGGCATCTACATCGCGGGCATCACCTGGTTCGCGCGAACCGAGGCCAAGGAAAGCTCGTCCTCGAGCCTAGCGGGAGCGACTTTCGTGGTCGTGTTGGGACTCGTGGTCTTCTCGTTGGCGAGTTTCACCGACCCGATCTGGCAGGCTAACCTGCAGGCTCGCAGTCCCTGGTTCTGGCCGGGGTTGGTTGGTTTGGTGGGAGTGAGCGTCGTGCGGCGTTGCATCAACGCCATCAACAGCCCCAGTCCCCAAATGGTTCAGTTGGCCGTGAAGGTTGGCATTTTGGCGCTGATCGTGTTCGACGCGGCCGTTTGCATGTTCGCATTGCCGGGTGAGCTGTTCTACGCGTTGTTCGTGCTCACGTTGTTGGCACCATCGCTCTGGCTGGGCCGTTGGATTCGCGCGACCTAAGAACGCGACCAAAGGACGCGACCAAAGGACGATGAGCAGGCGAGGAACGGCAACCGCGGGGCTCGAACCGGGCTTCTTGTCGCCAAGCCATGCACGGATCGTTATTGACGAGGCGACTTGTTAGGGTTTGAAAGGCATCGCGATGCGATTGGGTTACAACACGAACGGGTATGCCCATCACGCGGCAAGTGACGCGATCGCCGTTCTCGCATCGCAGGGATATGAATCCCTCGCGTTGACGATCGACCACGGATTTCTGCCGCCTGGCGGTTCCCCCGGCGAGGTCGCTGCGATCAAGGACCAACTCCGTGACCACGACATGACCTGCGTGGTTGAAACGGGAGCCCGTTTCCTGCTCGACAAGTGGACCAAGCACGAACCAACATTGGTGTCGACCGACTTGCAGGCTCGGACGAAACGAGTCGACTTCTATCGCTACTGCATCGACCTAGCCGCCGAGCTTGGAGCCGATTGTGTCTCGCTCTGGTCGGGCATCGTGAGGGATGATGCGAGCGCGGACGAGGTACTGGATCGGTTGGCCAGCGGACTCGAACAAGTGTGCCGACACGCCGAGGCCGCCAACGTCGACATTGGCTTTGAACCCGAGCCCGGCATGGCGATCGACACGATGGGGCGGTTCGCCCGATTGATCGAGTGGTTCGACTCGCCCCGTTTGCGGCTCACCCTCGATATCGGACATCTTTACTGTCAGGGGGAAGTGCCTCTGGCCGAGCCGATTTCCAGGTGGAAGGATCGACTGGTCAACGTGCACCTGGAGGACATGCGCGCCGGAGTGCACGAGCATTTGATGTTTGGCGACGGAGAGATTGATTTTCCGCCCGTCCTGCAGGCGCTGTTCGACACAGGTTACCGCGGTGGCGTCCACGTCGAGCTCAGTCGCCATAGTCACGACGCCGTTCGAGCCTCGCAACAAGCCGCGGACTTCCTCGGCCCCATCTGGCCACGCCTAGGCCGAGAAGGCCTGGGGATTTGATTCGCTTGGCGGACGGATGTCTCACGCCAAGGCGCTAAGACGCAAAGGAAATCGGCCCCACTTCGCTTGATCGCGCCGGAGGATCGTTACGCATTGGCGGCGGAAGGCACGGGGTGAGCATATCAATCAAGGGTGATGTTGATGACTACCGACGCTCCAGCACTTCAACTGATAGCCGCGAAACACCCACGCCTACGTCGTTCTGAGTGCTTGTTTACGATTTTTGCCTGGAGCATGGCGACTTGGCTGCTTGCTCTTTGGGTTCTTGATCATCTACTTCAAGTCAACCAAACGCGCACGCATCGGGCTTTGCTCTTGGGCGCGCTGGCAACGATCGTGGCTTTCGTCGTGA
>JAGQPS010000517.1 GCA_020426595.1 Planctomycetales bacterium
AGTCGGCGGCACCAGCGTGTGCGTGATGGCTCCGCCACCCGCGATCGCCAAGAGGTAACGCAGATATTCCTTCCCCGTGCGTCGATGAAGCGAGCGAGCAAGCGGGACCAACAAATAAAACACAGTGTCGAAGAACACCGGAATCGCCAACACGTAGCCACTGATCATGAGCGCGAGCGGAGAACGCTTGGGCCCAAAGAGCGATAGGAACGCGCGCACGATGCGATCGGCCGCGCCGCTGTCCAACATGCACTTCCCGATGATCGCGGCCAGCCCGATCACGATCGCGATGTTCCCCGCCGCTCCGCCGAACGCATTCGCGACTCGAGAGATCTTGGAATCGAGCCCACCGGGCGCGAGCATGCTGACGAGAATCGCCGCGACAATCAGAGCGAGGAACGCGTTGAGCTTGAACCCAATGATCAATCCCAACACCGTGAGGATGCCGATTCCCAGTACAATCAACGGCCAGGAACCAAGCTTCCCGTCGTCGGAATCATCGGCCGGTTTCGCGGGAGCATTCTCGGCGGACGCTGTTTCATTTTGAGTCTCGAGGCCGGACTCTTCCGTCACTGCCGACGTGGTCGGCGTTTCGATCGCTTCGGGCGCGACGGAAACCGGAGGCTCGTCCTGTCCCAATACCGCTGGAGTGAGCGCCCCCCAGCAAGCGAGCAGACAGATCGCCCCCACGACAAACGTCGCGACGGTCGACAGCGAGGGAAGCCAACCATGAGAAAGCTGGCGCGCGGTGGGATGGTGGAGCATCGGGGAGGCCTATCTGTGAGGAAACCCTGAGCTCGCCAGCCGCGTGCGAACGCGGCCAGTCGGCTGCCTTTTTTCTGTTCAACGTGGGGAAAAGGCCGGGTTCCGAGCAGGCTGTTATAGATACGGGGTCGGCTCAAGTCAAAAATGCGTGTGGAAAACCCCACCTCGAACCGAGTCCGTGATCGCCTGGAGTCGCTCGGGTACCAACGACGTTTCCGGCGAGTCGCGGTCTTGCATATCGATTCACTGATCGGCGGAGAAAACCAATGCGTCTCGCTACTCCACTCGGCCTGGTCCTCGCGCTGCTCATATCGCATTCCTCCCTGGCTCAGCCACTATTCGCGACGGCCGACAGCTTGGAAGCGGCCGTCTCCAACGCCGACCTCGTGATTGTCGCGCGAATCACGCGTCTCTCCGATATCGAGCCGCCACCCGATGAACCGGGCCATTGGGTGAACTTGGAGATCGACGAGATCCTCAAGATGAGCCTTCAGGAAGGGCCCCACGAACAACTGGGCATGTTCCTCAAACGGGATTTGGAGGAACTGGAACACTGGATCGACGAATCGGCGCCGCTGCTCATCGCCTATGACAACACCCAGCCGTACCAAGCTCAAGTCATCACACTCGAGCCGGACAAGGTGGAAGTCATGAATCGAGACTTCGAAGTGCTGCGGGACGCGGAGGAAGTGATCCGGGTCGCGCGCACGACGATCCGCCGAACTCCACGCAACGTCACTCGAGTCGCGACTTTTCGCCTCTTCGTGCCGCGGGAGCGATGTCTCGGCACGCAGTGGGCCTGGTGTCTCGACACGGGAGGACGGATGCTGCTGCACGTGCCAGCGGACGTGCACCTCGAGAAGAAGGCGATCAAGATGGTCGAGTCCAACGACACCTTTGATCGCACGATCGGGATCTCGGCGTTGTTCTACTTTGAATCGGAGGAGAACCGTGAACGCATGCTGAGCTTGCTCAAGGATCCGGGGCACTACGACGACGATCCGGAACTAGGACCGGATGGTTTCATGCGTTTCCGCAGGCGGTATGTCATTCGAGCCCAAGCGTATAGCGTGCTCCGCTGCTGGGGTCTCGAGGTCGAACAGCCCGTGATCGAGGAGTTCCTCAAAGTCGAGTAATCGGCCTGCCGATTCCCTCGATCGACCGCATGTCCAAGCCCGATCCCCGTTGGAATATGACCGCGGTTCCAACCACCGCGCCGGAATCGTCCGAATGAACGAACCAGTTCGACTCGCGACCGACGAGGACCTTCCCGCCATTCGGTCGATCTACAACCAAGCGATCCTTGCCGGTGGCATGACGGCCGATGTAGCTCCGGTGAGTCTGGAGGAGCGCGCCACTTGGCTGCATCGGCATGACGAAGCAAGCCGTCCCGTTTGGGTCGCGATTCGTGAGGAAAAGGTCGTGGGCTACGCAAGCCTAAGCGACTATCGCGAGGGGCGGGCGGCCGTGCGCACGACCGCCGAAGTCAGCTTCTTCGTCGATCTCTCGGAGCGACGCAGGGGGATCGGCAACCAACTCTTGGCGCACGCGATCGCGGCGGCACCGAGTCTAGGTATCGAGCAGCTCATCGCGATCGTGCTCGCGGGTAACGAGCCGAGTCGCGGGCTCTTGCTGCGACACGGCTTTGAGCTGTGGGGCCGCTTTCCTCGAGTGGCGCGTATCGCCGATGTTCCCACCGACCATCTGTACTTTGGTCGGCTCGTTTAAGACCAAACCAAGGGACGAGAAGCCCGCGCGGTTGGTGGGATACGAGCACGCCACGAGCAGACGATGAGATTGCCGAGTCAACCGCTCAAGCAATGACGTCGCGGAGCTGAACCGCGATCGCGATGATGTCAAGATCGAGCGACTACTAGGCTTCGCTCTTGGCCGCTTCGACCGCTTCTTGAATGCGTCCAAAGACTTCATCGGTCGTCCCGATGCCATCGATGCGACGCAACACGCCTTCCTTCTCGTAGAAGTCCACGAGCGGAGCGGTTTGCTTCTTGTAGACATCCAGCCGAAAGGGAATCTTCGACGGATGATCATCCGGCCGTGGGTCTT
>JAGQPS010000518.1 GCA_020426595.1 Planctomycetales bacterium
CTTCATGAAAACAGACTGAAAAATCGAGGCAACCGTGCAAGATTTTCCGCTTCCAGTATTGCCCAGAACGGCGATGTGCCCCCCGAACAGGGCATCAAGCTGCGCCTTAACAGGGTAGTCTTTGAAAACGGCCGAGGTGCCTATTTCGATTGTATGGGGAACCGTTCCCTCCTTTGCAGCGCCCTCAGCGTCGATCTTTGTCTGTCTATCTGCCGGTTGCTCCACGTTGAAGATGCGGTCCAGGTCTTCATCTCGCGCATAAAGGGCGTCTGCGTACAGCGGGGGAAACGTCGAGACACCAAATTTGAAGGAGCCGCCCTGGACAGGCATAGAGCCGACCGGAACCACGTCTAGGAACTTTGCCGCTGTGGCTTTGTCCATCTCTGGGCCGTTCCCGTAGGCTGGCGAAAAATCCTTTTCTCGAAGGCTGATAACCTCCAAGACGACATACTCGGATTGGGTCGGTACCATGAGATATGATCCCAAGGTCGCCACATAGTGGACATCATCGAAGCCAATGACCGTGAAGTTGTCGCTGCCCCTATGCAGCTCGACAACGAGGCGATCCGCTGAAACGCTAACGATCTTGCCTATGGCACGGCTTGCATCATCTCTCGCCATTTTCGCCACCCTGCTGCTTGGAAAGCAGCTTCTTGAAGACTTTTTCGATAGCCTGTTCTTCTTTCTGGTCAGCGCTCGTTGGCATCAAGTCCTGCACGATACTGTCGAAGTAATGTGCCTTCTTGCCCGTCTCCTCGTCGCTGCCCCAAATGAAAGAAATCCTCGGGTCGCCTAGCGCTGCGAGCTCTTTAGTCACTGGATTGTTGACGTCGTCAGGGTTGAGGAACGCGATCAGGCGGAAGCCTGGGAGGGTCAGCCCTTGAAAAATAATGTTGTTAATGTGCTCGTCGCCAAAGCTGAAGCCCATCACGAAAAGGACGCTTTGGTCTTGAACGATCTGGCGCTGAAATTCACGGAACATGTCCGAGTAGGGCGAGCCAAAACTCGCCGTCTGCTTCGAGGGCGTCGGATAGATCATGACGCGATCCTTGGAAGGGTCGAGCTTGTCAGCAGACTCCCGGATCGGGAAAAGACCCGTCTCCTCTTCCGTCCAGTTTACAGACCCGTGAAGCTTGCAGAAATGCACGTATCCATCAACCGCCGCCCATCTTTTTGACGAAATATCGAGCTGCTCGGCTAGGGCGCGGCGGTATGTGGAAGGGTTGAAGCGGCGCTCAACCGTGCCCGCAAACCCGTTGGAATAGGGGATGCCAGATCGGTCCATCGCCCGTTCGTTGAACAGGTCATAGTTGGTGGTAAAAACCCAAGGTGGGGCGAGCCCACGGGATCGAGTCGCCAGCGACTGATAGAAGCGCCGGTAAAGCGTTACGATGGTTTCATCTCCGTGGGCGAAACGTCCCTCGGTGCATTTCTGAAGGATGAACTTTTTGACGCCCGCGATAACGCCTTCGACGGTTTCAAGGGCTTCCTGAAACTCACCCTTGGCGCTCGTCTTGCAAAACTGCTGCGCTGTCATCAGGGCTTCCATCATACGCTCTAGATTTTTTCGGAAGTCTTCGTGCGTTAGGTCGATGCCAAGCCGGTCCTTGAGCGCATCTCGTTGTGCTGGTGTGACAAATGCCCCGACGCCGGGGAGACCAGGCATACCCTGAAGCGTTGCCTGAAACTCTGCCGCAAGCGGTCCCATCGTCGGAATGCCAAGCTCATTGCCTTCATGCATGTAGGACGAGCAGCCTGAGCCAATGAGAAAGGACAGGTTCTTGGAGCCAAAAACCTCTGCGAGATGCCGCCGTATAATATCAGCGCGGTCACCAAACTCTGCTTCGGGGGGAAGCTTGGCAAACTCGTCTTTGCTTCCTTTTCTGAAATTAATCAATGTCCTACCTCAAAACTTACGGTTGTCGTCGCATGACTTAATTCTAGTTTCTCATTCATCCCGGTCGGGAAATAGCCCGGGCATCCACCGACCTGCATACTTGGCAGGGAACGCCAGCTTGAGCGGCGCGCGGGTCGAGGTCGATGACAAAGCCCCCGCTTCAAGTAGCGCAGATGTCACCCGCCGCGCGGTGCGATCACTCGTGCCAAGGATGGACTCGACCTCTCCACGTTCGATCTGCCCCTGATAGAGGACGGCTTTCAGCACGGTATCGGATTTTGGAGGCAACGCCCCGGCGCGGATTTCTTCTTCGGCCCAGATCAGGATGCGGTCACGCAGCCGATCAGGTCGCATAAGACTTTCCATGAACTCCACCTGGTCAATGCAGGTGCGCAGGAAGAAGCCGGCGAAGGAAGCAAGCGCGGCTTCGCTCAGCGTCCCACGCCCGTCGCGATCTCCACGGCGAGGACCGTCGCAGGAGGCCAGGTGCTCCTTGTAGGCGGCCTCTTGCCGTGCAAGCCCGCGCGCCACAGACCAGAGGCCGCGTGTATCGAGCGTTTTGCGCAGCATGGCGTAAGACATGAGGCGGGCAACACGCCCGTTCCCGTCGAGGAAAGGGTGTACCCACAGAAGCCGGTGATGCGCGCAAGCCGCAGCAAGGATTGGTTCGATCCTGCCGGGGAGGCTGTAAGCCTTGTGCATACGTTCGAGAAATCGCGGCACCGCGCCAGGGCTGATGGCAACGTGCCGCCCGACTTCAACGTAGCGCGTCCGCAACTCGCCGGGCACAACAGGTATTTTTTCGCCCGTCTTCGGGTTTTCGACGAAGAGAAGCTCAGGCGGCAGCAGCTCGCAGAAGCGGCGATGCAGCTCGATAATGGACGTGGGCGCAGTTGGCTTC
>JAGQPS010000519.1 GCA_020426595.1 Planctomycetales bacterium
CCCACGCGGTTCCTCACGGAACCAATCCTCCCAACGCGGTTCGGACTCGGACAACACCCGAGCGCGATGCACCTCGTAAAACAACCGCTGGAACATGGCGGTCGCCGATCGCACCGCGTGATGCCAATACACCTCCGAGAACATCACGTACCGCGCGAAGACCATCATCTCGGCCGCCGTCTTGACCTTGTCCTCGATCGCGAGCCGTTCCCCCGCGGCATCCAAACAGAGGCCTGAAATCAGGCGGCCTCGATCAAAGTTGCGCCCATAAGGCACACCCGCATGCAGGCTGTCTCGATAAAGATAGTCGAGCTTGTCGACATCGATCGGACCGGACAACACGCTCGCCGCGATTCGCTCGCCACGACTTTCGTGCGGACCATTGAGCAGACTCAGTACACCCTCCGGCTCGAGATCCCAATCCTCCCGCAGCGCGGCCGACACTTCGTCGTCATGCAGCCACCGCTCGGCGAATTCCTCATGCGTGCCGACCGTGGGCAACGAGAGATCCTCGATCGGATGACAAAACGGCCAGTGCCCCAAGTCATGGAGCAGCGCGGCCACGATCAAGCGAGAAACCTCGGCCTCACCAATCGCTTGCTCGAACCGTTCGTCTCGTCGCAATCGCTCGATGAATTCCAACGCGTTCCGATAGACGCCCAACGAGTGCTCGAACCGAGTATGAGTCGCTCCCGGATAGACGAGCGCGACCAAACCGAGCTGCGGGATCGAAGCGAGTCGTCGAAACGCCTTGGTATCGATCAGACGTCGCACGCGATCCGTGATCGGTACGTCGATCTCGTCCGGAATGCGAATCAGCTGGTCGCGACTCGAGAGCGCGTCGAGTTCGGGCGAGCGGAACATGGAGACTGACCGTTCCTTGGAGCGAGTGACGAGTTTCAAGGGAGCCGAGGAACGACACTATTCGGGCTGGCAAGACGATGCTCGCTAGTCACCGGTTCCATCCGACCCGCCAAACCCGCATGGGTCGCCGCCCAGTTCGGAAACCGCCGGCGGCTGGGAGGCTCGTGATGTGCCAAGTCCCTTTACCGACGCGAGGCATTCAACCTTGATCCAGCGGCAAGAAGCTCAGGTTGGCGATGAATCGCAAGACGAGGCATACGATCAAGTAGAGCCCGAAATGCACACAGCCCAACATATAGTCGAGGTCGTAGGCCACCATCGTGATCGCGCCACCCGCGAAGAGCATTCCCAGCAACGCCGATCCCGCCACGACCATCGTGAAGCCATCGGCGTTGAGCGCGTAGGCGATGACCGGAAAAAGCCCCCACAGTGCGACGAACAGCAAGCTCGTGATGCCCACGCGCGCCCAGAGTTCCGTTCCCCGGTACGACGCCAACTCTTGATTTCGCAAAAACGCATAGCCCGCCCATGAGAGAGGCGGAGCAAGCACGGCGGCCACGACCATCAAGAGCGGCACCGGCAATGGCTTGCCGATGAATCTCACCGCCAGGGCTCCACCAATGGCCAGCAACACGGCTCCAATAAGCATCGTCAATTGGACGGGCGTGACCTTCGTTTCTTCTCGAAAGATTGGCTTGCTAACGGCCCGCCCCTTCGAGTCCTTGGGGCCAAAGGCGTCGGGCCCATGAACGACGACTTCCTCGGACTTGTCCGGGATCTTGATCGAGGCCTTGCACTTGGGGCAGGGGCCCGTCTTGCCGGCGAACTGATCGCCCACGTTGAATCGGGTCTTGCAACCGGGGCAGGTAACTCGAATCGCCATGAGTTCACTTTCGCGTCAAGGATGTGAGCCAAACCGCGGTTTGAATGACGACAACTCGCGGCCCAGCGAACCGCCTCGACCACGAGGCTCTCGCCGCATTCGAGCACCGCCGATCGCCCCCGAGACTCCAAGGAATTCCGCGGCCAATCACGCGGTCGCCAGCCAACCGTCCGAGGGTGTCGCGGCGCCCTTAGCCCATGAGTCTACACGAGCGTTAGGTTCAGCGCATCGACCGGCCAAACCAATCGGAGCAGCCCAACAACCGATCGACCGCGGCGATCGGATCAGTCGTCCGTGATGAGGTCTTCTTCCGTGACGAGACGGAACCCCTTGGAGACGAGCGTTTCCGTCGCCAGATCCGTGTTGTCAACCATGAGAGCGACAACCGGTTGGCCGTGAGGCCGAACCAGAAGCGGGTAAGTTTGTACCAGATTGACCTCGGCCTGCAACAAGGCGGTACAGACACGCAGCAGCGGTTGAGGATCGTCGGTTAATTCGACTCCAATCAAGTCGCTCTCGATCATCGCCAAGCCCGCTCGCTCCAACACCTCGCGACCTTGTTCGGGGTGGCTCAGCAGCATGCGCACCAGGCAGCATTCCGAGGAATCGGTGATGTTGAGAGCGACGATTCGCACGCGGCTTCCCTCGAATCGCCGGACCACGTCGAGCAACTGGCCAACTCGGTTCTCCATGAAAACCGTGAATTGGCGAATCGTCGGATAGTCGCGCCCACGCATCGTCGAAAAATCGGTCGGGCTCTGGCCACCGTAACTCATCGTAAGTTGTTCCCTCGAGAGTCCCGTCTGAAACGCGTTAGTCGAGCCGCCAAGCGGCCGCTCTGGACCGTTGGCTCAATTGACCTACCGGGCCCCGGACAGTCGTTGTCCGCTAGACCCAAACCGCGTCGAGCCTTAGTTTTAGGGGAAACCAGACGCGACGGTCAATCGCCGAACTCCAACCCGCTGTAGCATCATGTTGTCCCGCCATACGATCGAACTCCGCGTGCGGTATCACGAAACCGACGGTCAAAAACGGC
>JAGQPS010000051.1:0-2267 GCA_020426595.1 Planctomycetales bacterium
CGCATCTCGGTCATCGTCCCCACGTTGAACGAAGCGAACAGCATCGAGGCCCCGCTCGATTCGACGCGGTTCCGTGGTGGTTCCGGCGATACCGAAGTCATCGTCGCCGACGGAGGCAGCTCGGACTCGACGTGCGAACTTGCCTCGGCGTGGGGAGCGCGAGTCGTGCGGGCTCGTGCGGGTCGCGCGCGACAATTGAACGCCGGCGCGGCTCTTGCCACGGGCGAGTGGTTGTTGTTCCTGCACGCCGACTCGCGGTTGCCAGAAGGTTATGGCGCGGCGATCGAGACCGCCGCGGGGCAGGGGGTGGCGGGAGGAGCGTTTCGCTTGGCGATCGACTCGCGACGTTGGGATTTGCGCGGCATCGCGTGCGGAGCCAATCTTCGTTCGCGTTGGTGGGGCCGACCGTATGGGGATCAAGGCCTGTTCATTCGCCGAGAGCACTTCTTCGCGCTGCGAGGATTTCGCGACTGGCCGTTGATGGAAGATTACGAGTTCGTGGGAAGGATGAGACGGATCGGACGAACGGTGTTGTTGCCTCTCTCGGTGACGACTTCGCCTCGACGCTGGCTCAAACGAGGCTCTCTGCGTTCCACGTTGCTCAATCAGTGGATTGTCGCCGCATATCACGTAGGAGTCTCGCCGGAGCGATTAGCGGCGCTGTATCGTGGTGTGCGTCGATAGGCCCATCGCGACGTACACGCCCCGTCGCGAACGTCGTCGCGGCTCCGCTGATTCAACATGGACCTAGAGTGAGGCCCAACCATGTTTCGCTGTTCCATCGCATTACTGATCGCCGGGTTGCTGGCTCAGGCGAACGTCGAAGTTCGAGGCGATGACAATCCGATTGTCGTCGAGAACCGGAACGAGGGCTCGCTCGATTGGCAGTTGACACGCGTGCGGGTGGACAACAGTCAGTTTCGCTCGCCTTGGATCGAGGGCTACTGCTCCCGTCAAAGCGTCGCCGCGGGCGAGACGCTCGACATCATGGTTTCGACCAACCCGCCGATGCCGTATCGGCTCGAGATCTTCCGCATGGGTTGGTACGAGGGACGCGGAGCGCGGCTCATGCTGACCGAGCCGATGTTGCTGGGCGAAACCCAGCCCACGCCGGAAGGGGACGAGCGTCGACTGCATGAATGTCGCTGGCGGCCGAGTGTCTCGCTTGAGATTCCCGACGATTGGACGAGTGGCGTCTACTTGGGACGTCTCACGACACTGCCCGGTGATGCCGGGCCTTATTGGCAGAGCTACGTGGTGTTCGTGGTGCGTGACGATCGTCCCGCCGACATTCTGTTTCAGGTCTCGGACAACACTTGGCAGGCGTACAACACCTGGCCGGATGACGATTCGATCTACACCAATCCCAAGGGAGTCCAAGGGCCGTGGTCGGATGTCAGCTTCGATCGGCCGTACGCGCGCGAGGCTCAATTCAATGGAGTGGTGAACGATCCGTTGACCGTGGGAGCCGGAGAGTTTCTGCCGCTCGAGTTTCCGCTCGCGTTCTGGCTCGAGGAACACGGCTACGACGTTTCGTACTGTAGTAACAGCGACATGCTGACGCCCGACCGAGGGCTAAAGTGCCAAGCCTTTATCAGCGTCGGACATGATGAGTACTGGGACCTGCGACAATACGACAGCGTGAGCAAGATGCGTGACGCGGGAGTCGACTTGCTATTTCTCTCGGGAAACAGCGTCTGCTGGGTAACGCCTTTCCGCGAGTCTTGGCAAGGCCAAGCCAACCGGATCATTTTTCGCGGCGGTCCTTACGGCGCGGACAATGACTACGCCCTACTACGCGAGCGCGAACACGGACCGTTTCCGCATCGTGGACCCGATGAAGGCCTGTTGATGGGCGCTCGCAATGTCGAGCCAGTGAATGGTGGTGGTGATTGGATCTGCACCAAGCCCGACCACTGGATGTTCGAGGGCACTGGCATGAAGGCGGGCGAGTCGATTCCCGGTTTGATTGGCTGGGAGTATCACGGACAGCCCGCCGACTTGCCCGGCCTGGAAGTTGTCGCGGGAGGAACCGCTTGGCAATCGGGGATCAATCCACAGCAGTGGACCGCGACCATCTATCCGGGCCCCAAGGACAACTTCGTGTTCAACGCCTCAACGATCTTTTGGTGCCAAGGCCTGTCGGATCCTCCCGGGCACGTTCTACCCTGGTCGCACTGGAGCCGTCCGCATGGGCCCGACTCCAGAGTTCAGCGCATCACGACCAACCTGCTGACGCGAGCCTTGGAAACTCGACACGATTCGCC
>JAGQPS010000051.1:2366-3658 GCA_020426595.1 Planctomycetales bacterium
GCATGGGCCCGACTCCAGAGTTCAGCGCATCACGACCAACCTGCTGACGCGAGCCTTGGAAACTCGACACGATTCGCGTTGATGGCGCGAAGGAGTTACTCGCGCACCTCGACGCTTGAGCCATCCGACAGCTGGTTGCTTGGATGCGAGATGATGACTTGGTCGGCGACCGCTCCCGAGAGAATCTCGGTGATGAGGCCATCGCTGAGTCCCACTTCGACAATCTTCTTGCGAGCCACTCCGTCTTCCACCACGAACAGCGCCCACTGCTCGCCTTCGCGGAACAACGCATCCGCGGGAACGGTCAATACGTTCTCGGCTCGAGCCACCTCGATCGCTCCTTCGATTCGGTAGCCATCCCCGAGCGCCGAATAGCGTTCGGGAGGCTCGCGGAAATCGATGATCACATTGACTCGCTGCTCTTCGACTCCCAGAGCCGAGACCTTGACGAAAGCGGCCGGTTCGACACGAGACACCACGCCGAGCAGCTGACCTTCCCCTCCCCATTGATCGATGATCACGTGGGCCCCTGGTTGGATGCGAACCGCATCCTCGCTGAGTACGTCCACCTCGACTTCGAGATCAACCGGATCTCCGAGCTCGAGTAATGGCGTGCCGACCTGAACAGGGCCGGCGCTCTCTTGAAAGACGCGGAGCACGCGGCCGCTGACCGGCGCGGTCATGACCAGAATCTGTTCGGGCTCGCTCGGTTCGGCACCATCCGAGTTGGACAGTGTTTCTTCCATGTCGAGAGTTGCCGTGCCATCCTCGGTTTCGGTCATCGGGGCGTCCACATCGGACGGAATCTCGCTCGAGCCCTCCGACGCCCCCGAATCGTCGCTGGCGGGCTCGCCGTTTCGATAGTCTCGCACGAAAGCCGCCTCGGCTTGCTCGCGTTCAAACATCGCCACTTCCAAGGCGAATTCGGTGGATCGCAGATCGGCTTGAGCCATGCGGAACCGATGCTCGGCTTGGTCGAACTCTTCTCGCTTCAGGACATTGGACTGCAGCAAGGCGACGGCTCGATCGTATTCATCCGATGCGAGATCCACGGCTTGTCGAGCCTTTTCCACGGCGGCTTCCGCTTGCTTCACGAGCGCGCCAGCGGCTCGAATGCGGGCGATCGCTTCGGTGCGAGTGCGGGCGTCGAGTAATCCTGGATCAGCCGCTTGCAGAGTCGCGAGGATCGTCGATTGCTTCTCGACGGGATCTCCCGGATCAAGGTCGATCCGCAGCAACTGACCGGTGAGCGGACTCGACACGACATACCGTTCGCGCACGCGAGTCCGACC
>JAGQPS010000051.1:3758-7357 GCA_020426595.1 Planctomycetales bacterium
TTTCGTACCAACCACAAGGATCCCAGCGCGGTGAGTAGCACCACCAACGCCGCGTAGGCGAAGGTCGACGGCTGAACAATGACGGGAAAGCGATGCGTCTCCGTATCAAGACTCTGGGACGCGAAGACGCACAGCCCGTAGCCGACCACCAATCCCAACGGCACCGCGAGCAGTGTCAGCGTGCCCAGCTCGCCCCACAATACCCAAGCCACTTCGGTCCGGCTAAACCCAATGACACGCATCGTCGCGAGCTCTCGGCTCCGCTCCGCCAAGGTAATTCGCGCGCAGTTGTAGATCACGCCCAGGGCGATCACGGTCGCGAAGGCGAGATTGACGGTCCGCATGATCAACATGTTCTCGGCGAAGGTGTCCCGAAAACTATCGAGCATCGCCTCGCGATTAATCGCCGTGGCGATCGTCGGCGTTTGTTTGACTCGTTGCTGAAACCGAGGCAGCTCACCCGGCGTGATGCGCACGAACGCTCCGGAAACTCGCGGACCTTCCTGCAAGAGCCGCTGCAACGACTCGCGAGGCATGTAGGCGCCCGGTTCGGTGTAGTCACGAAAGGTCGCGGCGATCACGACCTCGCGTCGGACTCGCTCGCCCTCCAGCACCTCGATTTGCACGGTGTCGCCAATCTTGGCGCCCAGCAGTTCGGCGAGCTTCTCGGAAACGGTCAGACCCTCCGGAGCGATCGGAACCAATTGGTCCTGGTCGTCGAAAACACGGAACAACTCGGAAGGGAGATCGAGCCCTTGAATCGCCAACCTACGGACTCGCCATTCATGTCGGATGCGTACCGGGACGGCGCGAAACGGTTCAATCTCGGCCACGCCCGGAAGATGCCGCAAGTCGTTGATCACATCCTCGCTACTGGCTTGCGTGAAGACGACGGTCACGTCTTGCTGCTGCGATCGACGAAACGTCGTGTCCATGACGTAGTCGACCGTGTCCTCGACAAAGGCTCCCAGCACGATCACCGCTTCGGCCAAGGCGATTCCCACGATCGTCATCGCGCTCAACGAAACGCTGCGAGAGAGTTTTCGCACGACCATGCGAGCGACGGGAGGCAGGCGGAAGAATCGCACGAACGCCTCGAGCCAGCCGGCGTGGTAATTCGGCGGAGCCGGCGGTCGCATCGCCTCGGCGGGCGCCAATCGCATCGCGGACCGCAGCGCGCCTCCACCTCCGATCAAGCAGGCGAACAAGGCCACGAGGCAGGCGAACGAAGCACCAGAAGTCGACAACTGCGTCTCGAGGAACGGAAAGCGAAAGAACTTCTGGTAGACCTCCGAGATCCACAGACTGAGCACGTAGCCCAGTCCGACGCCCGACACGAGGCCGGGCATCACCAGGATCAACATGAACTTGAGGTAGTGCCACCCAATCTCGAGCGACGTGAAACCAAAGGCGCGCAGCGTCGCGATCTCATCGCGCTGGGCGCGCACGAGCCGCGACAGCGCGACGTTGAAAAGAAAGGTCGCCACGATCAGGAAGATCGTTGGGCTGACCGTCGCCATGTTGCGTAGCTGGAGCAATTCGTCGGCCAGGCGCTTGTGCGAATCCTGCTCGTTTCGATCGAACACTCCCGTGCCTCCATACGGATCGATCAGCCGATCGACCGCTTGCTTGACTCTTTCGGGAGACGCGTTCTTTTGCAGTAGCACCGAAACATCATCGAAGGCTCCTTCCATATCGAAGGCGGCGGCGAGATGTCTTTCGCTCATCCAAACGATGCCAAAACGCCGGTCGTCCGGGAGAAACTGACCAGGCTCGATGGCGAAAAGAAACTCGGGCGATAGGCCAATGCCGACGATGGAAAGCTGTTGGTACTTGCCGTCGAGCAGGGCGTTGAGCCGATCGCCAGGTCGTAGCTGATGAGCGAGCGCGAACGACTCGGCGACGACGACCTCGCCTTCGCGCTTGGGATCGGGGCGACGGCCTTGCACCAGGTAGATCTGGTTCAATTCCCGTCCCGGATCGTCCGCCAAACTGAGCAATCGCAAGTTAGCCGGCTCGTCCAATCCCGGCATCGAGACCTGGCCCGAACGGACGACACGAGTCTGAACCGCCGCGACTCCGGGAATGGCGGCCAATCGCGACTCCAACGTCTTGGGAGCGCGGGTGAGATGGGCGAAGAGATGAGCGAAACGCTGGTCGGCGTAGTAACGGTCACCGGTGCTTTCGAGCGTTTGCACCATGCTCGACGACATCACGAACGTGGCGATGCCACAACTGAGCACGAGCGCGATCGCGATCGCCTGACCGGCGATCGAGCGAAGATCGGAATACAGCTTTCGATCGAGAGTCGCCATTACCACACCAACTCGCTGGCTGATCGTCGGTGCTCGTTGCGATGCTCCGAGACGATCAAACCGTCCGATAGCCGAATCGTGCGGTCGGCCATATCGGCGATCACCGCGTTGTGAGTGATGACCACGGCCAACGTCCCGAGAGTCCGATTGACTTCGGCGATCACATCCAACACGCGAGCACCGGTGCGGACATCGAGAGCGCCCGTCGGCTCATCACACAACAGCACCTCGGGACGCTTGGCGATCGCGCGAGCAATGGAAACCCGTTGCTGCTCACCACCCGAGAGTTGAGCCGGATAGTTGTTCAAGCGATCACCAAGTCCAACCATCGCGAGTGACTCGCTCGCCTCCATTGGCTGGGCCGCGATGTCGGTGACCAGCTCGACGTTCTCCAGGGCCGTGAGTCCAGGCATCAGGTTGTAGAACTGAAAGATGAAACCGACGTGATCCCGCCGAAACCGAGTCAGTTCTCGATCGCTGGCACCACTCAGATCGTGGTCGCGATAGCGAATCAGGCCGTCGGTGGGAGTGTCGAGTCCGCCAATCAGATTGAGTAGCGTCGATTTTCCGCTCCCCGACGGACCGAGGATCACGACGAACTCGCCGGCATAGAGGTCCAGGTCGACTCCGGCCAAAGCTCGCACCTCAAGATCACCCATTTGGTAAATCTTGGTGACTCCCCGAATGGAGAACACGGGCGCTTCGTCTTCGTGGAGCAAGCGAGCCATGGTAAGTCCGTCGAGCCTCGAAGACCGTAAGGGGAACTGGGTGAGACACAGAGGGCGCCAACCCCAGAATGTCGATCCTAAAACGACCGAGCCGCATCCCGCAATCGCCATTGGCGGATTTCGGTTGGCGGATCGGATCCCCATGGCCCGCTGGCGAATGCCACGTTCCACGGGCTAACCAGGCCAGGGGCTAGAGCTTGTGGAGTTGGTGGCTCGCGCCTACGATTCGATTGGTTGACCCGTACGCACCATTGATGGCATCCGCCGATGCACGGACCTCGTTGATGAATCGTCCTCCCAACAGTCGTCGACTGTTTCAGCAGTTGCAGCACGAGACTCCCGAAGCTCGCCCTGAACTTCCTGGCAACAAGGGTCGAGGCAACAAGCAACGCGAGCGATCGGCCTGGCAGCTGATTCGACAATTCTTCTCCTTGATCGAAGGCCATCACTGGGGAGTCGCGACCGCTCTCGTCGCCCTGACCGGGACCACGTTGCTCGCGCTGGTGCCGCCCGCCGCCACCAAGTTCTTGATCGATTATGTCTTAAGCGGCGAGCC
>JAGQPS010000051.1:7457-22901 GCA_020426595.1 Planctomycetales bacterium
ACCGGGACCACGTTGCTCGCGCTGGTGCCGCCCGCCGCCACCAAGTTCTTGATCGATTATGTCTTAAGCGGCGAGCCACTCCCCGCGGATGTTCCCGCGTGGGTGCCTCGCGAACCGCACGCCTTGCTCCTC
Organism: Planctomycetales bacterium; assembly: GCA_020426595.1. Lineage (GTDB taxonomy): Bacteria > Planctomycetota > Planctomycetia > Pirellulales > Pirellulaceae > UBA11682. The sequence continues at coordinate 7,590 of JAGQPS010000051.1, forward strand.
GCGATCGTCTTGACGGTCATTGGCGTTTCGTTGGTCAAGTCGATCGTCGAGCTGTGGAGTCGTTGGCGCGCGACGCTCATCTCGATTCGCGTCCAACTGCAAGTGCGGCGACGCGTCTTTCACAAGATCATGCAACTCCCCCTGACTCAGGTTTTAAAACTCAAGTCTGGTGGAGCCACGAGTCTCATTCGGCAAGATGCCGGCAGCGTCGGTTCGTTGATCTTTGGGCTGCTCTACAATCCGTGGGCCGCCATCGTTCAGTTGGTCGGCAGCCTGCTGGTTCTAGCTTGGGTCGATTGGAAGTTGCTGCTGGGCGCCCTCTTGTTGATCCCGGTCGTCTACGCGACTCACCGTGCCTGGATCGCCCGGATCCGTCCCCAACATCGTCGCATTCGAGCGGTGCGCGAACGAACCGACGGAGTGATGACCGAGACATTCGCGGGCGTGCGCATCGTGCGAGGATTCAGTGGTCAGCGGGTTGAGACGTCTCGCATCATGCGCATGAATCACTTGATTGGACGCCAGACTCTGCGGGTCTGGTGGTGGTCGCGAGCCATCGAACTGATGTGGGGTGTGTTCATCGCCGTCGCCACGGCCGCATTGATGCTGTTCGGCGGTTGGCGAGTCCTGGCGGGCGCGTTGTCGCTGGGCGATTTGATGATGTTCCTCGCCTTTCTCATGATGTTGCTCGTACCGATGTCCACCCTGGCCAACAGTGCGGCTCAGTTCCAGGAGGGATTGTCGAGCCTCGACCGCATCCTGGATTTGCTGGCCGAGCCGCGCGAACTCGAGCCGCATCGCGGAACCTTGCGAATCGATCCGAAACAGGTGGAAGGAGCGATCGAGTTCGACCACGTATCGTTCCGTTACGATGGCGCCGACAGCGACACGATTAGCGATGTTTGCCTCACGGTGCGCCCTGGCGAAACCGTTGCCTTGGTCGGCCCCAGCGGAGCGGGCAAGACGACGCTCTGCAATCTCGTGGCCCGGTTCTTCGACCCGAACCAAGGGACGATTCGCGTCGACGGTCATGACCTCAAGGAGCTGGACGTCGACCGCTATCGACAGGCCTTGGCCATCGTCGAACAAGATGTCTTCCTGTTCGATGGGTCGATCGCCGAGAACATCCGGTACGGCAACCGGTATGCGTCCGATGAGGAGGTTTCTCGAGCCGCCCAAGCGGCTCATGCCGACGAGTTCATCCGTCAACTGCCGCAAGGGTACGAGACGATCATCGGGGAACGAGGAGTCAAGCTCAGCGGTGGCCAGCGACAACGACTCGCGATCGCCCGCGCGGTGTTGGCCGACCCCGCGATTCTGATTCTCGACGAGGCCACGAGCAATCTCGACACGGCCAGCGAGAAAGCGATCCAAGAGGGGCTCGCGGATTTGCTCGCCTCGCGCACCTGTCTCGTCATCGCTCATCGCCTGAGCACGATCGCATCCTCCGATCGCATCGTCGTGGTGGAGGAGGGGCGCATCGTGGAAGAAGGAACTCATGCCGAACTCGTGCGGCACAACGGTCGCTATCGAGAAATGGTTCGCATGCAAACCGAAGTCGGCTCCGGGATCGCCCCCCCGGCGGAGACGACCGAAACGACCTAGTCGTCACGCTTGTTCCTGCCGCGACTCGCGACGATCGCTTCCGCATTGGGTCATCGAAGCGATTGAGTCTCATGCGACGCGAAGTTCGCGATGATCGACCGAGCCTGGACATTTCCCGCGTCGACCGCCTCCCCGAAAATGCATCGAATTGGCGCGCGATCGCATCCCCCCACAGGCCACTTTTTTAGGTTTTTTGGCGGCTGAATGTGGCGAACAGGACTGTGGTCGGTGTAGGACAATGAGTCGGCGACGATTTCTCACCTTGTCGCCTAAGGGGTAAAGATTCTTTGACTGGGAGCGCATGCATGTCTCAACTCCGTCCTCTTCGTTGGCTCGGAACATTGATGTTGTTAACCGGGCTGCTGGCCTCGAACTCTCTTCAAGTCATGGCTCAGGAGGAGGAGTCGGAGTGGGTGCCGGGCAAGTACATGATTCAAGCCGTCGGTGAAATGCTTGACGCCGCGGACGTGCTGCAGCGTGACCTGAAATACGGTTACGCGGAAGGCGCTTGCATGGTCGGAGTGCTGCTCCAACCGCAAGGCAATTACACGATGACTCGTCGCTTCGAAAAGGGGATCGAGTACGCGATCGTGGCGGGTGGTGACGAGGACGCGAGCGATATCGACGTCGAGATTCTCGACTCCAAGGGAAACGTCGTCATCAAGGATGACTCGGAGGATCGGCTTGGCGTGATCGAGTGGACTCCCACCACGACCGGCGAGTACCGCGTTCGCGTGAAGTTGTTCGAGGCTCGTATCGAATCGTTTTGCGCCTTCACGGTGCTACGCAAGGGTGGTTACCAGATTCCGTTGCAGCAAGCGGTCGACGCGGCTGGCAAGTTCTTCCGGGACTGCAACGGCATCGTGTCGGTGGCGGAAGATAGGGGCAACACGGTCGGCTTCTTGTCCGAGGATGGTCAAGCGGGCATCTGGGGTTGCGTACTGCCTCGCGGTGAAAGCCTCACCATGACCAACGTCATTCCGGGTGAGGGCCAAGCGGTGATGCTGGGACGAGGCAACGATGACGACGTCGATATCGACATCTTCGTGATGCGGGGCGACACGACCATCGGCGAGGACACCGCCGAGGACTCCTTCCCACAGTACTATGGTGAATTCAAGGACGGAGCCTCGTATTCGGTCATGCTCAAGAACGTCGACGCGCAGAACGAAACCGCTTTCGTGATCGGCGGAGTCCTTCGACTCTTCCCTGAATAGCAACTCGTCAAAGCTTCGCGAGCGAACGGTCGACTAACAAAGCCGCCGCGCTCCAACGACGAATGAAACTTGCTGGACCGCGGATGTTGCACCCAACATCCGCGGTCTTTTTCGTCTTGCTCGGTAGGTTATCCCATCATTCGACGTTCTTGGGAGCACTCGGCGAACCTAGAACCACGGCAAGATTCCCAATCCAGTGACGAGCACACCCAGAATGATCATCGTCACGTCGATCCAAACACCCATGATGGAATCCGTGCTTTGCGGCAACTGCGTGAACTGCCGCCCCACGAGGTCGTCATCCATATCGCGGTGGACTTTGAATAGGTCGCGGAGTCACCAAAATCGACTTGAGATCGCCACAGCGCGATCGCGGTGATCATGACGCCGGTGATTAAGATGATGGAGCCCGTCAGGAGCATCCTGGTAACCTCTCGATTTTCGCGGCGCCCCGTGGGCGCGCGGTCTTTTTGCGCGCGTTTGAACGCAGTAGGTTGGTGGCTCGCGGATCATCCGTCCAGTCTCCGTCGGGACCCTTGCCAAGCTCCCAAGAATCCCTCCCTCGATCGCGCATTGTGAGTTTCATGAAGCACCCTCGCTGTCCGCAATGCGGTCGAGAACGAGACTTGACGGCAAGCGACGCAACCTTCGTCGAGACCGACTTGACTTGCCCGGAGTGCCTGGCGTTCGAAAGTGGCGCGACTCTCAAGCTCGGAACGCCCGGCCTGCATCAAGCGCCGATCACGTTGGTGGAGAACGAAGTTCGTCCGCCGTCCAACTCGGCCGAGGTCAATCTTGCCAAGGAACTCGAGGGGCGCCGCTTTGGCGGATACCACATCGAGCGGCTACTCGGTCGAGGCGGGATGGCCTGGGTTTTTCTGGCGACTCATCTTGGTCTGCGCCGTCCGTGCGCTATCAAGGTGTTGTGTCCCTCGCAGCAAACCAGCGATGCTCGGTCGCTGGACGAGTTCATGGACGAGGCTCGCGCGGCCGCCTCGATCGTGCATCCGCATGTGGTGACCGTGCACAACGTCGGAACCGTCGACCACCAGCCCTTTGTCGAACTTGAGTTCGTGCATGGCGAGCCCCTGTCGAAGCGAGCGCTTTCGCGAACGCTCTCGATCGCCGACTCGCTCCACATGGTCTCGCAAGCGGTGGCCGGACTGGCCGCCGCTCACCAACAAGGCTTTGTCCACCGAGATTTCAAACCGGGCAATGTCTTGGTGAGCCATCATGGGCTAACGAAACTCTCGGACTTTGGCCTCGCCAAACGAGTCGACGCCGAGCAGACTCGACTTGCCGGGACACCCGCGTACATGGCTCCTGAGTTGTTTCAGGGAGTCACACCAACGCCACGCTGTGACGTGTACGCGGCTGGGATCTCACTCATCGAGTGCCTGACCGGAGCTCCTCTCTTTCGTGGTTCGAAATGGACCGACATCGCCAAGCTCCACCAAGACACCACCTGGGATGAACTCTCGAGCAAGCTCGATCACGTACCGGTGGAGGTCCTCGAACTGCTGCGTCAGTGCGTCGCCAAGGATGCCCAGGAGCGGTACGCCACCGGTACGGAACTGCTGGCAGCGATCCATGAGTGCCAACGATTGTTGCGGCCACTCGATCGACTCATCCAACAAGCGATCACGGGCCTGCCAATCGACTATCGGGAAGAGGGCGGACAAGGAATCGTCACCGTCCACCTGGAAGGTGGTCGCCAGCAACGCGTCTTGGTCGACGTCGCTCCCTGCGAGGAATCGAACATCTCCCTGGTGCGCATCTTTAGCGTGGGCGGACCGATCGACGCGGCCTATTTTCGACGGGCTCTGGAGATCAACTCGCGACTCTCCCATGGCGCCGTCGCGATCCAGGAAGTGAATGGGGAACCTCACTTCGTCGTCATGAACTCCTACCCGCGAGCCACTTGTGACGCGGCGGAACTTCGCCACAGCATTCAACAAGTGGCCGAGCGCGCGGACGAGCTGGAGTTCATGCTCACCGGCAAGGACGAGTTCTAACTATCGTGCCGGGTTTTCGTCGCGGAGGTTCCAATAGACCTTGAGGTTCTTCGTCGCTCGCCCCGCCGCGACGACATCCAAGTCTCCGTCACCATCCAGGTCCGCGAGAATCGCGTCCTCGGTCGCCATCGTGTTGTCGTCGATCCACATGGATTCGAATCGCTCGTCCGCGACGCGCCAGTAGAGCCTGAGACCTACTTTCCCCTCGGCGTTCGGCAAACGCCATCCGGCGACGATCTGATCGGCTCCCGTTCCCAACAAGTCGCCGATGGCGACGGCATGTCCCGCGTTGTAGCTGTCGTCGATAACCCAACGATCGGCGACGCTCCAATCCGAGCCGCGACAATCGCCGAGCACCGGATAGACGACCAGCTTGTCCCCGTGCATTGGCTCGATCGTGGCGATCAATTGCTCGCCCGGCGTGGTCATGCCGACGCGTACTTCACCGCTTCCCTCGATACGATCGATCGCTTGCGACTGCCAGGCTTCACCATCCCAGCGGCTCAGGCGAGCTCCCTCGCGGCCGACGATCAACAGTGATTCCGGACCATCCTCGGTGCTGGGAGGAATGACTTCGAAGTTGTGCGTCATGTGCAAGGACTCATCGACCGTGCTCAACGTCCAGGGCTCACGCACATCGGCCGGTGGCTCGTAGGCGAGCACCTTGACCCCAGCTCCCTCGCCGTTGCGATTGCCACGTCCATGCAACGGCACCACGACAAGCGCGAATCGTTGTGGGGCGAGTCGCACCCATTTCATGCGATGCACCGTCGGCTCACGCGGCAGTTCGACCGCTTCCCACAATTCGGTTCGGTCGTCGGGAGGAATGAGATAGTGCACCGATCCGGAGTTCTCGGTATCGCCCGGGTTCCAGAGCGCACCCACCGCGATCTCGACGCGCCCGTCGCCATCGATATCGCGCGCCGCGAGGCAAACGTTGTCCATCACGGTCAGATCGCGCGCCAAGACGAATCGTCGCCAATCTCCGTTGCGATACCAAACGAATTCCGTCTTGTCGGCCAGGATCAGATCGAGCTTCCCATCGCCATCGACGTCGCCCGCGGCGACTCCGTAACCAATCGCGACGGAATCGTCGATCGTTTCGGCTCGAAACGCGACCGGGTCCTCCGCCAGGGCACGCGAGGCGACGCCCCCCGTCACTCCGAAACAAGCGGTCGCTCCGAAACAAACGATTGCCAACAACCACTGGCGCATGGGATGTCCTCACGTGGAATTGCGGGGGAGCGAAGAAGGTGTGGGTCGAACTAGGGTCATCAACTCACATCACCCGATCCAATTCAACCCCCACCGACTTGGCGGCGAACGGTTTCGAGCAGGTTCCTCTCCCGATCGGTGCGAGGACCGCTGTTTTTGGCTATCGTGTCCTAGACGAAGACCAACCACCGAAGCGACGAACATCGCTTTATGGAAGGCATGCGAGGAGTCGCCCCGGGAGGCGACCGCACGAGCACTACCTGGGCGATGAATTGAGATGTTCGCGAGTTTTCCGTTTCCGCGTCAACGATTCTGGATGGGACTCGCCTGCTGCGCGTTGCTGAGCGCACGAGTCGCCGTGGGTCAGGAAACGCCGCGTTTCGAACCGGACTCAGCGGGATTCCAGGAGCGGGTTCTCCCGTTCCTCACCACGCATTGCCTCGATTGTCACGGACCCGACGACGCGCAAGCCGAGCTTCGTGTCGATCGCGACCTCACGGCCGATTTGAGTGATCGAGCGAATCGCGAGCGGTGGGGCGAGGTGGTCAACGCGCTCAACAGTCACAGCATGCCGCCCGAGGATTCGCCTCAGCCCGCCGTCGAGTTGGTCGGAGAGGTCGTCGATTGGGTCACGGCTCAAGCCGCCTTGGCCGAGCAGGTATCGCGCGATTCCCAAGTCACGTTGCGGCGGCTCAATCGAATCGAATACCGCAACACGATTCGCGATCTCACCGGAGTCGACTTTGATATCTCGGGCCTGCCGCAAGATCCAAGTGCCGGAGGCTTCGACAACAACGGCTTCGCGCTTTCGTTATCGCCGCTTCATTTGGAGCTCTACCACGCGTCGGCTCGCAAGATCATCGACGCGGCGCTCGTGACTGGTGAGCAGCCTCCAGCGATTCAATGGCGATTTGAAGTCGACTCCGGAGACAGCGATTCGAATCGAGTCCGTTACGGCGACAATCGAGTCATCGTCAATGGTGGTCGCAACGCCGTCGAGGATGGCCTCAAGCGCATCCACCATGAAAGCTGGGATCGGTCCATCAGCATTCGCGATTTTCAGCTCGAGCATGGCGGCGAGTACGTGCTGCGGATCCGGGCCGCTTCGATTGTTCCCGACCGAGATGCCGTGATCGCCTCGGCCGAACATTACTTGGCCGAACGGCGTGACCGAGACATCGCGAATCGGCCCGACGCCGAACGGCACTTTCACGAGCAGTACGAGCGGGACCTGGAGCATTTCCGCACGGATGGCATGTACGACTATGGTCCGGCTCGCATTCGCGTGATTCGGTCGTTGGGTGGACAACCGGCGGTCGTGGCCGAGTTCGACGTGCCAGCCTCGCCCGACGACCTCGCGATTTACGAAGTCCGCGTGCCGATGACGACGGAGCGAGCCGGTTTCTCGCTGGAGTACGCTTACTCGATCCCGCGGGTGCTCGAGAACTTTTGGATGCAAACCGGTGACGACTTCGCGCGTCCCGAGTTGCTGATCGACTGGGCCGAACTTGAAGGGCCGGTTTACGAGGCTTGGCCGCCGCGCGGCACTCGGTTGCTACTCGGAGACTCGCTTCCCGCGAACATCGAAGAGCTACCACCCGACGAACAGCGAGCATTCGCCGCTCGGATCATGGAACGATTCATGAACCGAGCCTTTCGTCGCCCCGTGACTGGCGATGAAGTCGGCGCCAAGCTCGCCCATTTTGATCGGGCCATCGAAGCGGGCGAACCTTGGATCGAAGCGATCAAGGCGCCGCTCGTCGCCACATTGATCTCGCCCCACTTTCTGTTCTTGGTCGAGCCAACCACCGATGAAACCGGAGATGCGTCACGCCTGACCGCGCATCAACGAGCCGCGCGACTCTCGTACTTCTTGTGGAGCTCGATGCCGGATGAGCAACTAAGGCGGTTGGCCGACGATGGCTCGCTACTCGAGCCCGAGGTGTGGCACGCCGAGATCGATCGGTTGCTCGGCGATCCGCGCAGCGAGGCATTGGTCGAGAACTTCACGAGTCAGTGGCTTGGACTGCGAGAGGTCGGCGCTAATCCACCGGCGGAGGATCTTTACCCGCACTACGATCGGCACCTGGAGATGTCGATGGTGGGTGAGTCGTTGGCGCTGTTCCGCGAAGCGCTTCGTAACGATCTGCCTTTGTCGACGTTCGTGCGAACCGACTGGGTGATGATCAACGAGCGGCTGGGGCGGTACTACGGTATCCCTGGCGTCCGCGGAGATGAATTTCGGCGCGTGCCTCTTCCTCCCGACGTCCGGCGCGGTGGCGTGATGACCCACGCATCGATCCTGACCGTCACCAGCAATGGCACCAGGACGAGTCCCGTGAAGCGGGGTGTGTGGGTGCTGGAGACCATGCTGGGGATCGAACCGGGATTGCCGGTCGCCAATGCCGGCGAGATTGGCCCCACGGTGCCTGGCTTGGACAAGGCGACGGTCCGGCAAAGGCTCGAGATTCACCGTACGCTGCCGCAGTGCGCGCGGTGTCACGCGAGGATCGATCCGCTCGGCTTCGCGCTCGAGAACTTCAACGCGGCGGGAGCTTGGCGCGACCAGGAGGGTTTTGGCTACAAAGGCCGTGTCTCGCCCAACGATCCAGTGATCGACGCGAGTTCACGTCTCCCGGATGGGACCGAGATCGTCGGTGTCGATGGGCTCCAGGATGCGTTGATGGCGCGCCGCTCGATCTTTCACGCTTGCTTGACTCGCAAGTTGATGACCTACGCCCTGGGGCGAGAACTGAGCCTTGCGGATACGCGATATGTCGAGGCGGGCGTTGAGAGCCTCGAACAACCCGGCCAGGATTCCTTGCGGGCTCTGATCCATTTCATTGCATCGTCCGAGCCGTTTGTTACGAAGTAACCGAAGGACCCGGCGTCGCCGCGCCGCTGACTCGAGAATCCTCGACAGGAAACGAACCATGTCCTTGTTTGATGCATCTAGGCGACGCATGTCGCGTCGCAGCGTGTTGCGAGCCACGGGTGCCGCGGTCGCCTTGCCGCTGCTGGACGCCATGCTGCCTAGCTTGATGACTCGTTCGGCTTGGGCGGAACCGTCGAAGTTCAAGCCGTGGGAACGATCGTTGGCTCGGCAGCCGCGCATCATCTTCTGCTACGTGCCCAACGGGGTGAACATTCTGGAGTGGATGCCCCAAGGAGCTGGCCAGGAGTACGGACTCTCGAAGACCCTGGAAGTTCTGGCGAGACATCGCGACCAGTTCACGGTGCTCACCGGACTCGGGCATCCCGCGGCCACCGGTGGCCACAGCGGCGCCGACACCTGGCTCACCGGGGCCGACTTGAGCGCGGTACCGGGGAGCGACTACACGAACTCGGTGTCGGTCGATCAAGTCATCGCGGCTCACCACGGGCAGCAAACGCGAGTCGCGTCGCTCCAGTTGTCCGATCAATCGGGCACTGGCTCGGCTGGACACAGCCACACGCTTTCGTTTGATCGCTCCGGCACGCCGCTCCCGGCCGAGAATTCTCCACGCCGATTGTTCGAGCGTTTATTCGTACCCGACACGGCGGATGATCGAGCCGCGACGTTACGGCGGTACGCCGAAAAGCGGTCGATCTTGGACGATGTTCTCGACGAAGCGAACGCGTTGCGGCGTCAACTGGGCGCCGCCGATCAGCGCAAGCTCGATGAATACTTGTCGAGTGTGCGAGAGACCGAACAACGTGTGGAGCGACTCGAGGCTTGGATCGACATTCCCAAGCCGGAAGTACCGCCGACCGACTTGCAACTGAGCATGCAGCCCGGCAATGCCCATGACCGACCGATGTGGATCGACGTCATGATGGAGCTGTCCTATCTCGCGATGCTGACCGACACGACTCGGGTGATTGCCTACGAATGGTCTCGCGAGGCGGGTGGTTACGGCGGTGGTGGCGAGAATCATCACGAGCTGTCCCATCATGGGGGCGACGCTGGAATGCTGGCGAAGCTCGGCGAGATCGATCGATTCCATCTGGGTCGGCTCGGCCGCTTTTTGGATTTCCTCCAGGCGACCGAGGATGGCGACGGCAACATGCTGGACCACACGATCGTCGTGTTTGGCTCGGGGATGAACTCCGGAGAGACGGGCGACCATTCGCCCAAGAACTTGCCGCTGCTCATCGCGGGCGGAACCGGCCTGGGGCTCCGCCATGGGCAACACTTGGCGTTCGAAAGTGAATCCCATCCGCCGCTCGCCAATGCTTGGCTGTCGACGATCCAGGCGATGGGTGTCGAAACCGACCGGTTTAGCGATGCCACGAGTACGTTGACCGGCCTGAGCTGACCCGCGTCGGCTGTTCGGGCGGCGGGTTCCGGGTGGCTGGAGCCGTGCGGATCGCCTGAAATAGCGAGGAGCCGGGGAGGGGAGGGCGAGCGACCGCTTTACCGTTTTTCGTTCCCGACCTAGGATGGCCCCCCTGTACAGATTCGCGGGTATTTGGGGAGAGCCATGGCTTTCTTGCTTCAGGTTCGGAACGCTCACAAGCGGTATGGCGATCAAGTGTTGCTCGATGGTGCCGAGCTGACCTTGATGGAGGATGTGAAGGTTGGCTTCGTGGGACGCAACGGAGCCGGCAAGTCGACATTGCTGCGCGTGCTACTCGGCGAGGAGGAGCTCGACAGCGGCGAGGTCGTTTTTCATCCGCGTTTGAGGCTCGGTTACCTGAAGCAGCACGATCCCTTTCTGAAAGGGGAGACCGGCCTCGAGTACCTCATGCGCGACAGCGGTCAGCCGGACTGGAAGTGCGGGGAAGTCGCCGGTCGGTTTGAGCTCAAGGGGGCCTACCTCGAAGGTCCGATCTCGGAGCTCAGCGGCGGTTGGCAGACTCGTCTTAAGCTCGCCGCGCTGCTGTTGCACGACCCGAATCTGTTGCTGCTCGACGAGCCGACGAACTTTCTCGATTTGCGTACGCAGATTCTGCTCGAGCACTTCCTTCGCGACTTCCGCCAAGCCTGCTTGATCGTTTCGCACGACCGGGCATTCCTCGGCGCGACCTGTAGCGAGACGCTCGACCTGAGTCGCGGGCGACTCACGATGTTCCCAGGCAAGATCGATGGTTTCCTCGAGCATCAAGCCGCGCGGCGCGAGCAAGACGAGCGAACCAACGCCTCGGTACTCGCCAAGCGGCGGCATCTCGAGGACTTCATCGCTCGCAACAAGGCTCGAGCCAGTACCGCCTCGCGAGCCAAGAGTAAAAGCAAGCAGCTCGAGAAACTCGAGACGATCGAGGTCTTTGGTGATGAACCGAGCGCGCGGATCATGCCTCCGCTGGTCGAACCGCGCAAGGGCCCCGCGGTGCGCTGCAACGGCGTGTCGATCGGCTACGCCGACCGCACGGTCGCCAAGGGGATCGATGTCGAGATCGACCACGGTCAACGCGCCGCGATCGTCGGTGATAACGGTCAGGGCAAGACCACGTTCCTCCGCACGATCGTCGGTTCGCTCGAGCCACTCGCGGGCGACGTGCGCTGGGGTTATGGCTGTAGCGTTGGCACGTACGCTCAACATGTCTACACGAGTCTGCCCAAGGACAAGACCGTGATGGACTATCTCGAGTACGTGGCGGCCGCGGGTACCAAACCGCAGCAGATCCTTGATCTCGCCGGATCGATGCTGTTCCGCGGCGAGGCGACGAAGAAGAAGGTCTCGGTGTTGTCCGGTGGCGAGCGCGCTCGATTGTGCATGGCCGGTTTGCTCCTGAGCCAACACAACATTCTGGTACTCGACGAGCCGGGTAACCACTTGGACGTCGATACGATCGAAGCGCTCGCCGAGGCTCTGAAGAAGTATCAGGGAACCGTGATTTTCACGAGCCACGATCGTCACTTCATGAAGGAAGTCGCGACCTGTATCGTCGAAGTCCGCGACGGTCACGTCACGAACTATCGCGGCGATTACGAAGCATACCTATGGAGCGTGAACAAGGAGATCGAGGAAGGGGAGCGCGAAGCGGCGGCGGCTCGAGGCAAGACCAAGGGCCACGAAGCGCCTAAGCCCGCCAAGGCGGCCCGCAAGAACGATCGCGACCTGCGGAAGGAGCAGCAGGGAGTGGAGCGACAAATCGCCAAGCTCGACGAGCAACGAAAGGAGCTCGATCAGAAACTCCTCTCGACAACCGACCCGCACGAAGCGATGGAACTCCATCAACAAGTGACGGAGATCGGCGAACAGATCGCTCCTCTCGAGGAACGCTGGCTAGAACTGCACGAGATGCTCGAGGGCGAAGCGTAGCGCGGCGACTGCCAATCGCTAGATATCAAGTTCGCGCACCGAACTCGCGTCAGGCGTTGCTCCGCGACAGAGAGCGTCGCGCCAGAGGCCGAGCCTCGCACAACGGCGGAGTGGCGACAGTGTCGGCTTTCGCTCCGCGAAAGCACGTCCCTCTGGCAAGTCTTTAATGCAGTCGAACTTCGAACTCGCGTCAGTCGTTGGCCCGCGACCGGGAGCGTCGCGCCAGAGGCCGAGCCTCGCACAACGGCGGAGCGGCGACAGTGTCGGCTTTCGCTCCGCGAAAGCACGTCTTCGTAATCCACGCAAACGAACCACCACCGCCGGCGTCTACGGGGCACCAATCGATCGACTCCGCCAAGACTCGCTTTCACGGAGTGAAAGCCGACAATGGCGACACGCCGACTCGAGGCAACATGCGGCAACAAAAAATCGTAAACGATCCAAACGCGCCGCCACCGCGAACCAAACCGCAAGAGTGTCGGCTTTCGCTCCGCGAAAGCACGTCTCCAACGGCCAAGCCCAACTCAAGGCACGACCCCGGCGCATCAAACCCCTCACTTTTGCGACACGCGGACGGGGCGGCTAAGATGGTTCCCAGGCCGTGGCGATTGCTCGTGGCGGCACGAGACGGGGGTGAGATCGGAGCGCGGATCTTATGTCGAATGACGAGAGCTTTCTCCTAGGCGCGCTCGCGGTGAAGCTCGCCTATGTCAAATCGGGTGATCTGCTACTGGCGATCGAGCAGTGGCGGGAGCTCCAACAAGGATCGTTCTCCGACTTTCTCGTCGAGCGCGAGTTCCTCTCACGAAAAGACTGCGACCATCTAGAGTCCTTGCTGGGGCAGCTATTGAGTCAGGTGGAAAGCGACTCGCCCGAGCTCCCTGGCGAGACTCCGGTCCATCCTCGCAACTCGACTCGCAAGAATCCCGACGCGCCACCCAATCTAGAAGACGCTCCAACCGTTGACCACCGTTCAATGTCCCAGCGACTCGAGGGAGAGCGGCGGTACTATCCGCTTCGGCAAATCGGTGAAGGAGGCTTGGGGCGAGTCTACGCGGCTCGCGATCGGGATTTGGGTCGCGAAGTCGCACTGAAGGAGATTCGGGACAAGGAACAAGCCTACCCGGAGGACTACGACCGATTCTTGAATGAAGCCAAGACCACCGGCAGGTTGGAGCACCCCGGCATCGTGCCGGTTTACGGGATCGAAGTCCTGCCGAATGGTCAACCTTCGTACGCCATGCGGCTGATTCGTGGTGAGAGCCTACGCGACGAAATTCGAAAGCTATTTAGCGGCACAGCCTCTCCCGCCATTCGAAGCGACAACGAACCGTTTCGACGCTTGATCCGCGCATTCATCGACGCCTGCAATGCGGTGGCCTACGCCAACAGCCGAGGTGTGATTCACCGAGACCTCAAGCCGGCCAACATCATGCTCGGCAAATTCGGAGAGACTCTCGTGGTGGATTGGGGCTTGGCCAAGATCGTCGGGCAAGATGATCCGCTGGAAATCGAGGACGATCCTCCACTGAACAAGCGAGAGTTGACCAACGTCGACTCGACCATGATGGGCCTTCACAGGGGGACCCCCAGCTACATGAGTCCCGAGCAGGCTTTGGGACGAAGTGATCTGGTCGCGCCAGCGGTCGACGTATTTGGCCTCGGCGCGACCCTGTATTCTATCATGACGAGCCATGCACCTTATCGGGCCCCCTCTCAGAACGAAAGCCTTAGATTCGCAGCCAAAACGCAATTTCCCCTTCCACGGCAAGTCATCCCGCAAATCCCCCAGGCGCTCGAGGCGATCTGTTTGAAGGCGATGGCCAAGCAGCCGAAGGATCGCTATGCGACTCCCTTGGAACTCGCCGCGGATCTCGATCGCTGGCTCGTCGGTGAACCGGTGAGCGTCTATCGCGAGCCACCCTTGCAACGAGTCTTCCGCGCGGCTCAGAAACACCGCACCTTGGTCACTGGCGTCTCGGTGTTGGTCCTCGTGACTCTCGTGGCCTCGTTCATCGCGAACTTCCTGATCGGCGCTGAAAGGGACCTCGCCGAATTGGAACGAGACAACGCGGACATTCTCCGCGAGCAAGCCGAGGACGACCGGGATACCGCCGATCGCCTCAGGTTGATCGCCGAGGACCAAACGCGACTCGCGACCGCCAACAGCTTGTTGGCGATCGATGTTCTCGACCAATTCGTGAGGCGATTGGCCGACGACAAATGGTCGGAATTCCCCAAGTTCCATGACGAGCGGATAGCGATGGTCGACTTGGCGACCGACCGCTGCTTGGAGATTCTCGAGTCCGACCCCGGCAACATGCAGCTCCGCATCATCACGATCCAATTGCTCAACCGAAGCAGCAACTTGCATCGCCACGCGCGCGATCTCGAAATGGCCGAGTCACGCATCGACCAGGCATTGAACATGATCGCGTTGTTGCCGACCTTTGCTGGCAGCGACACCAGGGAAGCGCTGCTATGCGACTCCCTGTACACGAAAGCGGTCATCGTGGAGTCGCTCGAAGGCCCGGTCGCCGCACTCGAGGTAAGCGACCGTCAACTCGCCGAGGTCGCGGAACGCGAACGACGTTACGGTGCTACTCCATTCATTCAAATGGCTTGGGCGCGAGCCTACGGGCAACACGGAGACCTGTGCTACACGGTGAACCGAACGGACGACGGCATCGCCGACGCGCGAAAAGCAGCCGAGCTCCTCGACCAACTGATCGACGGACCCGACAACGTCCTCGCCGCGCTCACCTTACGCATCCATGCCCATACCCTCGCTGCTCGTTGTCATCTGCGAGGCGGTGATCGAGACTCCGCGCGAGCTTCAATAGCCACCGCCCACCGCGTGGCGACGGAGGCTCGTGAAGCATGGGGCGAAAACAACAACCTGACGAGCTTCACCGCATACATCAACGTCGTGGAAGCCAAGATCGAAGTCGCCGAGGAAAACTACCTACGAGCCCAAGAGCTGCTCGATGAAGTCGAGCCTTTACATCGGCAACT
>JAGQPS010000520.1 GCA_020426595.1 Planctomycetales bacterium
ACCTCGTTCCAATCGTTCCGTTTTCCACGCTCGACCTCGCAAACGACGATCAAGCGTTCCGCTCCCTCGTGCTCGATGGCGAAGGCGGCGGAACAAGAGTTCCGGAGTCCATCATTGGAAGCCTCGACGGTGGCCTCGATGTCTTGCGGGTATCGATTGACACCCCGCACGATGATGAGATCCTTGAGCCTTCCCGCGACAAACAACTCACCGCGGCTCATGAAACCGAGGTCACCGGTCCGCAGGAAATCACCGGCATCGGGATCGCTCGCCAAGCGAGCTTGAAACGTCTCGTGGGTCGGCACCGGCTTGTTCCAGTATCCGCAACCGACGCTGGGGCTTTGCACCCAGATCTCGCCGACTTGTTCCGGCTTGGCTTCACGCAGCGTTTCCGGATTGACAATCACGACGCGCTCGCCCGGCAGCACGCGTCCGCAGCCGACCATGGGACGCGCGAACTCGGAGCCATCCTTGACGGCCTCGAGTTTTTGCTGATCCAGTTTGGGACCGTGAAAGTAGCGAACGACGGGCGGTTCGTCTCGATAGGCGCCGGTCACGATCAGCGTCGTTTCCGCCATGCCGTAGCACGGGTAATGCGCGGTGTAATCGAAACCGCAGGGCTCGAACTTGTTGGCGAATGCCTCGAGCGTCTGGGCGCGGACCGGTTCCGCTCCGTTGAAGGCGACTCGCCACGACGACAGGTCCAACGACTCACAGTCTTCCGGAGAAATCCGATCGACGCACAGTTGGTAAGCGAAGTTAGGCCCACCGCTGATCTGGGCGCGATAACGCGAAATCGCTTGGAGCCACCGGAGTGGCTTGGCCATGAAGGCCATGGGCGACATCAACACGACCTTGATGCCGACGTAGGCGGGATTCAGAATGCCCCCTACGAGCCCCATGTCGTGATAGGTGGGCAGCCACGAGACTCCGCAGCCCAAGTCATGGCTGATCTCGAAAGCGTGAGTGATCAGCGCGCAGTTGGCCAACAAATTCGCGTGGGTGAGGACGACACCCTTGGGGGACCCGGTCGAGCCGGACGTATACTGCAATAGAGCGATATCGTCGGGACGAATATCGGGAGGCACCCAGTCGCCGGACAGCTCCTCGGGAATCTCCTCGGTGGCCAGCCAAGGAATCGACTTGAGGCTCGGAGAATCGTCGAGCAACCCGTCGACTCGGTCGACCACCTCGCGGACGGTCAACGCGGCCTTCGCGTCGGCATCCTCCGAGATCGCCTGGATCCGGCCCATGTTGCGGTTACGCCGAGGCGGATACGCGGGGACCGGAATCGCTCCGGCGTAGTGACAGCCGAAGAAAGCCGCGACAAACTCCAATCCAGGAGGGTAGAGCAGCAGGGCTCGTTGACCTCGCAGGCCCATGGCGACGAGCTTGGCCCCGATGCGGCGAGCTCGCGCGTCCAGGTCGGCGTAGGTCCAGCGTATTTCCTCTTGTTCGCCATCCACCAAATAGATGAAGGCCAATTCGTCGGGAATCGCTTCCGCCCAATACCTCAACCGATCGACGAAATTGGTCGACGGAGGACTAAAAGGAGCGAGCAACGAATCCAAGTTCAGGGACACTCCGTCTCCGGGCATCGCGTGACCTGACCTGCTAGAGATTGAAACCAAAGTCGATCTTCGCCAAGTTACCCTTGCCGGCGGTCCCCATCAATGACTCGCCCCCCTCTCCCCTACCGGAAAGGTCTCCAAGCCGCGACACATTATGGCCGTTCTGACCCCCTTGCCTCCGAACAACGATGAGCAGCCGGCTCGCCTCGGTCCCCATCGAACCACGCTTTGGGCCTGGTTCGCCTTGGCCTGTAGCGTCGTCTCGCTACTCCTTTGGTTGCTCTGGCAGGTCGAAGGGTTGTGGGCACTCACTCAAGGTTCCATGGCCTTCGCGGCTCTCGCCGGAATCCTGGGAACCACGGGATGGTATTTCGGTGGGTTCGGCGTGTATCTCCATTTCCTGGCTCGTCGACATGTGTACCGAGCCGAGAGGACGGGGGAGCCCGTCGATGGAGACTTCACCGCCCTGCTTTCAGCATTGATCGGGACGGGAGCGTTGATTCTTTGGAATCATGAGACCGGCCCGTTGCGGTCGGCAATCGCCTTCATCGCGGTACTACTGACAAGAAACACGGATTGGTCCATAGACGTCGCCGTTGGCATCGACGGATTGATCGTCTTATTGGTGATTCTCTCGGTTCTGCTGTACGCCACCATTTCCGGCCCGCCGGCGATGAGACGATTCGTGGCCGTCTGCGTGTTGACCACCTTCGCGGCCGGTATCGTCGCCCCCTTGCTGCTGCGAGGCCGTGACCATCAACGGGAAAGCCTCGGGCAGAACCGAGCCGCGGAAGTGGGCATTGGCGTGATGAAGTTTCTCAATGAGAAGCGAGGCGTTCGGTAGCGGACAGCGGCATGACAGCTCGACCGCTTGCTCCCGTTCGCTCGCTTCCTAGCCGCTTTTGCGCGCCCTATTTCGTACCACCGGTTTCCCACCAACTGTTCGTACCGCGCGCACTCACGTCTCGCGAGCCCGCACCCAGGAGCGATCCTAGGGCGCCGACGTTGTCACTTGCGCTCGATGTTCTGCCATGCGTGCGAGCAGAGCCCGCAGATCGACCATGACGTAAGGGCGTTCGGCGGCGGGCGCGTCGTGGCTTGCATTCGCCACCCACATCACTCCGTCCTCGGGACAGAACAACACGTTGTGCAAGTTGGAGCTCATGGCGACAGGTCGACTCATCAACCAGCGTCCCACTTCCGCG
>JAGQPS010000521.1 GCA_020426595.1 Planctomycetales bacterium
CCCAACCATCGGGGCTTGGATTCATCATGCATGACGCCGCTGAGCCGAACCCGCATTCCGCGTCACGTTGCGTGCTTGTCACGCCCGCCACAAGTCCCGCCGCGTGCGCGGTCATCGAAGCATCGTTGGCTCGACCGGGCTGGTCGGTCGTGGCCCACGAAGCTCCGCCGCCTCGGAGCCCCTTGGGAGATTGGATTCGCCATCCCCGAGTCGCTTATCTTTGCATTCCGCCATCGGAAGCGACGATGGCCCGCGTGCTCCAGGACTTTCCCGTCGACGCGATCGTGGAATTCAGCGAAGGCGTCCCAGCGTCACCACCGGCTATCGACCCGCCTAGCATCGGCGGCTGGGCGGCGGCTTGTTGCTCGGTGAATTCGCCGAATCGACCGCGGCTTGTTCGCGTGTCATTCGACACGAATGGCGACGCCGATCTGACGACCGAGCGGATCATGGCTCGGCTGTCCGACGAAACGTGATCGAGCGAAGGGGCGACACGATCGAGACAATGACACGCCGCGATTGGCGATGACACGGCGCGATCGACGAACGCCCAGAGCGATCACGGCTGGAACGATTCGTCACCTTGAGCAGGGTGGAGACGCGAGGTTGGGAGCAGGTGATCCAAGCGGCCAGCGGCGGCCGGATGTCAGCCGCCACTGGCTTGGCATGCGTTCCTAACCGAGCTTCTTGTCGACGGCTTCGGCGACACGTCGACTTTTCTTCATCAGCGTTTCGAACTGCGGGAAGGTAAGCGACTGATAGCCGTCGCTCATCGCCTTCTCTGGCTCGGGATGGACTTCGATGATCAGACCATCGGCTCCGGCGGCGATCGCGGCTAGAGCCATGTCGGTCACGAGCGGCGTGTGTCCCGTACCGTGGCTCGGATCGATAATGACCGGCAGGTGCGTCTTCTGATGCAGGTAAGGGACGGTAGCGAGCGGCAACGTGAAGCGAGTGTGGCTTTCGAAGGTCCGAATGCCTCGCTCGCATAGCATCACGTTCGGATTGCCCTCGTTAAGGATGTACTCCGCGGCCAGCAGCAGCTCTTCCATCGTCGCGCTGGCGCCTCGCTTGAGCAGCACGGGATTCGGCACCTTGCCCACCGCCTCGAGTAGCCGGTAATTCTGCATGTTGCGAGCGCCGATTTGTAGCACGTCGGCATAGCGAGCGACGAGTTCGACATCGTCGGTCGACATTACCTCGGTGACCACGGCGAGCCCCGTTTCCTCGCGAGCCTGCGCGAGAAGTTTGAGCCCCTCCTCCTTCATGCCCTGGAAGCTATAGGGGCTAGTTCGCGGCTTGAACGCTCCGCCCCGCAACGCCGTCGCTCCGGCGGCCTTCACCGCTCGAGCCGAAGCAATGATTTGCTCCTCGCTCTCGACGCTACAAGGGCCAGCGATCACGCCAACCGTGCCGGCTCCACAGGTGAAGCTGCCCACCTTGATCTCGGTCGGCTCGGGCTTGAGCTCGCGACTGGCGACCTTGTAGGGCGCCAAGATTGGCATGACGTCGGCCACGCCTGGGCCGCTCGCGAGCGACTCCTGCATGGTTCCCCGCTCGGCACCGACCGCGGCGATCACGGTCCGTTCCGTGCCGCGAATGACATGTGCCTTGAGCCCCAACTCCTCGACCCGCTGAGTCATATGCTGGATCTGCTCGGGAGTCGCGTCCTTTTCCATCACAACGATCATGGCGATCTTCTCCTGGGACTCGCGGGAAGTGGCAAGAGTGCCACTCCAAGGCCACATTCGTCCCGTTGGTGGGCCGCCGGTGTACGGGGTAGGTCAATAAAAAAACCCCGTTGGCACCGGCTGGGCCACGGGGTTTGGTTCATTCCACCTAAGGACGAATCAGCAACCGCCTGCCCCACGCGCCGGCGCGGGAAAGCTAAAGAAGCTAAAGCGGTACTGCCAAAAGTTCGTCTTCATGCTCCGCATTATGAGCCGGCGACATCCCAATGCAAGGTCCCTTCACGATCTCGTGGGCGGCTTGACGAATTCTTCACCACCGAGCGACTCAACAACCGCCAGCGTGGCTGGGCCAACGACAGAAGGGAATCGTCCACGCCACCGCGATTCTGAAAAATTCGGGCCCCTCGGGAGTCCCACCCGCTGGAAAACGGCTCAGCCGTCCAGGCTTGGCGGATTCATTCGCACCGCTTGGGGCGCCCCCCGCCCCCATTCGGCATGCGAACTGCTTCCTTGGCGAGTCGCGAACCATCGGCTCGCGCGCGGACGGGGTGGCACTTGTGTCCGCGCGGCGTCGATGGTTCTTTTTGTTCCCACTGGGCGCGAAGAGCGGTGTCGCGAGCCCGCCGCTGACGGCCCAACCTCTTTGCCTCCGCCGGGAGAATTCACGGAGCGTAAGCCGACATGGGAGACGCTCCGGGCCTGAACCGGACCGCCCACCCAAACACGGGCGGACCAACATTCCAGGCCACGATGCGAATGGCCGCCATGCGCACGGTCGCTATCTCAAGCAAGTCGCAAGAGTGTCGGCTTTCGCTCCACGAAAGCCGCCTTGCCACTCCGCTCCCCGTGCCCCTTGCTCTCGAGCCAATCCCTTCGCGGAGAAATCCCACGTCGCCAACGACCGCTGTGTCAGGCCGCCGGTGACTGGCTCCGTTGGATCCAGCGGAGGAGCTCTCCGATCCAGAGCACGATCGATGTCGCTGCTGAAATGACCAGCCACTCCACGAGACTCAGAGGTGACGTGCGGAACAGTTCGCCTCCCCAAGTCAC
>JAGQPS010000522.1 GCA_020426595.1 Planctomycetales bacterium
GTCCCATTCGTTCTTGCCCGCGACCGGTATCTCGCGGACTGCAAAACCCGCAGCAAGGAGCGCACGTATCTGGGCTATCATCGACTGTTAAATCGACACTTCTCGTTCGACCAGAACCTCGATGCTCTGACCCGCGCGCAAGTCATGGCCGCGATCGACAGGCTTGCGACTACCCCGTCGGAACAGCAACACGCCTTTGTCGCGCTACGCGCCATGATGAATTGGTGCGTGAAGCGCGGGTTCATTGACGTCTCGCCTGTGCCGCCCCTGACTTTCCGGACGACTACCCGTTCAAATGTTCTCTCCGACGAGGATTTGGCGACGGTCTACCAACGCGCAATTGAGGTTGGCTATCCATACGGCTCCATTGTCCAGCTTCTTATCCTGACCGGCCAGAGACGCGGTGAGATTGCGGCATTGCGCCGAAGCTGGGTCGAGGACGATCTTATTGTGTTTCCGGCGGGCTTCACCAAGAACAAGCGGGAGCATCGTATGCCTATGTCTCCGCTGGCCCAGTCTGTTTTAGCTTCCCTCCCGGACTTTGGCGATGCCTTCTTCCCAGCAAGGGGGAGCGAGGATCGGTCGTTCAACGGCTGGGGAAAGTCGAAGGAGCGATTTGACGAGGTAATTACCGTGAAGCCCTACACACTTCATGATCTTAGACGGACCTTTAGTTCCAACCTCGCACGGCTATCAACGCCAATCCACGTCACGGAGAAGCTCCTGAACCACGTATCCGGCACGCTCAGTGGCGTTGCCGCGATCTACAACCGTTACTCCTACCTCCCCGAAATGCGCGACGCCGTGCGGCAGCATGACGAACATCTACTCAAACTGATGGGCTCCTGCTAGCATCTGCGGACCCAGGGGTATTGTCGTAACCCAGGGCATCGCGATGCTCTTCATTCATGGAGACATCGAGATGAGGTTACTTTCAAAGCGCCAGCTGAAGGAGTTGGTCCTGTACTCACCGCAACACATCGCGAGACTGGAGCAGGCCGGGAAATTCCCATTGCGGGTCATCCTCGGCCCCAACAGGGTCGGATGGATTGAGAGCGAGGTGCTGGATTGGCTGCAGAAGCGCATGGACCGCCGCGAAGCACCTGACCGGCACTCCTGATCCAGGAGCAAGGGTGGCCGGTTGTGCACAATCCGGCCACCCGACATGAACACGGTGCCTTATGCCAAGTAAGAACGGCAGCCAAGCGCAACCATCTCCGCAAGCGCGCATGCGAAGCCACCCGTTATTGGGACCGAGCAACGGCCCACTCGACCTCCGGCGATCTAAACGGCGAGAAAAATATTTCTTCAACCAGACCCATCGCAACTGACTCAACTTCATCACTGCCGACTCGTCGAAATCCAAACTCGCCGCGAGGAACCGCAGCACAAGGTTCAAATTTCGACCGCAATCCCTCAATAGATCGCACAAACTCGGCCCCGCTGCCGCCCAAACGCCATCTCACTAGATTTGTTAGCCCAAATCTCTTTTCATTAAACAGGCCATCTTTTGCGCAAACCTCAAACAACCCGTCGTCGGCGACAACTCTGCCTTTCATCACAGCGCGTTCCGAACCGTTAACGGGTCTCATTACCACAACGTCTCTAAAAACGTCCAATGCTCGAGCTACATTCAAAAATCTTCCGCCCTGAACAAAATCCATCAAACCCGAAACTGTATCCGCCGTATCCAATATTCTTCGGCGCACATCATTCACCTCAACTTCACCTAATGCGAACAAAACGCCCGCGACGAACGAAACTTGGGGCGCAGCGGCTGAAGTCCCGGTAAGGCAAACCAAATCACCTTCCTCATTCCTCGATCTAACGCCGACGGCAGGCGCTGCGATATCAACTTTATCAATAGAACGAGCGGACTTTGGCCAAATCCGCCAACTTCCCCCGTTCCTCTCGCCCCCCGCCACAACAAGAAGGTGAGAGTTTCTTTCTAGGCCGGCGGGAAAATGACGGGTGGTAACTTCATCGAGGTCCTCACTGCCGTTCCCCGCCGATGCAACGAGCAGCGGACCATCACTATTTGAAATAAATTCGTTAAACGCGTTGGCAAATGACTCACCAGCATTGGTCTTCATGCTAAAATTAACAACTTCGTATTTTAGAGATTCGTCACCGGCAAACTCCAGCGCGTCAATGAAATCCCCGTCGTCCACTTGAACTGACCTTCTGGGATCACCCGTCGCTCGAGTCGCGCGAAAGAAGTTAATCGAAATAATATTAGCCAAGCCATCGAACCTGTCCTCCAAATCCGGACCTCCAATCGCTATCTGAGACACCAGCGTACCGTGAGCATAATCGTACAACTGCGTCGCACCGTCTTTTTTTGGAATCGCGAATATGGAACCATCAGAAAGTGGCGCGCTAGAAGAACTCACCGGTAATGCACAGCGGGGATGCCTACCGGTTTCAAACGCCTCCGGATTTCCTCCTCCGGCCGCCAAATGGAATGATCCTCTGGACTGAAATGTGCACTCCCATTCACCACCATCAGTGCGTCGAAGTGGGGAGCGAATAATTTCGGGTGAGATTCCGATATACGGAGTTAACACACCGGAATCGAACGCCTCTCTTGCAAGGCCGGTGTCAACAATTAGAATTCTAGAAGGCTCAGCTCGCACCCCAAGGCGACTCATCACAGCTCGCCCGAACGCAATGACCTCCGAAATCTCCTCCGTTTCTCGTGCACTCTCGATAGTTTGTGGGTGGCATACCGG
>JAGQPS010000523.1 GCA_020426595.1 Planctomycetales bacterium
CAAGGACGTGGACAGGGACGAGGCCTGGGACGTCGGTATCGTGGTGGACGATCGCAAGCCGCGACTCCGGCTCAGCCCGCTCTGCCAGGCCGTGCCCAACCGGCTCCCGCCGAGCCTCCCGCCGCCGAGCCGGCCGATCAAGACGACCAAGCCCCCCAGCAGACACCCACCGAGCGGTTTGAGGAGGACCGCGATCTGTTTCACGCGCTCTTGAGCCGTCACGACGAGATCCATCGCGAAGTCGAGAACCTCGAGGATGGCGTGCGCACCTTGACCGAGGCGGATGATCCCGAACTCGCCGCGCTGATCAAGCGACATGTTCAGCGCATGAAGACTCGGGTGGAGGACCCGGCTCCGATCCACATGCGTGATCCGCTGTTTCGGGCTTTGTTTCAAAAGTATGAGCAGATCACGATGACGGTCGAGGAAACGGAAAAGGGAGTACGCGTGACCGAGCGAAGCGACGATCCCTATGTCGCTCGTCTCATTCAGGCTCATGCCGCCGTGGTGAATCTCTTCGTACAAAACGGACATGCCGAGGTTCGACAGAACCACGACGTCCCCAGTCCCGAGTGAACAAGGTTTGAAATCGCGGTCGCCAGTTTCTCGAGTTGAACTCGCGTTTCAATCGCGGGATGGCTGACCGAGTTTCATAAACCGCGAGGAACCCGAGGGTCGCCTTGGCCAATCGTGCTGGGGCGGCCCTCGGCTATTTCTTGACCCACGAGCAAGTCACGCGTTGTTCGTTGTCTTGACATTGGCGATGAAACCGGGAGACAATCGGGCGTTCTTCGGGGGGGCTGTAACTCGTTCCCAGCGGGTCCGTTGAGGTGCCGATCAGCGGTCTCGGTTCGAGCCACGTTTCGAGTCGAATTCCGGTCGCGGAATTTTCGTGCGAAACGTCGCTTCGCTTGTCTTTATCAACTCGTCATTCAACGTCACTTTGTCTTCGCGACGCGGTGGGTCTTCGCGATGCGGTGGAAGCTACCGTCGGCCAATCCGGCGACCCGGGCTCCTCACTCCATGTTTTGGCGACTTCGGTAGCTGGATGTTGGAGCGGAGCGTGGACTGCCGCGGAGCCTATGGCCTTTCGCACGATTGGGTTTCAGTGGGTGGTTGCCTGCCCGCTTGAAGCTCGTGGTCCGAGCAAGAGATCCCTAACACAACTTCGGTGAGGAGCATTCTTATATGGGTCTTTTCGATTCACTATTCGGCGGCATGGAGGGGAGCGGCAAACTCTCGCCTCAGGAATCGTTCGCCGGCATCTTGCTCGGAGCCAGTGCTTGCGATGGTCACATCGCGGACGATGAAGTCCAAAGCCTATTCACCGCGTTGCTGCGGATGAAGCTCTACCAACGGCTCAATGAGCGTCAGTTCCAACAGGCGATTCAAAAGGTGCACGGGCTGCTCAAGAAGAAAGGCGTCGATGTCTTGCTCGACGCATGCACCGCGACGTTGCCTCCGGAACTCGCCAAGTCGGCGTTCACGAACGCATGCGACATCGTGATGGCCGACGGCGTGGTCGAGGATGACGAGAAGCAATTCATCGAGAAGTTGAGGGCGAAACTGAAGATCGAACCGGAGACCGCCAAGACGATCGCACGCGTCATGGTGATCAAGAACAAGGGCTAGTCCCGCTTTTGGCAGAAACCACCCTTTCGCTTCCCAATACAAGGCTCTCAACGATGTCGCTGTTTGATGATGTTCTCGGAGAAGACATGTCGTTGTCTCCTCAAGCGTTCGGTCCGCAAGAGGGATTCGCCGGAACCTTGCTGGCGGCCGGAGCTTGCGATGGCCATATCGCCGAAGAAGAGGTCGGTAGCTTGGTCACGACGCTTGGTCGCATGAAGATGTACTCCAACCTGGCGGGCAATCGCTTTGGCGCGATGATGGATCGCCTCATGGGAATTCTCCGCCGTAGTGGTCCCGAGAAGCTGATCGAGCTGTCGGTACCGGCGGTGCCTCCCGAGCTGCGTGAGACGGTATTCGCGAACGCTTGCGATATCGTGTTGGCCGACGGCGTTGTGGAGGACGACGAGAAGCAGTTCATCGACAACTTGATGATCAAGCTCGAGATCGATCGAGCTCGCGCCAAGACGATCATTCAAGTGATGGTCTTCAAGAACCAAGGTTGAATGCTCGAGGTCGCCGGGGCGGTCTCGTGATATTCGGGAACTCGTTGAGCCGAGTTTCCGAGGAGAAGCATGGTCGTGCCACGTGTCGTTTTCACACCCAACCTGAGACGGCACGTGGCGTGTCCCGACCTGCGAGTCGAGGGAACGAGCCTGCTCGAAGTGTTGCAGGCCGCGTTCGAGCAGCAGCCCCAACTGCGCGGCTACATTGTCGATGATCAGTTCGCGCTGCGCAAACACATCGCGGTATTCATTGGTTCCCGGCCAGCGCTCGACCGAACTGGACTATCCGACGAGGTCGCCAGCGACGCGGAGGTCTATGTGATGCAAGCCCTCTCCGGCGGGTAGCGTCGTCGTTCGAACCCCTAGCGCGGCGAGCTGTTGATTTAAGCCCGACGGATGCGATTCGTGCCCAAGCAAAAGGTGATTTGGGTGCAAGAGAGTCGAACCACGGTTTGCTAAGCCCCCAACGGGGGCGGCGCACCACAGCCTAGGGCCAGGGGCGGGGGCGCTTCATTTTTTTGTTTCGAGGTTCACTTGAGTGATTGCATCTTGGTGGCGACGCGCAAAGGAGTCTTCACGGTCGCGCGCGGA